>JAOUIH010000118.1 GCA_029884165.1 Gammaproteobacteria bacterium | reverse complement strand
CGTGCTCGGCATGGATCTGACGACCCGCTACGTTGCGGAGGCCGGCATCCTGCAGGCCGGCGTCGGGGGAAGCCTGGCCGAGGCCCGCGAGGCCAGGTTCCTGGAGACGCCGAAGGCCCGGGTCGCACTCGTTTCGGTCGCTTCGAGCTTCGCGCGCCACATGGCGGCCGGTCGCTCTCGCGACGATGTCCCCGCGCGCCCGGGATTGAACCCGCTGCGTTTTTCGACGACCTACGTGCTCGCCGAAGCGGAATTCGCAGCCTTGAAGGAACTCGGCGACACGCTCGGGCTGTTCACAGACCAGGACGGCCAACCGGCCGGCACGGACGAGGGCAAACCGGGCCAGGTCCAGCTGTTCAACCAGTGGTTCGCACCGGGCGATGAACCCGGCATCAGGACCGAGGCGAACAAGCGCGACGTCGAGGAGATTGCGTCGGTCGTCAATAACGCGAGCCGGGTCGCGGACTACGTGATCGTGACGATTCACGCCCACGAGCATGGCGGCCGACGCGAAATTCCAGCCGGGTTCCTGCCGGTCTTCGCCCGGGCGATGATCGATGCCGGCGCCGACGTGTTCGTCGGCCACGGCCCGCACGCATTGCGCGGCATCGAAATTTACTCGGGCCGGCCGATCCTTTACAGCCTGGGCGATTTCATCTTCCAGAACGAGACGCTGCTCCGGCTGCCGTCCGAGAACTACGAGACCTACAAGCTCGGCGAAACCGCTCATCTCGGCGACTTCAACGACGCCCGTTACAAGAACGACACCGAAGGCTTCCCTGCCATTCCCGAGATATGGGAAGCGGTCGTCGCGGTGCCGGTCTTCCGTGGCGATTCGCTCAGGGAGCTGGCGCTCTACCCGATTTCACTGGGCTACGGCTTGCCCCGGCAGGTCCGCGGCCGTCCTGTACTCGCCCAGGGCGAACTCGCCGAGAAGATCCTCGGCGATCTCGTCAACCTGTCGGCGCCTTTCGGTACGGAGATCGAATTCCGGCGAGGCATCGGCTACGTACTGCTGAACGACGACTGACACCGAGAACCATCCCGAACCACCGAGGACCCGACATGACGCTATCGATCCGCCACGCACTGGCCGTCGCCGCCACACTGCCGCCGCTCATCGTCCCGGCCATTGGCGCCGCGCAGGGCGACGTCGAGGTCGATATCCAGTCGCAATACGTAGAAGAAATCGCAGCGTTACGTGCTGATTCGCGGGTGCAGGCGGCGATGGAACATATCGTGGCGCTGGAACCCCGGCACCGGACCGACCTGATCGAGCTGACCGAGATCCCGGCACCACCGTTCAAGGAAGACAGGCGGGCGGCACGATTTGCCGAATTGTTGCGGGAAGCCGGCCTGACAGACGTGACGATCGACGCGGTCGGCAATGCGGTCGGGCGCCGACCGGGCCGCAGAGGCGATCGCATCGTGGCATATACCGGGCACCTGGACACCGTTTTCCCGGAGGATACCGACGTCACCGTTCGCTTCGACGACGACAAGATGTACGCGCCGGGCATCGGTGATAACACGCGCGGTCTCGTGGTCGTGCTCGGCGTGCTGCGCGCCATGCAACACGCGGGCATCGAGACCGAGGCGGACATCCTGTTCGTCGGTAATGTCGGCGAGGAAGGTCTCGGCGACCTGCGGGGCGTCAAGCACCTCTTCCGCGAGGGCGCCGAGAAAATCGACGCAATGATCGCGGTCGACGGCGGCGAGTCGGACCGGATTGTCTACGGCGGCGTCGGTTCGCATCGTTACCGGATCACCTACAAAGGGCCGGGCGGCCATTCCTGGGGCGCATTCGGCACCGCCAACCCCCATCACGCGCTCGGTCGGGCGATCGCGCTGTTCGACCAGAACGCCATTGCGATCACCGCCAGCGGCGAGAAGTCGAGTTACAACGTCGGCCGGATCGGCGGCGGCACCTCGGTGAACTCGGTGCCGTTCGAGTCCTGGGCCGAGATCGACATCCGTTCCGGCGACCAGTCGAAGATCGACGCTATCGACGCAATCCTGCAGGCCGCGGTCGAGCAGGCGCTGCAGGAGGAAAACGCCGACAGGACGGAGGGGCCGGAGCTGACCGTCGACGTGGACCGGGTCGGCACGCGGCCGGCGGCCAAGGGCGACGTCAGCGCAGCCCTCGTGCAGCGGGCCCTGGCGGCAACCAGCGCTTTCGGCATCGAGCCGCAGCTCCGCATTTCGTCGACCGACTCGAACCTGCCGATCTCCAAGGGTATACCGGCCGTGACGATGAGCCGGGGCGGCGTCGGCGGCGACGCGCACGCGCCCGGCGAGTGGTGGCAGAACAAGGACGGGCAGGTCGGCATCCAGATCGGCCTGTTGACCCTGCTCGCAGAAGTTGGTCTAAGCAAGTAATTTTAAAACAATCAATTACAGATCTTTTCCAGAAAACACTTCAGGTTACTATATGCCTCATCCGCCTGCAGCGCCGCAACCGAAGGGCGCGATTGCCTACGGCGCCGGCACCGCCGCTCAGGCCGCGCGCCGCTCCCGCCAGTACAGGTAGGCCGGCAGCGCGCAGGACAGGCCGATCAGCAGGTTGAGGACCATGAACGCCCAGGGCTTTGGTGCGTTCGCGCCGGCCGAGAACATCCAGAACCAGAAGACCAGCGACGAGATGATGAGGTCGGCGGCGAAACCCGAGGCGGCCGGCGTAGCAAGTACGGCGGCGAGGAAGGCTGGCAGCGCATATCCCTCCGTACCGAAGTGCTGTACGAAGAACGCATAGGGAATAACCGCGCCGGAAATTGCGAGCAACAGGTAGAAGTTTTTCATGCGAGACCTCCGATCGGACGGTTCGCCATGGTGACGGGCCCGGGTCGTTCCCGCAATTACCCGGCAGGTAATGGTGCTGCCCCGGCTGCGCCAGGCACAAAAAGCGGCGTCCGCGATCCGGGGACTCGACGGACGCCGCCGGGGGGGCAACCGTATCCGTTGCGCGCGGCGATCAGCCCTCGCGCCCGAGCTTCGCGTTCACCTTTTCCAGCAGCGCGTCGACCTCGATACGACGGCCCTGGTCGGCCAGCGGGCGCGCCGGTCGCGGTGGCGCATTCCGGGCACGCAGCAGCGCCTCGCGGGCCGCATCATACTCGTCCTGTTCGAACATGAATTCGGCGTAGAAATAGTTCGGGTCCATGCCGGCCGGGTTGGCCTCGAGCGCCTTCTGGAGGTAGTCACGCGCCTTGTCCCGGTCGCCGAATCCGATCATGCCACCGGGCACCTTGTAGTAGAGCGCGCCCAGGCTCGTGTAAACGGAGCCGTCGAGGACCGACGGATCGAGCCCTTCCGCGGCCTCCAGTGCAGCCCTCGCCTCTTTCGCGAGCGCCAGCGCGCCGAATGGCCCCTTCACGCCGGCATAGCTGCTCGCCACGATGCCGTGCCAGACCCGGGCTTCGGCCCGATCCGGATGCGCCGACTCGAAGGCTCGCGCGTCTTCCAGCAGCGCGTCGAATGCCTGCTTTTGCGTCCGGCCGTCAGCTCTATAGTTGGCCTCAGCCCAGCGGTTCTGGATATCCAGCAGTTGCCGGTCGAAGGATTCGTCCGCAAGGGCCGCCTGGGCGCCGTTCAACAGAAGCGCAGCAGCCAGGAGCAGGGCCCGCGCGCCAGGGGAGGAATGCCAGAATAGGTGTGTCATTGCTTGACTCCGTTGCTCAGCGCCAGAGTATCCGCCGGCGCATCGTTTTCAGTGAGAACCAGTCGCTGTTTCGCAAGGGCCCGGTCGACGAGACCCGGAAACAGCGCGTTAATGCGTACGAACATTTTCTCCGGCCAGCCGATATAGCGCTCCCGGCTCCTGCTTGCCATTGCGTCGAGGATTTCCGCGGCCACCGCATCGGCCGAGTCCATGGTGACGCCGAGGCGCCGGTTAATGGCGCGTGCCTCGGCGTCGTTCATAGCCGTGTCCGTGGCGCGGGGCGCGACGTAAAGTACGCTGATGCCGTCGGCCTCGACCTCCCGCCGTAGTGCTTCGCTGAATCCGCGCAGCGCAAACTTGCTGGCGCTGTAGGCCGCCTGCCCCGGCGTCGCGATTGAGCCCAGTATCGAACCGACGTTGACAATGCATGCGTCCGGCTGGTGCCCGAGCATCGGCAGCAGGGCTCTCGTGAGCAGCAAGGGCGCGACGAGGTTGCAAGAAAGCAGCGACTCTATGTCTTGCGCCTGCTGCCCGGCATAAAGCCCGAAGCGATTACAGCCCGCGTTGTTGATTAGCGTGTCGACGCCGAAGGCGGCGGCTGATGCGGATACGGCATCCCGCCCCGCCACTGTCGCCAGGTCGGCCGGTACGGTCTGCGCCTCGCAGCCCAGGGCGGCGACGCGGTCCCGCAGCAGCGCCAGCCGGTCCGCGCTGCGGCCAGTCAGCAGCAGCCGGGCGCCCGCACCCGCCAGCGCCAGCGCCAGCGCCTCGCCAATGCCGCCGGTCGCTCCGGTCAGCAGTACTCTCCGGCCCGCGAGCATCATGCTACCTGCCTCAGCTCGGTACTCGCTTGCGGCAGCGTCCGGAAGATCTGCGCATAGAGGTAGAAGAATCGCCGAGCGCAATGCAGCACGATGCCCCGGTCTGCGGGGCCGAGCCTTTCCAGTAACTTTTCCAGGAACCGGATGTGCTCCTGATCAATATCGCCGTGCGACAGCAGGTAGCTGAACGCCTCGTCCGGCAAGTCGAGTGCGATCCTGATCCTGTTGGCCGCCTGCGTTGCCAGCGCGACGCTCGTGCCCTCCAGCACGTAGACCATGCCGAAAAACCCGGCCGGATTCACGCGCTGGATTGTGTCGAACGCATAGCTGACCATCAACTCCGTGGCGGCCGACGGCGTGCCCTTCCTGGCCCTGTCAGGATCGCACCCGCAGTGCGCTATGTCGCTGAGAATCCACTGTTCGTGGCCATACTCGTCCGCGATGTACTGCGCGACCGCCTGCCGCAGCCACTCCCTGTCGTCGCCGAGGCGTGCTCCGCAGGCCATCAGGAGCGGCACGGTCTGCTTCACGTGAAAGTACGCTTCCGTGAGGAACGCGGCGTATTGCGGTCGCGTGATGCGGCCGTCCAGTGCGTCCTGGATGATCGGGGCCGACAGCAGGTAATGGCGTTCGTCGGCCGTAGCCAGTTCGAGGTCCTCGAAAAAACTCATTCGTAATTCCTTCGCGGTTTGCAATCAGGCCTGCAGCGCAACAGGCTCGGGATCCAGGATATGGCGCAGGATCACGGCCTCGCGGCGGGGTTTTCCGGACGGCGTCAGCAATCCGTTCGCCGTCGTGAACGGCTCGCACACGATGATCCATTCGGCGATCCGGGCGTAGTCCGGCAGCTTGCCGTTGGCGCGTGCGACCGCGGCGGCGAGCTGCCGCGGACCGGTGCCGGGATCGGCAGGGACGAGCACAGCTGTATTAAATGCCCGCGCCTCGCCGAAGACGACCGCCTGTGCGATCTCGGGCTGGTGCATCAGTTCCGCCTCGGGCCATTCCGGTGAGACGTTGCGGCCGAAACTGGTGATGAACATACTTTTCTTGCGACCCGTAACGTACAGGAACCCGTCCACGTCGAGCCGGCCCAGGTCGCCGGTCGCGAGTTCGCCGCCGCTGACCGGCTCGTCACCGAGGTAGCCGATCATGCAGCTGCCGCTCACGATGATCTCTCCGTCAGCGGCGATCCGGATGCTTATGCCGGGCAAAGGCTTGCCGACACTGCCGTTGCGACTCGCGGATGGCCGATTCAGAGCGACCACCGAGTTGCACTCGGACAGCCCGTAGCCCTGGAAGACCGGTATGCCGGCGGCATCCGCGTCTTCGACGTCCTGGTCACTGATCCTGGCGCCGCCGACGGCGACGAATTTCAGCGGGCAGCCCGGCCAGGGCCGCTCGCTCACTTCGCTGGTCAGGTCCTGCAGGACCTGGGGCAGCAGGATCACCGACTCGGCCCCGGTTTTCCCAATGGCATGACGCAGTACCGCGACGTTCAACCGGCTTGAGCCGGTGATGCCGACCTCACGGAGCGGCAGCACCCTGATGCTCGCGCCGAGCAGTATCGGTGCGTAGACGCCCGCGATATTTTCCAGCAGCGTGGCCAGCGGCATGACGCAGAGGTGCCGGCGGATCCCGAGATCGGAGAGTGCGGCGGCCAGGCCCTGGGCCGTTTGCTCCAGGCCGGCGCGCGCCAGGCAGACACCCTTGGGCTGCCCGGTGCTGCCCGACGTGAACGTAATCTTGGCTACGGAAATCGAGGCCTCGTACGGCGGAACCAGCGAGCGGTCCCGGCAAAACATTTCGAGGCCCCCGACCCGGCCCCTGCGCGGCTCGAACCCGGCGGCCACACCGGCCACACGGGCCGCATCGTCCGCGAGCAGGGTGTCGATCGGTGCAGAGGCGAGCAGGTGTTGCAGCTGGGTATCGCTGAAAAAGGGCGGCAGCGGAATCATCGTAATGCCGGCTTGCAGCGCAGCCAGATCCGCAATTATCCAGTCGATGGAATTGTCGGCGAGCAACGCAACGCATCGACTGCCGTGCGCCTCGAGGACGCTTGCCGTTTCCCCGACGCGATCGGCCAGTTCGCCATACTGTACGACTCGCGTCGAATCACACAGCGCGATGGCATCGGGAGTCCGCTTCTGCCAGGCCGCCAGCGCTTCGATCACCACCGACATAGTCAGGCCCCGACGGCGGTCAACAGACGGCCGTGATGCCCGAGCGACTCGCACCAGTCACCCGCCGGGTCGTCAAGGCTGCCGACAATGACCAGCGGATCGTTGTCGTAATAAGTGCCCCACCGGTCGCTGTGTTCGCGTACCGCATCTTCGCGCGCGGTCGCGATCGCCAGGCCTTGCAGACCGGCACGCTCCAGCAGCCGCCGGATTTTCTGCGTCGCAGTGAAACAGATCCAGCGGTAGCCGTGCCCGCGCAGGAACGGCGCCAGGTCGATGAACAGCGGGCCGACGATGCCCCTGTCCTCCACGGCAAACTGCCCGACCTCCACGATATCGCCCCGATCCACCGGCCGGCCGGTGATCCGTTCCAGCAGGGACTCGATCGGCAATTCCAGATAGCTCTCGAGGTACAGCTTTTCCTCGACCGCCGGGCGGTAGCCCAGGACGCCCCGGCCCAGGGCGGACCGGTAGCTTGCAAGGTACGGCATGAATGCGGCCACCCGGGCGCCGAAATGTCTGCCGTAGGCGAGCCGGATGGCGCCCTCCGCTTCCGGCCGCGCCGGTGACGTGCGATCCGCTACCTGGAACTTGCCGGCAAACCGGGCCACAGCGGGGAGTTCCGGCTGGCTGGCGGCTACGCTTCCGTTTGAAATCATCCTGACCGTCCCCTGGACGCGGCCGGGCCGCGATGTTGTCTTCGGGACGTCAGATGTGCTGCCAGCGGAAAATCCTTCGCGGCAGGCCGGGGTGGCCGATCCCTGGCAAGCAAACTCGCTCGATCGGCCATCAAGACCGGCTACCGTGTTGACGGGGGACTGGAGTTCCGGGCTGCGGCAGGGCACGCGCAGCACAGCGACCCGGAGCATGCCGGGTTACTTGCAGGGGCCGGCCGCGCGCAGCGCGGCGGCTGCCTATTCGGCCACGAGTTCCTCGTCCGCGCGAGCCACGATCGCGGGCTCGACGTGCGGCAGGTGGAGTTCGCTCTCCTCCACCAGGTGCTCGGCGTCGCGTATCCAGCGGCAGGTGACGCAATTACAGGTCGTTTCGTCGTGCATCAGCTCGCTGTTCAGCGCCTCCACCAGCTTGATGCCCTCGCGCAGCGTCTCGGCCAGGAACTCCGTCGTGCGCTCGTCCAGGCGCCTGAAGTCCTGCAGGCACGCATCCCAGCCGCAGGCATGCTCACCGTCGCATTTGTGGCAGCGCTGGCCGGTCGCCGCATACAGGCTGGCATGAGGGTAATTGCCGGCCTCAATCAGCTGGCGGACCATGATCGCCGGATAGCTCAGGGCCTCTATGAGTTGTCGTCGCATGATCACCTCCCAGGGGTTCCTTCCCATACTAGGCAGCCGGGCCCGTCCAGACAATCGAAAATCCGGCCGATTTCATAGTGGATTTCCGAAGCAGGGGCAATAAGAACGGGCCCCGCCCGGGTCCGTCGATTGTCTGGAGCGGGTGTTGGGAATGACTCGGGCCATCCATGACCCTCGCGCTCGCTGCGCTCGGACCGCTCCGCGGTCCGGATCGGCAGTCCTGCCGATTTGTCGACCCCAGACGTGGGGTCTCGTCCGCATCACCCGCCAAAACAAACGGGCCCCGCACGGGGCCCGTCGAAAGTCTGGAGCGGGTGATGGGAATCGAACCCACGTTAGTAGCTTGGGAAGCTACAGTTCTACCATTGAACTACACCCGCAAATCAGGGAGTTACGTCCCCCTCAGGTCTGGCTGAGCATAACATTGAGAGTACGGGAATTCTAAGCGATTCTGAGGCGATTGGAGAAGAGGATAGTAGCGATGAGCATCCGTACGTGTCGGCAATCGCTGATCGCACACCTACAATACGATCCATGCAGTACTTGGGATTTCCTAGTATTTTGAAGCGCGGGAGGTCCCGAATTGATTGGCCAACATCCGACAGAAGACATGAATAGCTCAGCCCGGCACGCACACCGGCGGCACCCGTTTCAGCTAATGCGTGCCTCGGCCGTAGCACTCGGCGTCGTTGCATTTCTTTTTCTCTTTCGGCCTTTCGGGCTAACCATTGACTCTGCTACTGACGCCTTCGTACTGCTCGGTTTCGCGCCGCTGAACCTTTTGATCATGTTCGGCGTTCACTCCGTGCCGATTCGAATAGAGTCATGGCGGACCGTTGTCGCACTGTGCAGCTTACTGATCGGCAATACAGGCTATCTGGCAATCTGGTCGCAGAGCACACAGGCTGTCCCGATCGGCTTATCAGTAGCGCTGGTCGTTGGGATGACCGTCGCCATCCTGACCTTGTGGAATCGAGGGAGAATTCCCGAACAGGAATTGCCCGATCGTCGAAACGATGCGCCAGTGCATGAAGAAATAATCACACTGACGGGAGCAGGAGCGGACGAGATCGTTCGACTGGCGCCCGAGGAAATCCTCTTCATGAGTGCCAATGGCAATTACGTCGATTTGCATTACAGAACGAGCAAGGGAGTAGAAAAGACCATGTTGCGAACGCCTCTTACTCGACTCGTCGCACAAGTAAGCGGCAACCTGATGATCCAGTGCCACCGATCTCATTTCGTCAACCTGTCAGCCGCGAGACGGATCGTACGGTCAAAAGGACGAACTCTGATCGAATTCGATCAAGGCGAACGGATTCCGGTCTCCAGGAAATTCAGACAGCGCGTGCGGGCGGAGATATCCGCCTGACCGGGTCAATCGTCACACAAAGGTGCATTTCGTCACAGAACCGTGGCACCGCATACGTTTTTATCCGAGGCTTCGCCTGTCCTTCGAGCGGAGCAGATCATGGATCGACATAGAAAATGGATCGGAGTCGCCCTGGTTGTTGGCGGCTTGCTGATGTTTACGCGCATGGCTCCTGTACTCGTCGTGCTGCCGGAAGA
>JAOUIH010000027.1 GCA_029884165.1 Gammaproteobacteria bacterium | reverse complement strand
CGCGACGCTCGCTGCGCGAAAGGACTCCGGTCAGGGCGCGCACGTCGATGCGTCGATGTACGAGGTCTGCGTGCAGCAGATGAAGGACGCGATCTTCGAGAGCCAGCGCGGCGCCGAGCCACAGCGCCGCGGCAACGAGGACGGGGGCGTATTCCGGCAGGACGTGTACCCGGCGGCGGGCCAGGACCGCTGGGTTGCCGTCAGCCTGTTCACGCCGGAGGACCAGGCCAGGCTCGACGCGCTGCTCGGCGGGGAGGACATCGCGGCCTGGACCTCGGCCCGGCAGGACATCGACGCCGTCCTCGCGCTGCAGGCGGCCGGCATCGCGGCGGGCGTCGTGCAGGACGTCGAGGACATGATCGAGGGCGATGCCGGGCTTGCCGGACGCGGCGCATTGGTGACGCTGGAGCACCCGATCCTCGGCCCCTTCGGTCACATGCGAACGCCGGTCACGCTGTCCGGGCGTCAGCCGGAACCGTTTCGAGCCCCGTCGATCGGCGAGCACTCGGAACTCGTCGCTCGCGAACTGGCGGGACTGCCCGCCGCCGTCGTTGCGGAGCTGGCCGCAGCGGGAGTCTTCGAGTGAACGCGGGCACGGGCAAGCGCAGCCGCAAGGACCTCGCCTGCACGGCGGTGGCAACCGCGTACCAGAAGGAATTCGGGGCAAACCTGAAGCGCCGTGTCGTCGAGAACGGCGATCCGTTCGTCGTCGCACAGGCCGACACGCCGCACGAAATTTTCCACGCGATGGACATCCCTGTCATCGCAAACCAGTGGTGGTCGGCCTACATATCGGCGAAACAACTGTCTCGCCAGTACTTCAACACGCTCTCGCAACTCGGCTTTCCCGACAATACCTGCCGTTACTGCTCGCTCGGGCTCGCCTGCACGCTCGCGAACGACCCGGGGACGGCTCCCTGGGGCGGCCTGCCGCGGCCGACGGCGCTGGTGGCGCGGCTCACCTGCGACTGCATCCAGCGCGTATTCGAACAGTGGGCAGACGCGCTCGGCACCGAGTTCTTCGCGATGGAGGCACCGGCCTGGCAGCACAAGGAGCCGGACTGGTTCCGGCATTCCCGTACGGACTGGGAACGGGTCTACGAGCCGGCGCGCATCGCGCTGATGGTCGAGGAGATGCGCGACCTGATCCGGTTCCTCGAGTCACGGACGGCCAGGCGCTTCGACATGGATCGCTTCCGCCGCCTTATGGAGCGCATCAACGAACAGGAGTCGTACATCGCCGAGGCGGCCACGCTGGTCGGGTCGGCCCGGCCGTGCCCGGTGTCGATCGCGGAGCAGATGTCCAATACGATGATTCCGCAGTGGCACCGCGGCTCCGACTGGGCCGTGAATCATGCCCGCCGGTTTCGTGACGAGGTGCTGCACCGTGTCCAGGCGGGCATCGGCTGTGCAAGCCGTGAGCGTCTCCGGCTCATGTGGATCGGGGCCGGCCTGTGGCACGACCCGGGTTTCTACCAGGCGCTCGAAGAGCGCTGCGGCGCGGTATTCGTGTGGTCCATGTACATGCCCTTCGCCGGGCCACAGTACATCCGCGATCTTCGCGACAGTCCGCTGGAGGCCCTGGCCAGCCGCATCTGCTCGCTGAACGAGGTGCTGCATCTCCCGCCCTGGATGAACGGCTGGATGGTCAGCGAAGCCGAGCGCTGCGGCATCGACGCGGCCGTGATCCTGAAGCCCTCCGGCAACCGCCTGTCGCAAAGCGGTACTCTGTTCGTCGGCGAAAGCCTCCGCTCAGCGGGTGTCCCGGTCCTCATGCTCGACGCCGACATGGTGGATGCCGCCAACTGGGATCACGATGCGATGGTCGCACGGGTCGAGAACTTCCTGCTCGAGCGCGGACTGTCATGAGAGCTGCCATCTTCACGCTCTGTCTCCTTGCCGGCTGCGGCGGCACAGCGGACATCGATAGCGGCGTGATCGAGCTCGTCTACGCCTCGCCTTACAGCCCCAACCATCCGTTCAGCCTCGCCGACCGCGACTGGATGGCGTTCGTCGAACGCGAGGCCGCCGGCCGACTCAGGATCCGGCCGAGTTGGTCCGGCGCGCTGCTGTCGTCGGACCAGTCGATGATCGAACTCCGCCACGGCGTCGCGGACATCGGGCTGATCACGCCCATTTATGCAAAGGGCGGAGCGCACCTGCTCCGCACACAGACCGGCTTCTACAGCGGCGTCAGGACCGTCGGGAACCAGGTCGCCCTCTACCGGTGCATGGCTGAGCAGAGCCCGGAGTTCGCGGCGGAACTCGCCGGTCTCGAAGTGCTCGCCGTGCAGGGAGGCAACCTGCCGGGACTGCTTACGCGCAACACGCCGGTACATTCGCTTGCGGACATGGAGGGGCTGCGCATTCGCGCGCCGACGGAGCTGCTGCCGGTGCTCCGCGAGTTCGGCGTGGACCCCGTGAGCATGCCTATGGGCGAGGTCTACTCGGCCCTTGCGAAGGGCATCATCGACGGGGTGATAGCGCCGACCGACACGTTCCTGTCGCTGCATTTTGCGGAAGTCGCGCACTACTACGCGGAGTTCGAGGTACCGCGCGGAGCCTACCCGGCGCGGGCGATGGGCACGCGGAAGTGGAACAGCCTGCCGGGGGACATCCGTGACGTACTCCTGCGCGGGGTGCCGGTGTGGGAGCAGGCACTGGCCGAGCGCACGCTGGCGGCAGTAACGACCGGCGCCGAGTACGGGCGGGCGCAGGGCATTACGCTGACGGCGATTCCGCCAGAAGATCAGCGGCGATTTGCCGAGACTTACGAGCGTTACGCGAGGCGGACGGCAGAAGCGCTCGACGCGTACGGCATCGATGGTCTATCGGTGTACCAGGCAGCAAAGGCCAGTATCACCGATACGGGCACGGTGGAGTGCAGGAGGGCACCCTGATGGCGCAACCCCTGGCAGGCATCGTCGTTGCGGATTTCAGCCACGTCATGGCCGGACCGTTCGCGTCTCACCTGTTGCGGCTCCTGGGCGCGACGGTCATCAAGATCGAGGAGCCGACGCGCGGTGACGCGATGCGTTACTACGGTGACGATCGCCGCTACGACGGCATGGCACCGGCATTCATCGGCGTGAACGCCGGCAAGAAGTCGATCGCACTGGACCTGAAAGATCCGGGAGACCTGGAGATCGCGCGGCAGATTGTCCGCAGGTCGGACGTCCTGCTCGAGAATTTCCGGCCCGGAGTCATGCTGCGGCTCGGGCTCGACTACGCTGCAGTCGAGTCCCTGAACCCGGAGATCGTGTACTGCTCGGTGTCGGGCTATGGCCAGACCGAGAGCACCTACCGCGACTGGCCCGCGATCGACAACATCGTGCAGGCGACGAGCGGCATGATGAGCCTCGGCGGCCAGCCTGGCGATCCGCCGGTACGCGTCGGTTTTCCTGTCGTCGACACGCTGACCGGCCAGACCGCGGCGTTCGCGATCCTGGCCGCGCTATTGCGCCGCGAACGATCCGGCGGGGGCGAGTTCATCGACGTAGCGATGTTCGATGCGACGCTCGCCTTCATGACGTCGGCCATCGTGCCGCTGCTCGTGACCGGGAAGGCGCTGCGGCGGACTGGCAACGTCGGCTACAGCGGGCAGCCGACCTCCGGCGTGTTCGTGGCGAGCGACGGCCGCATGGTCTCGCTCGGCGTCGTGCAGCAGCGCCAGTTCGAGGCACTGGCCGATTGCCTCGGCCGCCGCGACTGGCTGGAGGATGACCGCTACGCCACGCCGGACCAGCGCCGCGCACATGCGGAGGTATTGCACGACGAGCTGAGCGGTATCTTCGCGACCCGGCCGGCCGCCGACTGGGAAGCGGAGATGAGCGCGATCGGCATCCCCTGCGGCATGGCGCGCGAGGTCGGCGAGGCGGCGCGTTTCCCGCATCTCGACAGCCGCCGCGTGAAGTTGCCGCTCGAAATAGACGGATTGCCGGACCGCGCGGCGGTCGAGATCGTCAACGCCGGTTTCCTGATGTCCGAGGACGGCCCGGGCGTCGACGAGCCGCCTCCCAGGCTGAACGAACACCGTGACGAGGTGCTGGCGTGGCTGGCGCGCGCCGGGCAGGACCTGTCCCGGCGGAGGCGGACCCGGGAGTAATCGCCGCGGGCGGCCCCGCCGCCCCGGCACCCGAACACTCCGGAGGAAGATAAGAATGTTGCATCGGCGTCGACAACTCGCAGCCGCCCTGGTTCTCGCCGCCTCGATGGCTCACGCTGCCTGCGCCCAGGAGACTCCGGAGGATACCCAGCGAAGAGCGCCCGCAGACCCGGAGGTCACCGCGGCGGCCACTCGCGCCGCAGACGCCGGCGGCAGCGGCGCCTACCGGGCAACGATGACCGTCGATTCGTCGCTGCACACGCACACGATCTACCGGCCGGTCGACCTGGCGCCTTTCGCCGAGTCCGATCGTCTGCCGATCGTCGTCTGGGCCAACGGTGCCTGTGCGAACGTCGGCAACCGGTTTCGCTATTTCCTGACGGAGGTCGCTTCGCACGGGTACTTCGTCATCGCCATCGGCCCCATCGGTCCGCGCCAGGTCGAGAGCGGCGGAACCGTCACGCCGCCGGCCGCCACAGGAACTCCACCGCCCGACCCGCGCGACCGGCCACAGGATACGCACTGGCGGCAGCTCATCGAGGCGATGGACTGGGCGGTCGCCGAGGCCGAACGCGACGGCGGGCCGTATTTCGGCCGGCTCGATCCGGCCAGGATCGCCGTCATGGGCATGTCCTGTGGCGGCCTGCAAGCCATCATAGCCTCCGCCGACCCACGCACGACGACATCGATGATCTGGAACAGCGGTACGTACCCCGCGGACGGCGGTCGGGTCCTCATCGGCGCGGAGGCGACCAAGGCGAGCCTTGCCGACCTGCATGCACCGATCGCGTACATCACCGGCGACGAGCGGGACGTCGCGTTCCGGAATTCGAACGACGATTTCGAGTCGATCGGGCACCTGCCCGCCGTTCGTGCCTGGCAGCACGGGCTGGGACACGCCGGCAGCTTCCGCACCCCGAACGGCGGATCTTTCGGCAAGGTCGCCGTCGCCTGGCTCGACTGGCAGTTGAGGGGCGACCAGGACGCCGGTCGCTGGTTCGTTGGGGACGATTGCGTGCTCTGCCGGGACGAGTCCTGGACGATACGCACGAAAAATCTCGACTGACCACCGGGAGCGCGTATGTCGCATGCGCCTCCCTGCAGGCCGGCGGTAACGCCGGCCCCGGATCGGGAGGGCGTTTCGACCCTGCCGCGCTATCTGCTTGCGAGGAATTCGCCGGGGGCGCCAGGGACGCGTCGGATTTGATTACACTCGGCGCCGGGCGCAGTCGAGCCCGCCGGCGGCACGGTTGACATAAGTGTCGCCGCACGTGCGCCACGTCACGGTTCTGGTAACGGATTTCACGAGTTCCCGTGTTTATGTCCGGTTGGCGCCGCGACCGGCCTGTCGCTTGCATCATTGGGTTCAGTAGTGTCTGGCTGTGCATGTTGCCCGCAGGGCTCCGCACCAGCCCTGGAAACCGGCGATGAACTCGACGATGAAAAAATTGATGCATGCGGTGGCGGGATTCTCGGTGGTCGCGCTATTCACCCTGGCTCAACCGGCGTATTCGAAAACGCCGGATGGGAAAACACCCGCCGAGGAAAGCGTGTGCGATACGTTGCAGGATGCGACCCCTGGCCTGTACGGGCTCTGCGTTGCCTTCTGCGAGGCGCACGACGCGGACAGCCGGGCGCCCGGCGGCGACCCCGAGGCGCTGCGCCGGCCGGATCGGAAGCTGCTCGAGAATTACGACCGCAAGCGCAGGGAAGGCGATCCGCCGATGCCCTGCCTGCTCCAGCCGCCCGCCGACGATGGCCCGACCGGCAACGAGCCGCCGACAGGTTTCTGCCCGTGCTGGACGGCGGTCCAGCTCGAGGAAATGATGCCGCCGATCAACAACACGGACTTGCCGGTGCCGGGCGCCTGCGCCAGCGGCACGTCCGGAATGTACCTGTTCAACCATGAAAATGGCCCGGACGGGCCACGGTTCGAGCTGAAGCACTATCGGACCGAGGGCTGCGACGTCGTCAAGGAGAATTACACCCTCGGCGCGCCGGCCGGCACGCTGTATGAGATGACAGTGGAAGAAAGCGAAGCCTGCGCGGCACTGCTCGTCAACCATGCCCGGAAGTACAGCACGCCGGGCGTGTGGGATTGCTTCAGCGGGCCATAGGCCAGATGGCGGCACGCCGCGCCGCGGCGGTCGCCGACGATCCCGAACGACTGTGCGGGGTCGTTGTAATCTGCTCGGGGTAGTGCGGAACGAGGCTCTTGTCGGCGCGATACCGCAGTGCTTCAGCTGCCGGGAGCGGAACCACCGCCGCGCTGCGCAGCCTCTGCCGCCGCCCGTTCCGCCTCGATGTCCTCGAGTGTCGGCGGCACCCAGCCGCGATCGAGCCGGCTGCCGAAGGCGGCGCTCTGGCCGCGCATGACTTCCTCGTAACGCTGCATGTACTTTTTCGTTTTCTCGACGTATGCGGGATTCTCGTGCGCCGGGATCGAGGGATCGAACACGGATGCGAGCTCGAGCATCTGTTCGCGGTCGTTCTGTACGAAACCCCGCACCTGTCTTTCGGCGTCGTAGGGGTGCACGCCGAGCGCCTCGAGTGCCGAACGGCCGGCGCGCAGCGAGCTATCGAAGGTCTCCCGAATGATATCCCGGGCGCCGGCGGCCCAGAGTTCGTAGACGTGGTGGCGATCGACGGCGCGCACGACGACGTGCACATGCGGATAGTTCCCGGTCACGTAGCGCACCAGCTCCGTTGCGCTTTGCCGCTCGTCGATCGCAATAACCAGTAACTTCGCCTCGTCGATGCCGGCCGCGTGCAGCAGGTCCGGCCGCATCGCGTCGCCGAAGTAGACCTTCACACCGAAGGCGCGCAGCACCTCGAGCTGGTCCGACCGGTAATCGAGCACGACTGTCTTGAAACCCGCCGCCAGCAGGATGCGATTGATGATGCCTCCGAAGCGCCCGTGCCCGGCAACTATCACGCTGCCCTGTTCCTCGATCCGATCTCCCTCCCGCGCCTGCGTAACGGCAAATCTCGGTGCGATCGCTTGGTCATACAGGATGAACAGGAGCGGCGTCAGCAGCATCGACAGTGTGACGACCAGGAATAGCTGGTCGGCAAGTGCCACCGGGATGACGGAGTTTGCGACCGTGAACGACAGCAGCACGAAGCCGAACTCGCCGGCCTGGGCGAGCCCGAGCGCGAACAGCCACCGGTCGGCGCCTCCGACGCCGAAAGCCCTGCCCAGCACATACAGGACCGCGACCTTGACTGCGATCAAACCCGCCGTGAGCGCCATAACCTCACCGAGGTTGGCGTACAGCAGGTCGAAGCGAATCGCCGCGCCCACCGTAATGAAAAACAAACCAAGCAGCAGCCCCTTGAACGGATCGATGTCGCTCTCGAGTTCGTGGCGATACTCGCTGTTCGCGAGCACGACACCTGCGAGGAACGTGCCAAGCGCAGGCGAGAGGCCAACCAGGAGCATCAACAGCGCAATACCGACCACGAGGAGCAGCGCGAATGCAGTGAACAGCTCGCGGAGGCGCGCCACAGCAATAAAGCGAAACACCGGTCGCGTCAGGTAGCTGCCGCCGCCGACCACCAGCCCGATCGCGCCGACCGTGACCAGGGCCTGTTGCCAGCCGTCCAGTTGGCCGACCAGGCTGAGGCTCGCGTGACCCTCGCCGCTGCCGACACCGTGCATGGCGGCCAATTCGGGCAACGCGAGCAGCGGGATGAACGCGAGCATCGGGATTACGGCGATGTCCTGGAAAAGCAGCACCGAGAAACCGGACTGGCCGCCGTCGCTTTGCATCAGGCCCTTCTCGTTCAGCGTCTGCAGGACAATGGCGGTCGAAGACAGCGACAGGATCATGCCGACCGTGAGCGCGACAGACCACGGCTGTCCCAGCAGCATCGCGATAAACGCCATGATCGCGGCCGTGACGAGGACCTGCAGGCCGCCGAGACCCAGCAGCCTGTTACGCATCGACCACAACATCCGCGGTTCAAGTTCGAGACCGACCAGGAACAGCATCATGACGACGCCGAACTCCGCGAAATGCTGGATGCTGACCACGTCGACGTGCAGCTGCCGCAGCAGAGGGCTGAGCGCGATACCCGCGATCAGGTAGCCGAGCACGGAACCCAGTCCGAGTCGCGTCGCGATCGGCACGGCGATGACGCCGGCGACGAGGAACAGGACTGCCAGGAGCAGGACGCTGTCCACGGTCAGGGCTCTTCCCTTATCGGGAGGTCATCGAAACGAACAACATCCAGGCGCTCTGCCCGCTCGAAGTCGTAGCGATCATCGCGAATTGCCTCGAGCAGCCGCCGGTAGCCGTTCACGTGCGGTTCGACAAGTCCCGCGGCCGGCGCCTTCAGCGACGCATACAGCACGTACGGCGCCGGGAAGCACATCCGGCAGAGCCGCGCGGTCTGTTCGAGCGGTGTCAGGAAGGTGCGCAGGGGATACTGCTGGTAACCCTGGAGTGTGTAGGCGTCCTCCGGTCCGCCACCCGATACGGCCAGCATCATGACCTTGCCCGCGAGCCTGTCGCCGCCGGCGCCGTAGGCGAAACCGTGCTCCAGCACCAGGTCCTGCCATTCCTTGAGCAACGACGGCGTCGAATACCAGAACAGCGGGAACTGGAACAGGATGACGTCGTGCGCCAGCAGGCGATGTTGCTCGCGGCTGACGTCGATGTCGAAGCGCGGGTAGTCACGGTACAGGTCGACGAATGTGATGCCTGGAAGGTTCGCGGCGGCACGCGCCATGTGCCGGTTCACGTGCGAGTATTTATGCCCGGGGTGGGCATAGTAGACGATCAGTCCAGCCATGCCCCGCAGTCTAACCGACTGGCGCATCCGGGGGTGTAACCGATACCCCCGGAAACCTGCTTCGACCTCGGTACGGGCGCGACCGACTCACGGTGCCGTGCCGGCCCGCTTGAGGCACAATCTCCGCTGCAGTACGTTCCGTTGGCAGTGACCGCGGCGCCAGGTCAGGGCCGCTGCGAACCTGGTTGTCCTCGTTTTTGAAGGAGTTTCGATGAACAAGCGAGCCGTCGCCGTCAGACACCTTGCGGGCCTTCTGGCGGTATCGATCGTCCTGACGCCATCGGTCGTTTCGGCCCAGCGCGCGACGCCGTGGACCGCCGAGGCTGTCGCACAGGTCGTTCGCGAGTACCGCGAGCAGAACGAGGCGAGGATCGTTGCAGATTTCGCCGAACTCCTGTCGCTGCCCAACGTCGCCGACGACCTCGACGACATGCAGCGCAACGCGGAGTACATCGTCGGCCTGCTCGAGGCCCGCGGCCTGCAAACCCGCATACTCTCCGCCGGCGGCGCGCCCTACGTGTACGCAGAGCTCCCGAATCCGCGCGCGGTGGAAACGGTGCTGATTTACGCGCACTTCGACGGCCAGCCGGTGCAGGAAGAGAATTGGGCATCGCCACCGTTCTCGCCCACGCTACGCGACGGACCGCTGACGGCCGGCGGCCAGGTCGTCGACCTGGCCGGCATTGACGGCCGCTACGACCCCGAGTGGCGGCTGTATGCCCGGTCCGCCGGCGACGACAAGATGCCGATCGTCGCCCTGCTGCACGTACTCGATGCGATGAGGGCTGCGGGTATCGAGCCATCGGTGAACATCAAGTTGCTGCTCGACGGCGAGGAAGAACAGGGCTCGCCGACCGTCACCCGGGTACTGCAGGAAAACCGCGCGCTGTTCGATGCCGACGTGCTGCTGTTCTGCGACGGGCCGATGCACCAGTCGAGGCGCGCACAGCTCGTGTTCGGCGTGCGCGGCGACATGAACGTCGACATCACGACCTACGGTCCCTCGCGGCCGCTGCACTCCGGCCATTACGGCAACTGGGCTCCGAACCCGATCATGATGCTGTCCTACCTGCTGACCAGCATGCGGGACGAGTCCGGGCGCATCCTGGTCGACGGCTATTACGACAGTGTCGCGCCGCTGACAGAGCAGGAGCGCGCAGCAATCGCCGCGATGCCCGATGTCGAGTCTCTGCTCAGGGACGAACTCGCCGTACACACGCCGGAGGGAGACGGGAAACGGCTCGAGGAACTGATCATGCTGCCGGCCATCAACGTGCGCGGCATCGTCGCCGGGGGCATCGGGCAGAAGGGCCGCAACATCGTATTGTCGACTGCGACGACTTCTCTCGACCTGCGCCTGGTACCGAACCAGCAGCCCGACGAAGTCCGCAAGCTGATCGAAGCGCACCTCGTCAAGCAGGGCTTCCACGTCGTCCACGAGGACCCGTCACCCGAGGTGCTGCGCGGGCATGCAAAGGTCGCCAGGCTCGACTGGTCCGAAGATGCGTACCCTGGGCTGAGGACAAGTCTCGATGACCCGATGTCGCAGCGCATGATCGCGCTGCTCCGGCAGATCCGGCCCGACCTGATCGTCACACCGACCTCGGGCGGGAGCCTGCCGCTGTACGCGTTCGACGACGTGCTGCAGACACCGATCATCTCGCTGCCACTGGCCAACCACGACAACAATCAGCACGCGGAGAACGAGAACATCCGGCTGCAGAATCTCTGGGATTCGATGGAAGTCTATGGCGTAGTGCTGGCGAAATTCGGCGAGTAAACCGGGAGCCGCATCCACTTACAAACTGGTGTTTGAATCTGACCGTTTATTGCCTGGTACCGGCGCAGGAGCCCGGGGGTCGGGCGCTCGGCCGGCATGCATCTGATCGCGCCCTGCCGAGTCTGTCGCAGTCCCGGTGATAAGCCGGGCACCGCGCCCGTAGGTGAAGTACTGGCGCAGCCAGTTGAGGGCCACGAAGATTCGGCTGCGCACGCCGATCAGGAAGTAGATGTGCCCCAGGCCCCATACCCACCAGGCAAAGTAGCCCCGAATGGTCCCGAAAGGCAGTTCGATGACTGCGGCCTTGCGCCCGATGGTCGCGAAATTTCCGTAGTCGCGGTAGACGAACGGGGCGTCGTCCGGCTCACCACGTATTTTCTGCAGGATGCGCTCGCCGACGTACGTTCCCTGCTGCTTCGCGGCAGGTGCCACGCCCGGGACGGGCCTGCCTTTCGACGTCACCGCGGCCGCGTCGCCGATTACGAAGACATTGGGCAGAGCCGGCACCGACAGGTCCGGTTCCACCGGCACGCGTCCGGACCTGTCCGTGGCGACACCGAGCCACTGCCCCGCCGGGGTCGCGCGTATCCCTGCCGCCCACAGGACGGTCGCCGCACGTATGGTCTCGCCATCTACAGTAACGCCGTCGTCCGTACAACCTGTCACGCCGCGTCCCTGGCGTACCTCGACACCGAGTTCGCCGAGCGCGCGCAGGGTATACGCGGACGACGTGCTCCCGAACGCGGGCAGCACGCGCGGCCCGGCCTCGATCATGACGATGCGGGCTGCGCGCGAATCTATGCGACGGAAGTCCCGCGCGAGGGCACGCTGCGCCAGCTCCGCGATGGTTCCGGCCAGCTCGACGCCCGTCGGCCCGGCTCCGACGATGACAAAGGTCAGGAGCCTGCGGCGCTCCGCTGCGTCGGATTCCATCTCCGCCTGTTCAAAGGCGAGGAGAATTCTCCGGCGTATGGACGTTGCGTCGTCGATGGATTTCAGGCCGGGCGCGTATGTCATCCATTCGTCGTGCCCGAAGTACGCGGGCTGCGCCCCGGTGGCCAGGACCAGGTAGTCGTAAGGCAGGCGTGAGCCTCTGGTGACGACCTCACCCCTGGCGGTATCGACACCGGTAACGAGGTCCATCAGTACCGTCACGTTCTTCTGCCTGCGGAGGATGCCGCGGATCGGCCAGGCAATGTCCGATGGCGCAAGGCCGGCCGTTGCTACCTGGTATAGCAGGGGCTGAAACAGGTGATAGTTGTTCCTGTCCAGCACGGTCACGAGCACGTTGGCTTTCCGGAGCCGCCGCGCGGCCCATAGGCCGCCGAATCCTGCTCCGACGATCACTATGCGTGGCGCGCCCCGACGCTGGTTGGTGTGGGTTGCCGGCATACCTGGTCTCGCCTCGTCATTGCGGGGACGGCGACCGCAACCCGGGGTGGCGGTGACTTTCCCCTGTCCTCTGCAGTCTCTCGCCCTGGCTGTCCGTGACGATCGACACGACGGTGAGCCGCTCGGCTGACGCTCCCGCAGCGGATAACGGTGCAGGGAACAACAGGGCAAGGCGTACCTGCACGGACGTGGCATTGTGAGCTGTCGCGGACCCGATTCACCGGAGCGATCGAGACGTCACAGGATATCGCAATCCAGTGGCTCTGCACCCGATCGCCCTGCGAGCGACCGGTGCCATGCATCGCGGCAATCGCCCGTGGCGCGGGTTCCTACATGTCCATCCCGAGGGCTTTCGCCAGCGGCGCGAGGTGGGCCTCGAAGTTGCGCCACTGCTCGACGGCGCTCGCGTAGATCGGCTGGCGCACCTGTTCGGAGCTCGCCGTGCGGACGGCGCGCTCCGTCCGGTGGAACTCCAGGCAGGCCGGTTCGAAGTCGAGGCCGCAATACGCGAGCAGTCGCCGGACCTCGGCCTCCGTATTTTCGACCATCGACTCGTATTCGACCCGCAGCACCCTGCCCGGCAATACCGCATCCCAGTGAGCCATCAGCGCAAGGTAGTCGCGGTAGTAGCGGCCGATGTCCTCGAGGCTGTAGCTGAAGTTCTGGCCGTGCGCGAACAGCTGCTTGAAGACACTGAAGCAGCAGCCCATCGGGTGGCGCCGCGCATCGATGATCTTCGCGTTCGGGAGCAGCAGGTGGATGAGGCCGACGTGTATGAAATTATTCGGCATCTTGTCGATAAAGTACGGGGCCTCGGCGCGATGCACGGCGGTGCGCTCGAGGTACTCGGTGCCGAGAGCCTCGAAGTCGGCGGCCGCGAACGTCGCCAGGACCCCGGGATAGCGCGTTGCCCGGTCGTCCTTCTTGCCGCCACCGAGCCGCCGGCCGATCGCCATGATGTCCGGGAGTTCCATCGTGCCCTCGACACGGCTGTGACTCGCGAGGATCTGCTCGAGCAGGGTCGAGCCCGCGCGCGGCAATCCTACGATGAAGATCGGCGCCGGCGACGGGTTGCCCGCATCGCGTTGCGACTCGAAGAATCCTGGCTGAAAAAAAGACCTGACTCTTTCGATGTCGGCATGATGTTCGTCCGCATCCCATTGCACGCTGCGTCGCCTCGCGGCATTGCCGTTCGCATAGTGTCGGAATGATTCGTCGAACTCGCCCCTGTCCTCCAGCGCCTTGCCGAGGGCAAAGGACAGCTGAAAGTAGTTCTCCCGGGAGACGTCGTCAGCGGCAAGCAGCTCGCGCATGCGTGAGACATCTGCATCGTCGAACTTGAAAGTCTTCAGGTTCGAGAGACTCCAGTACGCCTCGCCGAATGCTGGCTGCGAGTCGATAGCCGTCCGGTAAGCGGCCACTGCATCGGCATTGCGCCCGACCGTCTTGAGGGCATTGCCCCGGCCCAGGTGCAGCCTGGCCTCGCCCGGGAATTGCCGCAGCATGGCGTCGTAGATGTCGATTGCCGCCGCGGTCTCGCCGACCTGCGAGAGGATCGCGGCCCGGAGCAGCAGGTGGGACGGGCGATTGGGTTCGGCATCCAGAACCCTGTCGATCTGGGCGAGCGCCTCGCGAAAACGTAATTTCCTGAGCAGCAGGTGAGCGTAGCTGTGCCGTGCCAGGTGAAAATCCGGCGCGAGTTCGAGGCAGTAGCTGAGCAGCTCTTCGGCCTCGTCGAGACGGCCGAGCCGGACACCGGCGTCTGCCAGCAGCCGGATCGCGGCGACGTCGCGTGGCTCCCGCTTCAGGATCTCGCGGCACAGCCGTTCGGCTGTGGCCAGGTCGTCCGTCAGCAGCGCATCGGCCGCCCTGGCCAGTTCCAGCGCGCCGGCCGTGGCCTGGCCCGGGTACAGCGCGGCGTTCCCCAGCCGGTCGCCGGCCTCGCCCCGGAAATTGCCACGCAGATCGGCCAGCGCAACCCAGGCGGTGGCCAGCCGATCGTCGATCCCGACGGCCCGGGTGAGAGCGGCCTCCGCCTCGATCCATCGACCGGCGGCCAGCAGGGCCAGGCCCAGCTCCTCCCGGGCGCTCGCCATCCCGGGGTGGCTCGCGACGACGGCGGACGCGAGGTCGATGGCCCGGTCGACCCGTCCCGAGCGGCGCTCCGCTGCCGCCAGCAGGACGCCGGCATGCGGTTCGTCCGGGATCACGGTCAGTATGGCGCGGGCCTGCGCGGCCGCCGCAGCGGGGTCGATTCGCAATAGGGCGGCCGCGTGCCGCAGCGCGGTCTGCAGGTCCCCGGTAGCGCCGGATTCGTCCATGGGAGCCCTCACGCCCAAGGCCGCGATACTGACACGGCTTTCTCCGACCCGGCAATCTCTCATGGCCGGCCCCTGCGCGCTGCACCAAAACTACAGAATTTCTGCAGCGAACAGCCATGGAGGCCGGGGCCGTGCCACACGATCCTTGGCGGGAAGCGCCGCCGGCCTGCGCGGCAGCCGGCCGCTTCCGGCGGTTTCCTCGTCAGGAGCGATCCCGGAGATCGATTCGTGATGCGCCCGTGATCCCATTGAAATCGGGCCGGACCCAGACTAAAGGCGCGAAGCTGACGGTCGCCTGCACACCACTGTAACCGGGGATCTGGAAGGGGAACACTCCGTGAAGAAACAACCCGCAAAGCTGATACCGCTGATCACGACGGGCCTCGGACCGGCCGCGACGTTCACGTCTGCCCTGGTATCGCCGCTGGCGCTGGCAGCCACCGGCGACCTGGACCCGGGCTTCGGCGACCTGGGCCGGCTGGGGCCGATCCTCAACGGCCCGGCCTGGTCGCTGCAGCCGGACGACGGGGGCTCGACTCTGCTGGGAGGCGGCGGGCTGCGGCTCAATTACTACTACTATTATTACTACGCCTTCGACATCACAAACTTCGTCAACCGGGTAACCGATACCGGGCTGGTCGACCCGGGTTTCTTGAAACCGCCGATCGATAACGTGCAGGTGTTCGATATAGCGCGCCAGGCCGATGGCCAGGTCGTTGCCGTCGGTCGCCGAGTCGCACCGTTTGATGCGAGTACATCCCTGGTCGCATTTCGGCTGCAGGCCGATGGCGCGCTCGACACGACGTTCGGAACGGACGGTATCGTCGAGGTCGACGCTCTCGGCAACGGCACCAGTCACATGGGCAGGTCGGTCGTGCTGGATCCCGACGGACGCATAGTCATCGCCGGATCGCGGGCTCAGACCCTGTTCGTCCTGCGGCTGCTGCCCGACGGCTCGCTCGACGACTCTTTCGCCACAGCGGGCATCTTCGAGGGGCCCAATGCCTTCGATTTTTCCAGCGACGGTTCCGGCGCCCGGACGCACATCCTGCGTACCGGCACGGGGGCCTACCGCGTAACGGCGTCGAACGCAGCGGGCTGCCAGGTCGTCGCGCTGACCGCGGATGGGGCCCTGGAGGAGACCTTCGGCACCTCCGGCATCGCGAACGTCGACGCGCCATCGGGCACGTCGACCTACTGCAACGCGATGGCGTCCCAGGCCGACGGGCGCCTGCTGCTCGCCGGCAGTGCCGCCGGGCGGGGCTTTGCCGCGCGCCTGCTCGAGGATGGCCAGGCGGACCCGGGCTTCGTCGCCGGCAGCGTGCCGGCCGCGATGGAAGACGCCACGGCAATCGCCGCGGCGCCCGGCGGTGCGGTCGCGGTCGCCGGCACCGGCGTCAGCGGCGCATCCATCATGCGGCTGCAAGCCAGCGGCGAACTCGATGTGCTGTTCGGCAGCGCGGGTTCGACGCTGATCGACCTGCGGTCCGACACGGGCACCGACACCCTCGTGCACGACATGCTCGTTCGCGACGACGGCAGCGTCCTCGCAGCAGGCGGGGAACACCGGGCGAACAAGGCGTTTGTCGTCCGCTTGCTGGGCACGGGCGGCGGCGCGTCGCCGGGGGTCCTCGGCCTGTCGGCGCAGGAACCCGTTTCGACCGCCGAGGGAGCGGCAGAGGTCGTGGTGCGAGTGCGCCGCAGCGGCGGTTCGTCCGGCAGCGTCAGCGTGGCGTACGGCACGGCAGAGGCCGACTTCAGAAAGGCTACCGCAGGCCTGGATTACACGGCCGTTACCGGGACCCTTGCCTGGAACGACGGTGACGTCTCGGAACAGGAAATTCGCGTGCCGATACTCGCCGACGGGGCGACCGAGGCACCCGAGCGGTTCGTCATCACCCTGAGCGCCCCCGGAGGCGGGGCGGGCCTCGGGACGACCAGCGCCGACATCGAGATTGCCGCGGACGGCGGTCCTTTCGGCCAACTCAGGTTTCTCGAGTCGAGGTACACGACCCTGGGATCCAGATCCGTGACGGTCGAGGTCGTGCGGGACTACTACGCCTCGGGCGCCGTCTCGGTAACGCTGACGCCGGTCTCGGGCACGGCTGCTGCAGGGTCCGACTTCACCGCAAGTCCCGTGACGCTGACCTGGGCCGACGGTGACTTGGAGCCGAAACTCGCGCTGATCCCGATAATCGATGACTCGCTCGAGGAAGCATCGGAGAGCTTCACGGTGGAGCTGTCGAACCCGACGGGCGGTGCCGTACTCGGCTCTTTGCCGACGACCACGGTCGTGATCCTCACCAGCGACCAGCCGACACAGCGGCGGGACTCCGGTGGCGGCGTGCTCGGTTTCCTGTCGCTGCTGTTTCTCGGCTTGACCGGACTCCTGCGTCTCGGCCGCTCGGCGCTTCGTTCGCGCAGCAGGCTCGCGCGTTGACCGTCCCCGCGGCCCGGCAAGAGCCGGGCCGCCAGTCCGGGGTCAGTACGGCCCGTTGACGAGGGTCGGCGAACTCCAGAAAGCTGCCCAGACGGTCTCGTCCTGCACGAAGTAGACGGTGTCGTCGTGCAGGAAAGCCCGGCTCCGGTCGGCGTATGGGAAATCGGTGCTCGCCGGCGGCAGCAGGCGCCCGGCCTCGACCAGCGAGGCGAGCGCCGGCGTCGCCTTGTCCCGGATCTCGAACAGGTGCAGGCCGAGTTCGTAACGCCACGTCCCGCTATCGTCGAAATACTGGCTCACGGGGATCGTGAAGCGATCGACTCCGTTTATGTCGGCCTGGTAGGTAAATGCGTGCCGGTCGTAGCGCGCCTCGCTCCAGGCGCCCTGCCCGCCTATCGTCGCCGAACCCCGTGACAGCGGCGCGGCGATGTCGCTGACGTCGAACAGCTCGAGCTTCACGCCGCCGCCGGCGCCGCTGCCGAGACCCAGCAGGAGACCGTCCCCTACCGGGTGCAGGAAGTCCGAGAAACCGGTCACCTCGAGCTCGCCTGCAATCCTGGGATCGGCCGCGTTCGACAGGTCGAGCACGTACAGCGGATCCACCTGCTGGAAGGTCACGGCGTAGGCGCGATCGCCGAGGAAACGCACGCCGTAGAGCTGCTCGTTCGGCTTGCCGATCGGCTCGGGCCGCGCGGCGTTCGGCAGGCTCGACACGATGTCGAGCACGGGATCCGTCGGCGACTCGCGCAGTATGTACAGCAGGTGATCGACGAAGTCGGTGTTGCTCGCCGTGTAATCGGACGTCAGGACACGCAGGTCGCCGCCGGTCTCGCTCATGCGGAAGTCCGCCTGCCCGCCGCGCCACACCTGCCCCTGGACGTCGGCCGAACCTCGATAGGTCATGCTCGTGCCCGAGAGTGCGAACTTGTGGATGCGCGTCCGCGTGTCGTCCGGCAGCAGGTGGCTCAAAATCTGCGGGAAATACAGCGCGTTCTCGGAGACGTAGACGCCGTAGGTCTCGTCGTTGTAACAGGTATTGACGAACGCGCCGGGATTGCCGATCGGCACGGCAGTGACGCTGGTGATCACCGGGTACGGAAAAACCCGATCGTCGTTCGGCACGTAGCAGTTGGCAGGATCGACGAGCGGCTGCGTGACACCGTTGATCGTGATCGTCGGCAGCAGGTCGTCGAGCGACACGTCCGCGAGCAGCGCCTCGTTGTGGGCGCGCTCCTGTTCGGACTGCGGTGCGTAGATGAGCCCGATCAGCTCGGGCGCATAGCGGCTGACGATGTAGACGACGTTGCCGATACGGCGGCTCTCGACGAACACGCCGTCCATCGTCACGTCGGTCTCCAGCACCGGCGCCGACTTGTCGGCCACATCGTAGAGCCGGAAGCCGAATTTCTCCGGCGCCCAGATCGCGATGCTGGCCCAGCGATCGCCGTAGCTGCCGTAGTAGGCCTCGGCGATAAGCGCGAACAGGCGATCGTCCGATACGTACAGGCCCTGCACGGAGAGGTTCTGCTCGAGCGGGATCGTCGACACGACGCTCGCGGAGGCACTGGCGGGATCGGTCGCAAGGATCCGGATCGAGTCGCCGGCCGCGGCGCCCGCTACCGTGGTGCCGTCGGCGGCCGCGAGCATGAAGCAGCAGGCCATGAAGCGGCGCGGCGCGATATAGAGATGTTCGCCGTCGTAGCGCACGACGTCGAACTCGTCGACGTTCTTTTCCTGCGTGTAGGTTCCGGTGAAATTGCCGTCCGCCGCCGGAGCAGTGGCCGGCGCCGGCATGCCCTCGGCGAACAGGGCCGGCCGCAAGGTGGTGAGCCCGTCCTTGATCGCGGCCTCCAGCTCGGCTGGTTCCGAGACGAGTCGCAGGAGCCCTGTCGGAGCCGGGCCTGGGCCTGGATCGGGGGAGCCCGACGACGAGCCGCCGCAGCCGGCGAGAGCCAGCAAAACGGCCAACAGGGCCAAAGGAAACGTGCGCGAAACAGGCATCATGATCCTGCCTCCACAATCTCGTTGCAGTCCATGGCACTAGTCTGCGCGCCCGTTGTAGCAGACGCCATACGGACTTGTCCGGGCGGCGGACGCCGGGCCAGGGAGGCGCGGTGCGCGGGCGCTGGCGGGCATAACTACTGGTTATTTCGACCGCCCCCCGGGATGCCCCGGGGAGTTATGTAAGCTTGTGGTGACTGTCCCCCGAATGCCGACCTGCGAATGCCGTATGGGCACGCCGCGCCTGCATCGGTTGTCCGGGTCAGAGCAGAACGCTGTGACATTCCGCCCCGTGCGGTTCCGGTCATGGTGAAAAGGAGCCTGGAGCGCGGCCGATCCGGCTCGCCCGGGCCCTGCCCGGATCGGCGCAAACCAATTCAGTGGTTTGCGATGGTGACAAATGTTTCCTTTTGACCCGCACGATTTTTCCAGTAACGTAAGCCATCCTTCAGGACCGTATTTTTCTCCGCCGCATACTTTCGGCGGAGCGGTCTCCTGTTGCCTTGTTCAATCGCAGAAGGATTACCGGGCAGTGAAGTTACGAGACATCCGGGACGATCGGGATTTCTACCAGGCCGTGAACGAGTACACGGGCATGGTCTGGCGATGGGGCGCGCACGTCGACGACGACGCAGAGATCGAACCAACGCCCGATGAACTCATCGGGATACTCGAGGAACGCATCCGGTGGGTGAAAGAGCACAAGCGCGTCGTCGAGACCTATCTGCGCAGGCGCGGTGGTGCAAGCTGGGTTCGGGTAATTGACGGTTCCGGGTCCGGAAAATAGCAAGACGGCAACCCGAACCGGCAGGCGATAGCGATACTTTGCCGCTCGGTTTCCCGCTTTGTTGCCCGAGATGTGCTATCTGTATAGGGCACAGGTTCCTATAACGAGAACAACAAGGGGTATGGGCATGAACCGACGTCGCTTTCTGAGGAATTCACTCGCAACCGCGGTTGCCGCCTCGCTGCCGGCCAGGGACGGTCTCGCCGCCCTGCTCGGACCCTCGGCGAAGGTCGCAGCGGATATCGATGCCATCACTGGCGATGGCGCAGAGATCACGCTCGGGCGCGCCGCGGTGCAGGAACTCGCCGACAGCCTGCGCGGCAACCTGCTGCTGCCGGGCCACGAAGCCTACGAGAGCGCGCGGCATGTCATCAACGCGTCGATCGACAAGCATCCGGCGCTGATCGCGCAGTGCAGGGGCGTGGCCGACGTGCAGAAAGCCGTGGACTTCGCGCGCGAGTCGAGCCTGCTTACCGCCGTCAAGTGCGGCGGGCACAGCCACTCCGGCAAGTCGACCTGTAACGGCGGCCTGATGATCGACCTGAGCACTCACCGTCACGTGCACGTCGACCCGAAGGCGAAGATCGCCCGGGTGTCCGGCGGCAGCCTGCTGGGCGACATGGATCACGAGTCGATGTCGTTCGGGCTCGTGACGACGGCCGGCACGGTCTCGCACACCGGCGTCGGCGGCCTGACACTCGGCGGCGGCTTCGGCCGGCTCGCCCGGCGCTACGGCCTGACGATCGACAACGTCCGGGGCTTCGAACTCGTGACGCCGGACGGGCAGTTCCGCCGTGCGAACGCAAGCGAGAACCCCGACCTGTACTGGGCCCTGCGGGGCGGCGGCGGCAATTTCGGCATCGTCACCTCGTTCGAATTCCAGCTGCACGAGATGGACCGCACAGTCATCGGCGGCATCGTCGGCTTCCCGATCAATGAAGCACGCCAGGTGCTCGAGTTCTACGCCGACTACAGCCTGGAGGCGCCGGACGAACTCGGGCTGGAAATGCTCATGGTCGGCAGCAGCCCCGCTAACAGCCTGATCACGCTCGCGGTGTGCTATTGCGGCCCGCACCGCGACATGGACCCTATACTGACGAAAATCCGCAGCGCCGGCACCGTCGTGGTGGACACCGTCGGCGCGATGGACTACGTCGCGCTGCAGAAATCCGGCGACGTGAACGACGTACGCGCGATCGGCTCCTACACGAAGTCGGGGTTCCTGTCCGAACTTTCGCCGGACTTCATCGATACGATCGTGCGCAGCTTCGAAGCACGCGAGGGCCGCACGACGGTCTTCGCGACGCAGCACGCCGGTGGCGCAATAAACCGCGTGGCACCGAACGCGACCGCGTTCCCGCACCGCAACGTCAATTACATCCCGCTGCTGATCATCGACTGGCCGATCGATTCCGATCCACAGGAGCACATCGCCTGGCTGAAACAGACCTGGAAGGCGATCGAACCGCACATCCAGGGCTTCTACACGAACGACCTGATCGACGAGACGCAGAAACAAGTGGACGAGAACTACCTCGGCAACTACGACCGCCTGGTCGAGATCAAGAACCGCTGGGACCCGACCAACCTGTTCCGGCTGAACGCGAACGTCCGCCCGACGGTCTAACCCGTTTCTCGCTCCCCGCGGCCTGCCGTCCGGCTGGAGAAGATAATTGGGGTCAGAGTAAAAATGGCGACGCCGTTTTCCCCGGCCCCAGAAAATCGATAATCGCGTATTTGGGGTCGGAGTAAGAACTGCGCGGCAGTTTTTGCCCTGCCCTCATTTGACCGGTCCTTCGACCCGGACCTTGCGCCCGTCGGGAAGGCGGCGGATCCTATATCGCTCCGACGCGCAGAGGTTTATCGGAATGTCGACCCCGGTGATTCGATTGCCGAAGCCCTGGCAACTGTTGGCCGCTGCCCTGCTGCTTGCAGCCGGAAGAATCGCGCTGGGCGCCGATACCGGCTATCCGGCTCACCGTCCGGTAGTCATGGGCACCCAGGGCATGGTCGCGGCGAACAATCCACTCGCGGCGGAAGCCGGGCTCGACGTCCTGCGCCGCGGGGGCAACGCGGTTGATGCGGCGATCGCGACGGCCGCCGTGCTGAACGTCGTCGAACCCATGATGTCGGGCATGGCCGGTTCCGCGTTCATGCTCGTTTACGACTCCGCCAGCGGCAGGCTCGATGCGCTCAACGCGTCCGACGTCGCGCCGGCAGCCGCGAGCCTGGAGCGGTTCGAGGCGGCAGACATGAGCTCGGGACTGCACCTGGCCACGGTGCCGGGCAGCTTCGATGCGTGGGCGGAGGCGCTCGCCCGGTATGGAACCATGGGATGGGACAACGTACTCCGGCCCGCGATCGCGTACGCCGAGCAGGGGGTCCCGTACACGAATTTCTTCGTCGAGCAGATAGGGTTTGCCGCCGATCATTTCCGCAAGTACCCGGAATCGGCGCGCCTGTTCCTGCGCGATGGCGAGGTTCCTCGTCCCGGCGACATACACCGCAACCCCGGCCTGGCGAGAACCATGCGCGCCGTTGTGTCGGCAGCGGACGCGCGAGATGAGGATGGGCGCGGAGCTGCAATCCGCGCCGGGCGCGACGAGTTCTACAAGGGCTCGATAGCCGCCGCCATTGCGGACTTTCACGCCCTCCATGGAGGCCTGACCACGCGCGAGGATCTCGCCGCCTACCGCGCCGAGTGGGCCGACCCGGCCTGCTCCGCGTACCGAGGATTGAACGTGTGCTCGGCGCCGCCGAACACCAGCGGCGTCGTGATGCTCGAGGCGCTCGAAATACTCGAGGGCTACGATCTCGGGTCGCTCGGTTACGGGAGCGCAGACTACCTGCACGTACTGGCCGAGACGTTCAAACTGGTGCGTGCGGACCGGGCCGCCTGGATCGGCGACCCCAGGCTTTACAGCGATCCCCGCGATCGGATGCTCGACGAGAAATACGTGGCGTCACAGAGGGCGCGTATCGACATGGGAGCGGCGAAGGACGTGCCGGGCAGCCAGGTCGAGCAGGCCAATACCACTCATATCAGTGTCGTCGACGGGGACGGCAACGTCGTCAGCTTCACGACGACGATGGGTGGCGGTACCGCGCTGTTCGGTACGCTGGTCGTGCTTGGCGATACGGGTCTGGTGTCGGTGGACGGCATCAACTGGATGGACCGGGACCCGGACAGCATCAACCGGATCCGCGGCGGCGTGCGCCCCCGGTGGAGCATGAGCCCGACAATTGTGTTTCAGGGGGGCAAGCCGTGGCTTGCGATCGGGACGCCCGGCGGCGAAGGCATCTGGCAGACGATTCCGCAGGCCCTCGTCAATATCGTCGACTTTCGGATGAACGTGCAGCAGGCGATCGAGGCCCCTCGAATTCGAACCTATGCGGGACTCGACCTGCGAGTGGAATCACGCATCGACGCTTCTGTTCGCCAGGATCTGTCGGAGCGCGGGCACCGGGTCACTGCGTTGCCGGCGTGGAGCCAGGAAGTCGGTGGCATGAACGCGATCATGATCGACCCGGAAACGGGCGTGCTGATGGGCGGAGCCGATCCGAGGCGCGAGGGGTACGTCATTGCGTGGTAGCCGTCGGATGTGGATTTCTGGCCGTCGAGTACGCTCGTTGCTCAGTTCGATGTAATGCCCGCATCCCGGTGCGCGACGTAGCGCAGGTAGTGGCGGATCGCTTTCAACTCCTCGTCGGTCAGCGCCGCAAAGGGCGGCATCGCGCGATTCGCGCGTGAACCCTCGCGCACGACCTCGGCAAACCCGGTCGCATCGAGCGGGACAGCCGAGGCCCGCAAATCCGGCGCCATCGCGTTCGCCACCGCGCCGCCGCCGTGGCAGATGCCGCAGTAGGTCCCGTAGAGCATGGCGCCCTGCATGACGATCGACTCGTCGAGCGGGAAGTCGGCGTAAACCAGCGGCTCGGGCTTATAGGGCGGCGGCTGCGGCGGCAGGCTCGCGTCACCGTCGAGCGCGAACGCAACGAGGCGACGCCTATGCACGCCGTAGGCCCAGCCCTCGTCGGGCAGGCCGGGCGTGAATCCCATCGTGTAGCTGCCGCCGTAACCGACGAGGAGCGCGACGTACTGCCTGCCATCCAGTTTGTAGGTGATCGGCGGCGCGGAAATCCCGAGGCCCAGGTCGTAACGCCAGAGTTCTGCGCCCGTCGTCGCGTCGTAGGCGAGGAACATGCCGTCGGAGCGTCCCTGGAAAACGAGGTTGCCGGCGGTCGTCAGCGTGCCCGCGTTCCACGGATGTTCCTGCGGCACGCTCCATGCCGGTTCCTGTTTCACCGGGTCCCAGGCCTGCAGCATGCCGGGGGCGATGTCGTCCGGCACGAGGATCTCGAACAGCCCCACGCCGGTGCCGCCGATGAACTCTTCCATGCGCCACGATGCATCGAGACCCATGTCGACGAACCGGCCGCCCAGGTTCATCGTCGGCAGGTAGACGAGGCCGGTCACCGGGTTGTAGGACATGGCCTGCCAGCTGTGCGCGCCATGCGCGCTCGGCCAGATCTCGGCTTCGCCGTCTTCGTAGCGGGCATCCGGTGTCTCGACCGGCCGGCCGGTCTCCGGATCGACGTGCGTGGCCCAGGTGACCCGGGCGAAGGGCTCCGCCGATACGAGGCGGCCCGACGCCCGGTCGATCACGTAAAAAAAACCGTTCTTTGGCGCGTGCAGGATGGCCTTGATGGGCTTGCCGTCGACCTCGATGTCCGCGAGCACGATGTCCATGCTGCTGTTGAAGTCCCAGCTCTCGCCGGGAGTGGTCTGGTAGTGCCACAGGTAGGCGCCTGTATCCGCATCGAGCGCGACGATGGACGAGAGGAACAGGTTATCTCCGCCGCCGGGGCTCCTTATCCTGCGATTCCAGGGCGAGCCGTTGCCCGTGCCGACGTAGACGGCGTTGAACTCCGGGTCGTAGGTGAACCCGTGCCAGGCGTTGCCGCCTCCGCCGTGTTCCCACCAGCTGCCGGTCCAGGTTTCCGCCGCCATGGCCATGGCGGCGTTCTCGAAACCGTAGGCCGGGTTGCCGGGCACGACATAGAACTTCCAGGCTTCCGCGCCGGTATCCGCGTCGTACGCGGTGACGAATCCACGCGAGCGCCCGACCTCGGTACCGCCGTTGCCGATCAGCACCTTGCCCTTGAAAGCCTTGGGCGCGCCGGTGATATAGAGCGGCCTGTCGGCATCGAACGTGCGCGAGCTCCAGGCCAGCTCGCCGGTCTGCGCATCCAGCGCCAGCAGCCGCCCGTCCCAGGTCGCGGCAAAGATACGGCCCTTGTAGAAGGAGATGCCGCGGTTGTGCACCCAGCCCACCTGCCGCCTGCTGCCGATGTGCCCGGCAACGTCCGGGTCGTATTCCCAGATCGGTTGTCCCGAGGTCGCATCCACCGCGCGGATGACGTTCATCGTTCCGGTGAAATAGAGAACGCCGTCGACGACCAGCGGAGTCGAAACCAGCCCGACGTCCTGCGGCAGGTCGAGATACCAGGCGACCTTCAGGTCGCTGACCGTGCTGCGATTGATGTCAGTAAGCGGGCTGAAGCGCTGTTCGGAATGCGTGCGGCCATAGGCGAGCCAGTCCCCGGTGCGGGCCTCGTCGGCGATCTCGGCGTCGGCGATCGACGCAAGCTCGTTGAGCGCCGGCGAATCATCGATCCCGGTGTCGTTGGTATCGATACCGCGCAATCCGAACAGCACGATCAATATAACGACGATTGCGCCGGCCAGTAGCTGTATGCGCTGCCTGGACATGGCATGCCCTCAGGGTTCGTCGCATCGACCTCTGCGCACCAGCCGGACAGGCTGGTCGCGTACGGCCCCCTGTAGAGATTACAGCATGCGCACCGGGTTGGCACTCGGGCTGGCGGGGCACTGCGGGGAGACGGGTTCCATTGCCTTGGTTGACCGCAATTCCCGGTTGTTGGCACTGTCTGGCTGGCAGCCTGCCTTACTTGGGCCATACTTGCGCAATACTTGGGCGATCGTAGCGAGACGGGCGACGGGGATCGCCGGGAGCCAGAACAGATGAATACATCACGACGTGTTTTCATACGCGCAGCAACGGCCCTCGGTACCGTCGCGGCATTCAAGGGCGCTTCTTTCGCGCAAGAGCTCGCGCCGAAGCCGCTCGATATTCTCGTGCTCGGCGGCACCGGCTTCATCGGCCCGCACGATATCAACTACGCAAAGTCTCGCGGCCATCGAATCACGATGTTCAACCGCGGCCAGACAGCACCCGGGCTGTTTCCGAACGTCGAGACGCTGCTCGGCGACCGGGACGGTCAGCTCGACGCGCTCAAAGGCAGGGACTGGGATGCCGTCATCGACAACTCCGGGTTCTACCCGCGCCACGCGAGGCTTTCGGCCGAGCTGCTGCACGGCCATGTAGACACGTACATGTTCGTATCGAGCATCTCGGCGTACGGGGACAGTCTGACCGTCGAGCACGACGAGTTTTCAGCGCCGGCCGCCACGATGGACGACCCGAACGACGAGTCCGAGTCACCCTACGGCCCGTCCTACGGTGCGCGCAAGGCGCTGTGCGAGCAGGAGATCACCAGGGTCTTCGGCGACAACGCGATACACGTGCGCCCGGGCATCATCACCGGCGTCGGCGACCCGACCGAGCGGCTGCGGCACTGGCTTCGACGCATGCTGGCCGGCCACGAGATCCTGGTGCCCGAGGCGGACGAGAACCTTCCGGTGCAATACATCGACGCGGTCGACATGACGGCGTGGATGGTTCGCCTGCTCGAGGACGGCGGCAGCGGTCCTTACAACGCGGTCGGGGCGGAGGAGCCCTACCGCGCGCGGCCGCTGCTCGAGACCATCCGCGATGCACTGGGATCGAGCTCCGCCCTGACCTGGGTGGACTGGGAATGGCTGAGCGCGCAGGTAGACGAGGTTCCGGGCTACGCGCCCTGGTACGGCGTGGGCCCGATGCCGTTCATGCAGGTCAACAACGACCGCGCACTCGCGACCGGGCTGACGTTCCGGCCGATCGGCGATACGGCGAGAGACATGGTCGCCGACCTGCCGAATGTCGCAGCGGGCGAGTGGCGCGGCGGCTTCGACCTGGCCACGGAGGCGGCGCTCCTCGGTAAGTGGCACGAGGAAAAGGGTTGATAGCCGGGTTCGGCACGCTGCGGCATGTGCCCGGCCTCGTCGCCGGAGAGCAGGACCCTGGCCGTTGACGGCACGCCCGCTGGTGGCACGTTCGCGGCCCGCCTGGGGCAACGGAAACTACTGCTCGGCACGATGCTGAAACTGCTGCTCCGTATCCCCGTCAGGGCTTGCATCGCGATCGCCGCGGCGCTGCTGTCGGCGGGGGCGCCGGCGCAGGAGCACTCGGAAGACGAGGAAATTGAGGAGATCATCGTACAGGCGACCCGCTCCGGGCGCCGGGCCGATGACGAGCCGATCCGCGTCGAGGTGATCGGTCGCGAGGAGATCGAAGAGAAGCTGCTTATGCGGCCCGGCAACATTGCGATGCTGGTCGCGGAGACGCCGGGCGTGCGCGTTCAGGTCACGTCGCCCGCGCTCGGCGCGGCGAACATACGCATGCAGGGCATGCGGGGCCGGTACACGCAGCTGTTGGCCGACGGGCTGCCGCTGTATGGCGGTCAGCTGGCATCGATCGGCTTGCTGCAGATACCGCCGACCGATCTCGGCCAGGTGGAGATCATCAAGGGCGCCGCATCGGCGCTGTACGGGGCGTCGGCGCTGGGTGGGGTCATCAACCTGGTATCGCGGCGACCGGGCGACGAGCCGATCGGCGAACTGCTCGTGAACCTGACCAGCCGCGACGGCCAGGACCTGACGGCCTATGCCTCGGCACCGGTCGGCGACGCCTGGAGCTATTCCATCGTCGGCGGGCACCACCGGCAGGAGCGAACGGACCTGGACGGCGACGGCTGGATCGACATGCCCGGCTACGAACGCTGGACGTTGCGCCCGCGCCTGAGCTGGGACGGGCAGGACGGCGCCACGGTGTTCCTGACCGCCGGGGCCATGACCGAGCAGCGTGAGGGCGGCACCTTGCCGGGACGGACCGTGCCGGACGGATCGGCGTATTCGCAAACGCAGGACAGCGAGCGCTTCGATGCCGGCCTGGTGGCGGACATTCCCGTCGGCGAGCGGGCCACGGCTCGCATTCGCGCCTCGGCAATGACACAGGAACACGAGCATCGCTACGGTACCGTGCTCGACGACGACCGGCACGATACGTATCTCGCCGAGGCCGCCCTGGCAATCGAGTCGGACCGGACCTCGTGGCTGGCCGGGCTCGCCTGGCAGGCCGATGCCTACCGCTCCGATGGCTTTCCCGAATTCGACTATACCTACCGCGTACCCGGTGCCTTCATGCAGGTAGAGCATCGGCTGCGCGACGATGTCACGCTGGCCGGCAGCGCCCGCTGGGACGATCACAGCGAATACGGGTCCCGGCTCAGCCCGCGGCTTTCGTTACTGTACCGGCCGGGACCGTGGACGATCCGCGCCTCACTCGGGCAGGGTTTCTTCGCGCCGACGCCGTTCGTCGAGGAGATAGAAGAAGCCGGCCTGTCGCGACTGGAGCCGCTGGCCGGGCTGCGGGCGGAGACCGCCGACACCGCCTCGCTCGATGCCGGCCGCTCTTTCGGGGCGATCGAGGCCAGCTTGACGCTGTTCGCGTCGAACATCTCGCACGCGGTGCGGCTCGAGGAGTTCGACCCGGATGCCTCGGGCAGCACCGACCGGGTCCGGCTGGTCAACGTCGATGGCGCCACTCGCACCCGCGGCGCCGAGCTGTTACTTCGTTACCGGCGGCAGGTCTTCACGCTCACCGGCAGCTACGTCTACCTGGACGCGTCGGAGCCGGCATCGTCCGTTGACGGCAGGCGGGCGGTGCCGCTGACCCCGCGCCACGCCGTCGGGCTGGTCGCAATGTGGGAAGAGCATGACAGGGGCCGGGTCGGCATCGAGGCCTATTACACCGGATCGCAGCCACTCGAGAACAATCCCTATCGCTCGGAAGGCCGTTCCTACCTGCACCTGGGCGTGCTCGGCGAACTGGTGCTCGGCAACGCCAGCCTGTTCCTCAACCTGGAGAACATCCTCGACGTCCGCCAGACCGACTACGACCCGCTCGTCCTGCCGGCCCAGGCGCCCGACGGCCGCTGGACGGTCGACGCATGGGCACCGACCGACGGCTTCGTCGTCAACGGCGGCTTCCGCCTGCGCTTCGGCGGCCACTGACGCGCGGCGCGCTCCTGCAGCAGGCACCGGCTGCAGGCAGCCGTATTGACGGCCTGCATGGCCATCGCGGGCCAGGGCCCGCTCCCACGACAGCAGGATCGCCGTCCTGCGAGAGGACCTCCTGACAATCGGGTATCGTGACGGACACAGCCGTAGCTCTTTGCAAGGAACCGATCATGCGCAAGCGATTCTTACTTTTTACTCTCGCGGCCCTCGGGGCTTCCTGTTCCGCCCTGGCAGAGCCGAATTACTATCGCCTGGAACTGGATATCGCAATCGACAGCCCCGCGGCGGAGGTCTGGGCCAGGGTCGGCGGCTACTGCGACATCAGCGAGTGGGCCGGCCTCGACTGCGAGATCACCCAGGGTGACGGCGGCATCGGTACCGTGCGCGTGCTGCGCGGAACCGTCGTTGAGCCGATGGTTGCGAAGACGGATCTTTCCTACGGCTACACGCAGCCCGTCACAGAGGGCGAGTACTACACCTTGTACCACGGCTTCATGGAGGCTCGCCCGGTCACGGAAACAACATCGAGGCTGATTTACACGATGATGTGGGACATCTCGCAAAGCAGCGAAATGGAAGCCAGGACCACGATCGAGCGCCGCCGCACGTTCTTCACGGCTGCGCTGGCGAAGATGAAGGAACTCGCCGAGGCGGAGTAGCAAAAACTTGCCAGATATATTTTTCGCGAGACCGGTCGCCCGCGGGGCGGGCTCCTACAGAAAAAGCGCCTTGTAGGAGCCCGCCCCGCGGGCGACAGCCCGGCCTACCGGCGCGGGTCGGCCGGCGCGTAGCGCGTGTCGTCCTCGTTCCACCACCAGAACGGCGGCAGCGGCGCCTGTTCGGGCCACAGCTGGTCCAGCGTGTCGCCATCGTAGAGCCGCCCATTCTTCATCACGCGATAGATGTCCGCCGTGTTGTGGATGTCCTCCAGCGGATCGCCGTTCAGCACGACGAGGTCCGCGAGCTTGCCGGCCTCTATCGAACCGAGGTCCTCGGCCACGCCGACGATGTGCGCACCGTCGATCGTCGCAGCGCGCAGCACCTCGACCGGCCGCATGCCGCCGGCGGCGTAGGACCACATCTCCCAGTGGTAGCCGAGCCCCTGCAGCTCGGCGTGACCGCCAACGCCGACCAGCCCCCCGGCACGCTGTATCTTCGCCGCATCGGCCGCCGCCTCCTTGAAGCGGAATTCCTCGTCGCGCTGCCAGCCGGGCCGGCGCCGCGTGAGTTCGTCGAGCCGGTTGTGCGGGTAGAACCGCGCCAGTTTCGGGTCGTCATGCACGTTCGTGCGCGTGAAGTAATACTCGCGCATGCTCTCCGCGTTGTACTGCACGATCAGCGTCGGCGTGTAGGCTGTCTTCGTGCGCGCGAACAGCTCGACGACGTCGCGGAAGAGCGGCGAGTCCGGCAGCGTGTGCTCGTTGCCGTGCATGCCGTCGATCGCGTGGGTGAGGTTCAGCTTCTGGTCGGCGCCGCCCTCGGTCGTCGGCATGAGTTTCAACGCCTGCGATGCGAGTACGACCCACTGGCGCTGCTTGCGATTGCCGGCCAGGTAGGACTTGATGTTGTGCGTACGATAGTGGTCGCTGTAGCGGCGCAGGAACGCATGCGCTTCGTCGTAGGACTGGAAGTCGGTCTCGCCGAAGATGCCGCGCGCCACCATGAACGCGCGCTGGCCGATTGCCTGCCCGGTCTCGATGAAATCGCGGTAGGCGAGATAGTCGTGGCTCGCGGTCTGCACGTCGAGCCCCGAGGTCACGCCGTAGGCGAGGTTCGCGGCCAGCGTCCAGTTGTGCGGCTCGAGCACGTCGTCGGTGCGCATTTCCCAGTGGGCATGCGTGTCGAAAAAGCCCGGCACCACGTAGCGGCCGGCGAGGTCGATCACCTCGGCGCCGCCGGGTACGTCCAGGCTGCCGCTGGCGCCGATCGCGCGGATCCGGTTGTTCTCGACCAGGATGTCCTGGCCCTCCAGCACCGCGTCCATCGCGTCTGTCGTGTTACCGTCCATCGCGATGACATTGACGTTCCGCAGCAACGCCGTGCCGCTCGGCGTATCGCGCCGCACGACGACCTCGATCGTCGTCGCCGCGACGCTGGCGTCCTCGTCGCGCGGCACGAAGGGCTTCTTGTCCTTTTCCCTGGCCGCGTCGTCGGTGCTCTTGTCGTCGGCCTTGTCCTTGTCCGCATCCGCGTGCAGGTCGATGCTCGCGAGCGGCCGCCTGTAGAACGTGTGCCCGATCGCCCACCAGACCTCGCTGCCATCGGGACTCCAGCCGAAGTAATCGGCGCCGATGTCCGTCAGCCGGTACGCGGGCAACGCGGGGCTGCGCACGCTGACCACCGGCGCCTTCGGCCCGTTGGCCGCGGTCGCGACGAGCCAGACCTGGCGCGCGACCAGCGCCAGCGCATGGCGCCCGTCCGGGGCGACGACGATCTGTTCCGCGGTCGGTTCTTCCTCGTCACGCTGGTTGCCGCGCGGCGCGTTGACGACGAGTTCCTCGCGGCGGTCGGTGCCGTCCTTCTGCACTGAGAAGAGGCCCTTCTCGCCGGACAGGAAGATGCGCCCCGGGTCTGCGCCGAAGTGCGGCCGGCGCGCGCCGTTGGCCGACAGGATAACCGTCGCAGCACCCCCGTCCGCCGGCAACGAGACCAGCTCCAGCGGGATGCGCAGGCCGCCGAACTCGCTGAAGGTCTGGTTGCGCATGAACTCGTTGCCGCGCATCGCATATAGCATTGCGCCGTCCGGTGAATAGACGAGGTCCGTATAGAAGGCCGGTGCGCGCGTCAGGCGCTCGGGGCTGCCCCGCCCGTTCGAGCGCATGCGCCAGACATGGCCGCCGCCGTCGGCAGCCCAGGTCACGTAGGCGATCCAGCGCCCGTCCGGCGACCACGTCGGCTTGTACTCCCAGGCATCGCCCGAGGTCAGCCTGCGCGGCGCGCCGTCTTCGCTGACGTAGATCTTCGTCAACACGGAGGCGGCGATGCGCTCGCCGTCCGGCGCGAGGCGCGGATCCTGGATGAGCGTTGCCGTCAGCTCGCCCTGCGGCACGCGGTAGGCCGCCGTGAGGTCGGGGCCGATGTCGAGTGCGATATCGGCCTCGAACGGGATTTCGCTGCGCTCGCCGCTCGCGACGTCCACGCGCCAGATCCTGCCATCGGCGTTGAACACCAGCGACCGCCCGTCCGGCGTGAACGAGTAGCCTGGCAGCGCGTCGCGGCTCGGCGGGCGGAAGTTTTCCTGGCCGTCGCGCTGCACGGGCAAGGTGAGCCAGCGATCGGCGCCGGTGACGAGATTGCGGATGCGAAGCCCCGTCGCGGTCTCGCGGCGCGTCCCGTAGACGAGCAGCGTGCCGTCGGGAGACAGCTCCGGCCGTACGCCACCGCCCTCGGACTTCGTGACCTGGTCGATCGCCCCGGTCGCGAAGGTGTAACGGCTGATCTGCGCCGTCGGGAAGTTGACCGGCGGGTCCTCCCACTTCGTCGCCTTCGCGAAGTAGACGTGACGCCCGTCCGGCGATACCGCCGCGCCGACGCCCCAGAACTTTTCGTCGTCGCCGGTGCCGGCGAGCGTCACGCCCGTGCCGCCGTCGACGTGAAACATGGCGATCTCGGTCTTCGGCGCCTTGCGCGTGACCAGCACGTAGCGGCTGTCAGGCGTCCACGCAGGCGAAACGAGGTCCCACTGCTGCTCGTCGGACAGCATGCGCGGCTCGCTGCCGTCGGGGCGCGTGAGCCACAGGTTGTTCGCGCCGTTGCGATCGCTGATGAACGCGATCCACCGGCCGTCGGGCGACACAGTCGGCTGGGCATCGAAACCGAGGCCGCTCGTTATACGCGTCGCGCGCCCGCCGCCGATCGGCAACGTGTACAGGTCGCCGAGGAGATCGAAGACGATCGACTTGCCGTCCGGCAGCACGTCGAGTGACAGCCACGAACCCTCGTCGGTGCTGAAGGCGAGTTTTTCCGTCTTTCCCTCGAGTGGCAGGTCCGGCTCCTTCTCGTTTTTTTCCTGGCCGAGTGCCTGTGCGCCAACCAGCAGCACAATGCTGGCCGCAGCCAGTGCCGCTATCTTCGCCGTGTCGCTCATCGAGTGCGCTCCGAGACCGTATCCCCGGGCATTGTAATGAAACCTGCCGCTAACCGACGAGTAAACTTGAACCGTACCGGCGGCATCAAAATGCAAAGGTCCGGGAGCGCTTACGATGACTGACTCTGCCGCCTCCGCGGCCGGGCGCCTGGCAGCGGCACTCGGCCTGTTGCTGTTGTGCAGCATGCAAACCTTCGCCCAGCCGGACGATGACTTCGCAATCACCAACGTCCACGTAGTACCGATGGACAGCGAGCGCCTGCTCGAGGACCAGGTCGTGCTCGTCATCGACGGCAGGATCGAGTCGATTGTCAGCTCCGCAGAAGCGTCGATTCCAGCCGGTCTGCGGCGGATCGACGGCGGCGGACGTTACCTGATGCCGGGGCTCTCGGACCTGCACACGCACATCCTGCACCCGGATGACCTGGTCAATTACCTCGCATGGGGCGTGACGACCGTAATGCACCTCGGCGGTTCTGGCCTGCCAGGCACCGAACTGCTCGATATCCGGGAGAAGGTCGCTCAGGGCCAGCGTCCCGGTCCGGTCATTTATACGACGAACCGCGTGTTCGACGGCGTCCCCGCCCTTAACAGGCGCTCGCTGAGTATCGCAACGCCTGACATGGCGCGCGACGAAGTCCGCAAACTGAAGGCGGCCGGCTTCGACTTCGTAAAAATTTACAACAATGTATCCAAGCCGGTGTTCGATGCCATAACCGACGAAGCCCGCCTGCAGGGCCTTGCGGTGATCGGACACATCCCGCGGGGCTTTCCGGCCCTGCAGTCACTGGGCGGGGGCCAGAACGCTGTGGCACACACGGAGGAGTTTTTCTTTACCTACTTCGGCGGCCCGAGGCAAACCGAAGACATGCCGCACGACTACGTCGCCGACCTCGAGAAATTGCCGGGGCTGATCGACGTCCTGCTCGAAAACGACGTCGCCACCATGCCGGACCTGTCGTTCGCGTACACAGATCACGTCATGTGGGATGACCTCGACACCTTGTGGTCGGATGCCGAGTTTGAGTACCTGTTTCCGGGGACTGCGGCGATGTGGCAGGCCGGCACCATCAACCGTCGCTCGTCGATCGAGAATTTCGTGCTGCGGGAAGAATGGAAGTACGACCTGATGCAGACACTGACGCTCGCGTTTCAGAAGGCAGGAATTCTGCAGGTCATCGGAACCGATACCGCCCTGCCAGGATTGTTTCCCGGAAAGGCCGCCCACCGCGAGTTGACCGAGCTGGTAAAGGCCGGAATATCGAGATTCGACGCGCTGGCCATCGGCACCCGCAATGGTGGGGAGTTCGTCCGAAAGTTCATCGACCCCGAAGCCCGCTTCGGGCTCGTCGCGGAGGGGTACGAAGCGACCCTGGTACTGCTCGAGGAAAACCCGCTCGAGGACGTGCGCCATGCGCGCGACGTGGCCGCCGTCTCGGTTCGCGGCAGGTGGATCGAGCGTGCCGAGATCGATCGCATGCGTGCGCAGCTCCGCGGACGCTACGCGACGATAAACGACGCGAAAGCGACCGCGGAAGCCGCACTCCTCGAGGATGGCGCCGAGGCAATCATCCGCAGCCTTATCGAGGCGTCAACCGAAGATCCGGAAACTCTCGCGACTATTGAATCCACGATCAACTCTGCCGGCTACTCGGCCGCCATCGCCGGCGATATCGATCACAGCTACGACGTGCTGGCGCTGAACACCCGGCTCTTTCCGCGGTCCGCGAATGCATGGGACAGCTTCGCGGAAATCACGCTGCACCGCGGCGACCGCGCTGCGGCGATCAGCCTGTACGAAAAGGCACTGGAAGTGGATCCGGGTTTCGAAAACGCCCGGCGCATGATCCGGGAGCTCCAGGAGGCCCAGTGACAGTTCGCCCGCGAGCGCGAGCTCCGACAGAAGGCTCGCATCGCAGGTACCGGCCGCCGTAGGGGCGGCATGGCGCGGAGGGACCCCGTGGATCGCCGTCATGTGTGGAGGCCATCCTGACCGCCGACATCGCCGTCGCGGGTCGGGACCCGCTCCCACAGCCATACGCGCCACTGCGACGAGGCCACGGGCCGACAATGCGCAACCGGCGCGTCCTAGCGTGCGATGCAATCGTTGCGCGCGACCTTCTCCCCGGCATCGGGTACGAACCTGACTTCCTTGCGCAGCAATTTCGGGGACAGCGGAATGCCCTTGCGCTCGACAGCGCTGCAGTTGATCCAGATATGAAAGTGTGGACCCACCGTCGGCAACTCCTCGAGTTCGCGACCTTCCAGCAGCGACATCGCGAGATAATTGGCGCCCATGTCGCCGACTTCAACGTCGTCCACCGAAACCACGACACCGAAGTTCCGGACGTTGGCCTCCGAGTAGGTGGACGGAACGATCAGGAACCTGTCCATTCGTGACGAGTACGATTCGACGACCGCGTCCAGCGAGTACCAGGCGAAGTAGATATGGTTCTCCTCGAGGTCGGCGACGCGAAGGTTCCCTTCGATCGGCCCGGTAATTTCCAGCCGATCACCGTGCAGCGGCGAGCTTTGCAGCTGTGCGGCGACCCAGGCGTCCTGGAGCTGCGAGGTGTCGTAGATCAGTTCGGGTTTGTGAACGAGGCGCGGCTCGTCCAGCGCGTGCAGGATCGTGGCCGCCCAGTCGTTTGCACCCGTGCCGTATTGAACCGCGGCACGGCCGGGAATGCCGGTGGCCGATTCTCGCTCGGCCAGCCCCGCCCGCATCGGGTCGCTGACGCCGAGGAAGATAAAGCCTGCGAAGCGCGACCCGGGTACGGCCGCGAACTTTCGCTCGGCTTCCAGCTCGACCATCGCCGTCGCCGCGTCGGATCCCACGGTAACGATGTACTGCGTCAGCGGCGCCCGGTTGACGATCTCGTCGACGATGGCCTGCCAGCGCTCTACGGAGTTCCAGTAGCTGCTGGTGGTCCCGATGCCCTCGTTGAATACGATGGCGTAGCGGGACCCGAGCCGGGACTCGATCCCCTGCTGAAAACCGTCGCGGATATGGCGCTCGTACTCGAGCGCCTTGGACATCTGGAAATATACTCGCAGGTCCGGCCTCTCACCTGCCTTCACCGGCGCCGGTTCCGACGCGGCAGCGACTCCGGTCGGCCCGTCACAGGACCAGGCACTACCGGTCCGCGTGCAGCTGGACACCGTGTCGTCGAGATAGAGCATTACCTGCCGCGTCGGCGCCCAGAGCCGCTCTGCGCGATCCGAGCACGGCGCCTTGACGAGCGCCCAGCCGACCTCGCAGTGCGAGCCGGCCGATAGGCCGGCCTCGACCGGCTGAACCGTTACGATGGCCGCGAACAGGCCGAGCCACGCGAGGTACCACGTCGCACCGAATACGAGCAGCGACAGCGCCATCCGCGTCCAGGACGCGCCGGCCCAGTCGCCGGCGGACCGCACGACTGCTACGACCCAGGCGTCATCGGTCATCGACTGGAGACGTACACCACTCAGCGCCAGAACGACGATGCCGACGACCCAGATCGCGATCGCGAGGTTTCTCGCCTGCGGGCCGGTTTCGACGACGTTCAGCGTGCCCCAGGCAAGACCGAAGACGGTGACGGCCAGCAACACGAGCACGACCGCGGCGCGGATGCGTGCCTGTAGTCCTGCTCGTGGTTTCGCTGAGTCGTGCTGCAGCATTGCTGGTTATTCTGCCCCGGGTCGACGTTCGCCGCGCCGATCGGGTTCTAAGTTACCGCAGAATCCGGCATCGACGGTACAACAACCGTCGCCCGACTGCCCGATGCTCAGTAGTCGCCTGCCGGCGTGGCCCGGGCGCGAGGCGGCGACCAGAACGGCCGCTTCGAGATCCTGCATCGCGCCATGCGGCGGTACGGTCGCAGGTCCCTGGGCTTGTATATCTCCGCCCAGATTTCGCCGTCGAGATACCGCGTTCTGACCATGGCCAGCGCGACGTTGCCCTTGACCGCCGGCGACCACATGGCGGACGTGACGTAGCCGATATCCCTGCGGCACCGCTCGCTGTCGTAGATGATCGAACCCTCGGCCGGCCAGTTGCCTTCGATGTCCAGCTTGACGAGCGTCCACTCGGGACCCCGCCGGTGTTCCTCGGCCAGCGCCCGTTTGCCGCTGAAGTGCGGCTTGTCGAGGTCGACCAGCCAGCCGAGCTGCAGCTCGTACGGCGTCTGATCGTGTTCGAAAAGAACCGTCTTCAATGCCTCGGTGAAATCCATGTGCGGCATGATGAAGCCAGCCTCGAGACGGGCCATGTTCGTCGCCATTTCGCCGTACGGCTGTATGCCGTAGTCCGCGCCGGCGGCATACAGCGCGTCCCACATTTCCAGCGCCAGCTCGGGCCGTATCCACAGCTCGTAGCCGAGATCGCCGGTGAATCCCGTGCGCGACACCATCAGCGTATCGCCGAGGAACGCAAAGTGCGCGATGTCGAACGGCTTCAGGTTCTCGACGCCCGCGAGACCCAGCTTTTTCAGTACCGCGCAGGAGGTCGGCCCCTGCAGCGACAGCGCGGCAATCGACTCGGTGACGTCCTCGATCAGCAGGTCCTCGAAACCGTATGCGCTCTTGCGCAACCATGCGATGCACGGGCTGCCGCAGGCCAGCATGTACCGGTCCTCGGCGAGCCGAAAAATCGTGCCGTCGTCGATGAGCCGGCCTTCGTCTGTGCACCAGACGGCGTAGGCGACCCGGTTCACGCCGAGCTTGCGGATGTTCCTCGTAACCATGCGATCGAGCATCGCCTCGGCGTGCCGCCCGGAGATCTCGTATTTCTGCATCGGGCAGATGTCGTAGGTGCCACACTGGTTACGGATACAGAAGTACTCGTACTCCGCGTCGTAATAGCAGTTGGCGAACTTGTAGCCGTTCCAGGCGCCCCAGGCATTGCGAAGATTCAGCGCTTCTTCACGCGGATGAAAATGCGTGAGTTTCAGGCGCTCGCCGGCATACGGATCGATCCCGTTCATGAGCTACTCATCGTGGAAGTCATCCTCGGGCACGGTGTTCGGGCGCCGCAGATCCATCAGGATCTCCCTCGCGGCGTTGGCACCACAAACGGCCGACACGCCGCCTCCCGGATGCGTCGAGGAACCGCACATGTAGAGGTTCCTGACGGGCATCCGGTACTGGCCGTAACCCGGGAACGGCCGATTGAAGAACAACTGGTCGATCGTAAGCTCGCCCTGGAAGATGTTGCCCTCGGTCAGCCCTATCTCGTTTTCTATTTCGTGCGGGGTACGGACCTCCATGTGGACGATCAGGTCCCTGAAACCCGGGCTGTAGCGCTCGATCTTGTCGACGACGGTCCGGCCGAATGCGTCCCGCTTTTCGGGCGTCCACGGACCGTCCGCGAGCTGCGGCGGGCAGTACTGGACGAAGTTGGACATCCAGTGCTGCCCCGGCGGAGCGACGGTCGGGTCCCAGGCCGAGGGGATGATCGACTCGACGAAGGGGTCGTCCGACCAGCGGCCCCGTTTCCAGCAATCGTACGCGCGCTCCATCGTCTCCAGCGTGCCGGTGAACGCCTGAC
>JAOUIH010000273.1 GCA_029884165.1 Gammaproteobacteria bacterium | reverse complement strand
GACCTAAAAACCGGCTTCAGCATCGACGGCCGAACCGTTTATCCGCTCCTGGGCAAAATCAGTGACGGCATGTCCGAGTACCACGTCGAGCCCAAAGCCATGGATGTGTTGCTCATGCTGGCGCGCGCACCGGGCAAGGTAGTTCTCCGCGAACAGATACTCGAGCAGGTCTGGCAGGGCCGGCCGGTCGCGGACGATGCGCTGTCGAAATGCATCACCGAGCTGCGCAAGGCGCTGTGCGATAACGCCCGCCAACCCAGGTTCATCGAAACGGTACCGAAGCGCGGTTACCGGCTGTTAAGCAAGATCACGAGTCTGGAAACGGCGCGCCGCACGCCACGTTACGCGCTCGCAGCTGCTGTCATTGCCGCGGCAACGGCCGCCGCCTTCATCCTGCTGTCGAATCTCGGCGAAGCACCGATATCGCAACCGGCGGCAGGCAAACACACGATCGCCGTCCTGCCTTTCAAGAACCGCAGCGACGACCCGGGCGATCGCTACATCGTCGACGGCATGCAGGACGACCTGATCACGCACCTTGCACGTTTTAACGACTGGCAGGTTATTTCTCGCACTTCGGTGGAGCCGTATCGCGAAACGACCGATTCACTGCGCGAGATTGGTGCGAGACTCAATGCCAGCCTGATCATTGAAGGCGGCGTGCAACGAAGCGGCGGCGAGGTTCGCATCAATGTACAGCTTGTCGACGTGCCAAGCGATGCTCACGTCTGGGCAGCAACCTACGACCGCGCGCTCACGGTTGAGACCTTGTTCGAGGTGCAGAGCGAGATCGTCGCAAGCGTTGCCAGGGAACTGTCGGCGGCGCTGGAGGCCGATAAGTACGTATCCCGCGACGCACCGACAAGCAATTTCGAGGCTTACAACGAGTACGTGAAGGGGCGAGGGCGGGTGAACGTCGAATCCGTTACGTCTCTCAATGCTGCAGCGGAAAACTTCAAGGCGGCCATAGAGCTGGACGAGAACTACGCTGATGCATATGCCGCACTCGCCGACACGTATCTCAGCCTCGGCATGTATTTTTTTGGAGGACTGAGCGTTTCGGAGGCCATTGAACTTGCCGAGCCGCTCGTCGTCCGCGCCATGGAACTCAACCCGAACCTGCCGAGCGCCTATGCCGCGGCGGGCCTGATGCACATGATGCAAAAGGACGCGGCCGCTTCGGCAACCGCACTCGACCGCGCCATTGCACTGCAGCCGAGCTATTCGCGGGCCTACCGGCTGTATGCGAGCCTGCGCTGGCAGCAGCAGCGACAGGACGATGCCATCGAACTGGCGGAACATGCCATTTCCCTGGACCCGGGCTCGGGCCCGATCAATTTTGACCTGGGGCGTTACTACGATGCCGTCGGGCGAAATGACGAAGCGATGGACCGCTATATAGCTGCGGCCCAGCTGATGCCCGGAAACAGCCTGGCACGCGTCTACCTCGGTGCGATCAAGTACCTTAATTTCGGCGAGATCGCGGAGTCGCTCATCTGGTACCGCGAGGCGTCGGCGCTCGACCCGGAAAGCCCTTCGATGCAGGCCGTTACGGCGATGGCTTACCTCGAGATAGGCGACCTGCAACGGGCCGAGACTTTCGTGCAAAAAGGCATGGCCATCGATCCGAACAGTTTCTGGCCGCGCTTCACGCAGATGTGCCTGAACCAGCGGAAAGGCGAGATCGCGGCGGCCGAGGAGGACGCGAAAATCCTGCTCGACCACTACGCGACATCACCGGATGCGCTGCGAACCCTGCGGGACCGGGACCTGGCGAACGGCGACGTGCAGATTGCCCTGGTGCGCTATGCAAAAGCCTACCCCGAACTCAGCGTGTCGGCTGTGTCGGCGGTGAACAGCAGCAACCTGTTCGCCGCTGTTGATTTTGCGCAGGTACTTATAGAGAACGGCGAGACCGAGCGCGCAAATCATTTGCTGGCGCAGGCACTCGAGGTGACAGCGACGCGACAACGCGGCGGCACGTTCGGCTTCTGGCTGGCGGACGTGCTTGCCTTGGCGTTGCAGGGCAAGAAGGAGGAAGCGATAACACGACTGCAGGAAGCGATAGATTCGGGCTACCGCATCAAGCTCTGGTATTTCCTGTACATGGATCCGAACCTGGAGTCGATTCGCGACGACCCTGCGTTCCTGCAACTGCGCAGCCACACCGAGAAACTGATACAGGAGCAGGCCGAAAAATACGCGGTCCTCAGCGCGTCATTGAACCTCGACGAGGACACCTGACCGACGATGGCCTTGCCTTGTAGGAGCCGCGGTCTCAGTCAGCGACCGGCAACGGGCGATCGCCTGGTCTGAGCGCTCCGTCCTGTTCATCACCACCCGGGCCACCATGCAGGGACGGGCGGGTGTTGGCTCGCGCCGTGATGCGCCGGCATTTTCGGGTGAAAGGGGAAGATTCACGCGCCTGAACGACCAGGGGTCGGGCCGGCTCCGCACGATGGCGGCCTCGACCTGCCGT
>JAOUIH010000272.1 GCA_029884165.1 Gammaproteobacteria bacterium | reverse complement strand
CTGCCCGAGGACCCGGGTCAGTTCAGCCACGTGGCACTCGCCCTGGCGAAAGAGCGCCAGCAGACGCAGGCGCTGCGGGTCCGCCAGGACCTTGAACTGCCGGGCGAGCTGATCGGTAACCGTTTCCATAAATCTATAAGGATTTATTTATATATAGGTGCGGCAGTTTACACGCGACCCGGCGGGCGGCACAAGCCTGCCCGCCGGACGCGCGGCCGGGTTTTGAAAAAGAGCGTACTTACAGGAACTTAATGGACAGCATCGGAACCGCGCATGGCGGTATCGGCAAACAGCTGCGCGATATCGACGAGGTCGAAGCGCTGCCGCCGGGCGCAGTATTCGCAGGTAACGACCAGGACGCCCTGCTCGCGCACCGCTGCCTCGCAGTCCTCCGCGCCAAGCAGCCGCAGCACCTCCTCGGCCCGGTGGCGGGAGCAGCGGCAGTAGAAATCGGCGCTGCGCGCCTCGAACACGCGGAGGTCGTCCTCGGCGAACAGCTTGCCGAGCAGGTCCGCGCCGATGCCCGCCTGGAAGTCGCGCGGGGCGAGCGTTTCGGCCAGCAGGCCGAGCCGGTGCCAGTCATCGGTGGCCGGGCGCCGGGCGCCGGGCATCTGCTGCAGCAGGATGCCCGCACAGAGGCGCTCGTCGGCCAGCAGCTTCAGCCGGCTCGGCAGCTGGGCCGAGCGCGCGTAGTAGTTTTCGAGGCTCGCGGCCAGCGAGTCGGCGCTGACCTCGACGATGCCCTGGTAGGGACGCTCGGAGGCCGGCGAATCGATCGTGATCGCGCAGCGCGCCTTGGTCGCCAGCTCGTGAAAGGCGAGCCCGGCGGTGTCTCCCTGGGTGCTGGCCATGCCCCGGAAGCGCAGGTCGCTGCCGCACTGCATGACGAGCAGTGACAGCGGCCCGTCGCCGCTGATTTGCAGAGTGATCGAACTGTCCGCCTTGACGCTCTGGGCGATCAGCGTCGTCGCCGCCGCGGCGTGACCGAGCACCTCGCGCACGGACGCTTCGTAATCGTGACCCTGCAGCATGCGCTGCCAGGAGCGGTCCAGCAGCACGATGGCACCGCGCACCTGCAGCGCCTCGAAGACGAACGGTACGACCGCGTCGGTGTGCATGCGCCTCAGTCGCCGGCGAGCTTGCGGCGCAGCGCGTCGTTGACCTGGGCAGGATTGGCCTTGCCGCCGGTCTCTTTCATGACCTGGCCGACGAAGAACCCGATCAGCTTGTCCTTGCCGCCGCGGTAGTCGGCGACCTGGGACGGATGCGCGGCAATGACCCGGTCGACGATCGCATCGATCGCCGAGCTGTCGGTGATCTGGCGCAGACCCCTCGCCTCAATGACGGCGTCGGCGTCGCCCTCGCCCGCCCACATGGCGTCGAAAACGTCCTTCGCGATCTTGCCCGAGATCGTCTGGTCCGCGATGCGGTCCAGCAGGCCGGCCAGCTCCCTTGCGCTCACGCGGCTGCCGGTGATGTCCAGCGCGTCCCGGTTCAGCGCCGCCGACAGGTCCCCGATGACCCAGTTGGCGGCCAGCTGCGGCTCGGCCTCGGTCGCCCCGACGACGGCCTCGTAATAGTCGGCGAGCGCGCGGCTCAGCGTCAGGATCTCGGCATCCGCCTGCTTGATGCCGTAGCCGGTAACGAAACGCGCGCACTTCGCATCCGGGAGTTCCGGCAGGCCGGCCCGCAGCGACTCGACGTACGCGGCGTCGATCTCGACGGGCAACAGGTCGGGATCGGGGAAGTAGCGGTAATCGTTCGCCTCTTCCTTGCTGCGCATCGAACGGGTCTCGTCCCGGTCGGCATCGTAGAGTCTCGTCTCCTGCACCACCGCACCGCCATCCTCGATCAGCTCGATCTGGCGCTCGATCTCGTAGTTGATTGCTTTTTCGACAAACCGGAAGGAATTCAGGTTCTTGAGTTCTGCCCGGGTACCGAATTCGCGCTGCCCTGCCGGCCGGACGCTGACGTTCGCATCGCAGCGGAACGAGCCTTCCTGCATATTGCCGTCCGAAATGCCGAGATAGCGCACGATCGAGTGAATCTTGCGCATGTAGGCAACCGCCTCCCTCGCCGAACGCAGGTCGGGCTCGGAGACGATCTCGAGCAACGGCGTCCCCGCCCGGTTCAGGTCGATGCCGGAGTAGCGGTCGAGGCCTTCGTGGATTGACTTGCCCGCATCCTCCTCGAGGTGGGCGCGGGTGATGCCGATCCGCTTGTCGGTCCCGTCGTCGCCGTGGATCGTCAGCTCGCCCCGGGCAACGATCGGCAGCTCGTACTGGCTGATCTGGTAACCCTTCGGGAGGTCCGGGTAGAAGTAGTTCTTGCGCGCGAATACCGAACGGCGGGCGATCGTCGCATTCACCGCCAGGCCGAACAGGCAGGCCATCCGCACGACCTCGCCGTTCAGCACCGGCAGTACGCCCGGGTAGCCCAGGTCGACGAGGCAGGCCTGCGTATTGGGTTCTGCCCCATAAGCC
>JAOUIH010000026.1 GCA_029884165.1 Gammaproteobacteria bacterium | reverse complement strand
AGGCCATCGTCACGGAGCAGGGTATTGCCGACGCCGAGCACCAGGATCCTGCGTGCCGGCACCGGATCAATCGCGGACATACGACTCCCCCTTGCGGATCCGCCGGAGGCACGGGCCTCTGGGCCACGGCGCGCCGGCATCGGCACGCTGACTGGCGCGGCGGAGACTTCATTAGGATTTTCTAATGTGGATTATCGGGAGGCTGCCCCGGCCGCGAAATACGTTAAAACCGCAATGGCCGGCCTGCCCCGGCGGAAACAGGACGTATTCGCACCGGCATCGTTGCCGATGCGGGCCTGCACGCCGCGCCCCGGCGCCCCCCATCGCCTTGCCCGGTCGGTGCCGATCTGGCCAAATGAGGGTCCGCCCGGGGGGAGCGAACGCGGGGATGGATATCTACGCGGCTGGTGTCTTCATCAGCCTCTTCGTCTACATCGTGGTCGGCAACTACGCCGGCCGCAAGGTCCGGCGTCTTGAGGATTACTTCGTTGCCGGCCGGCGCGCCCCGACGCTCCTGATCCTCGGCACGCTGATTGCCAGCGTCAACAGCACCGGCATATTCCTCGGCGAGGTCGGCTTCAGCTACTCCGGTTACCTCGGGATGATGATCCTGGGCCTGCCGCTGACCTCGATCGGCTACGTGCTCGGCGCCGTGTACTTCGGCCGTTTCCTGCGGCGCTGCCGCGTGCTGACGGTGGCGGAATATTTCGGACTTCGTTTTGGCAGTCGGCGCGTGCGGACCGCCGCCGCCATCACGCTGATCATCGGCCTCGGCGGCTACCTGATGGTCGTGACCCAGGGCGTAGCCCTGGTGCTCGGGCAGATCACCGGGCTGCCGCACTGGGCGGCGCTGTGCATGGCCTGGCTCGGCTACACGCTGTTCACGCTGTATGCGGGATCCCGCGGCGTGGTCATCACCGACACGATCATGTTCCTGCTGTTCACGTTCGTCGCCTTCGTCGCGCTGTACTACGTCATCGAGCTCTCGGGCGGCTGGTTTACCGCGATCGACCGCATGGCCAGCCTGGAGTCCCGCCCGGAACTGCTGTCCTGGCACGGCCTGACCGGCCCCGGCGCCGAGTGGGCAACGCCGCTAGAGGCCTTCATCTGGTACACCACGCTGTCGGTCGCCTGGGGCATCGTCTCGGCCGTGAGTCCCTGGCAGTCCAGCCGCTACCTGATGGCGAAGGACGAGCACGTCGTCATCCGCTCGGCCTGCATCGCTACCGTCACGCTGATCGTGTTGCAGCATGTCGTGTACTACGTTGGTGGCACGATCACGCTCGGCAACGATGCGATCGATCCGCCCGACCAGGCGATCATGTGGGCGGCATTCAACATGATGCCCGCGCTGGCGGGCTCGCTGCTGCTCGCCGGCATCCTCGCGGCCGGGTTGTCCTCGGCATCGACGTTCATGTCCCTGGTCGGCTTCAGCGTGTCCTACGACCTGGGCGAGCACGCATCGCTCGACGACCGGCAGATGCTGCGTCTCAGCCGACTCCTGATGTTCGGCGTCGGCATCGTAGCCCTCGTGATCGCGTTGCTGACACCGCCGAACATATTCTGGATCACGTGGTTCGTTGCGACGGTATTCGCATCCTCCTGGGGCCCGGTGGCTTTGCTGAGCGTCTGGAGCGACCGGGTGACTGCCGCCGGTGCCTTCTGGGGTATCGTGTCCGGTTTCCTCGGCAACGTGCTGTCGAAGTTGGCCGACGTGCTCGGCATCATCGACCTGCCGGGCTACTTCGACCCGGTGTTCATCGGCGGCGTCATCAGCCTCGCGGTGGTGCTGCTGGTCTCGCGCCGGGGGACGGTGCCCGAGGAGGCGAAGCGGCTGCGCCGCAAGCTGCACGAGGTGCCGCCGGAGGATCTCGATCCCGTTCGCACGCGCAACACGCTGCTGGCGGCGAAGCTGCTGATCGCCTATGCGTTCATCAGCCCGGTGATGATCCTGACCCTGTACGTCCGGCCGTATCACCAGGCAATTGGACGTCTCGGGGAGGGGCAATGGCTCGACTGGTCCAGCTTCGACACGATCTTGCCGCTGATCGGCGCAACGATCATATTAACGGCCGGCCTGGTTTCGCACCGGGCCGTTCACAAAGCCTATGCCCGCTGAGGCCGGCTTCTGCAGTGCACAGCCAGGGGGGACGCGCTAATGGTCACACTCACAGTCAATGGTTCGGAACGCGATGTCGATGCGGATGGCGATATGCCGCTCCTGTGGGCGCTGCGCGACGAACTCGGGTTAACGGGCACCAAGTACGGCTGTGGTGTCGGCGCCTGCGGCGCCTGCACGGTGCACGTCGACGGCCAGCCGACCCGCGCCTGCCTGACGCCTCTGGCCGCTGCGGCCGGACGCTCTGTGATCACGATCGAGGGTCTCGGCGCAGATGGCCTGACGGTCCTGCAGCAGGCCTGGATAGACGAAAACGTGCCGCAGTGCGGCTATTGCCAGGCCGGTCAGCTGATGAGCGCCGCGGCGCTGCTCGCGCGCAGCCCCGACCCCTCGGACGCCGACATCGACGCGGCGATGGCCGGCAACCTGTGTCGCTGCGGCACCTATCCGCGCATACGCAAGGCGATACGCACGGCGGCCGGGAGGATGAATGATGGCAATGCGTAAAGTCTCGCGCCGCGAGTTGCTGCAAGCGACCGGCGCCGCCGGCGGGCTGTTGGCGCTGGGCGTCTACGTGCCGGGCTGCCAGCAACGGCCGTCGCCGGGTAATGTCGGATCAACGGGGTTCAAGCCGAACGTCTTCGTGGCGTTCGACGCCAGCGGCGACGTCACGATCACGGTAAGCCGCAGCGAGATGGGGCAGGGAGTGCGTACCTCGCTGCCGCGCATCGTCGCCGACGAACTCGAGGCCGATCTCGCGCGTGTGAGCCTGAAACAATCGATAGGCGACCCGATCTACGGCGACCAGAACACCGACGGATCGAAGACGGTGCGGATGATGTTCACACCGCTCCGGGAGGCCGGCGCCGCCGCGCGGAACCTGCTGGAGCAGGCGGCGGCCGACACCTGGGGCGTGCCCATCGACGAGGTCACGGCCCGCAACCACGGCGTCGAGCACGGTGCGACGGGACGGCGGATCGAGTATGCCGAGCTGCTGAATGCGGCGGCCGAAATGCCCTTGCCGGCAAGCCTGCGGCTCAAGGACCCGGCGGAGTTCCGCTACATCGGCAGGAGCGCGACGGGCGTCGACAACGAGGCGATCGTCACCGGCGCGGCGATATACGGCTACGACTTCACGCTGCCCGGGATGAAGTACGCGTGCGTCGCGCGCGCGCCGGTATTCGATGCGCGCATCCGCGACTACGACCCGGCGACCGGTCTGGCGGTGCCCGGTGTCAGCGCGCTCTGCCATATTCCGCACACGGCACACACGCCGGAGTTTGTACCCCAGGAGGGTATCGCCGTCGTCGCCGACAGCAGCTGGGCCGCGATCAGGGGCCGCGACGCGCTGGTCGTCGACTGGGACCTCGGGGCGAATGCGGACTACAACACCGCGGATTACCGTCGCGAGCTGGCGGAGAGCGTGAGGAGTCCGGGTACCGTGCACCGGTCGGCCGGCAATGTCGAAGCCGGGCTCGCCGCCGAAGGAACGCTGCTCGAAGCGACCTGGGAGACCGCGATGCTCGCGCAGGCGCCGATGGAGCCGCCGGTGGCCACCGCCTGGGTCCACGAGAACGGCGACTGCGAGATCTGGGGATCGATCCAGGACGTGCAGGACACGCAGCGGCTCGTCGGCCTGTGGCTTGGCATCGATCCGTCGCGTGTCAGGGTCCAGGCCACGTTGCTGGGCGGCGGCTTCGGGCGCAAGTCGCAGACCGACTACGTCTTCGAGGCGGTCGAAGCGTCGCGGCAGGCTGGTGGTCCCGTCAAGCTGATCTGGACCCGCGAGGACGACATCCGGCACTGCTACTACCACTCCGAGGCCGTGCAGCTGATGCGCGCACGCCTCGGCGAGGACGGCCTGCCGACGGGCTGGCTGATGCGCGCGGCGTATCCCACGATCGACTGGATGTTCCAGGCCGGTCGCGAGGAGCCGATGGACTGGGAGCTGGGCATGGGTTGGACGAACATGCCGTTCGAGGTGCCGAACTTCAGCATCGAGGGCTGCCGGGCGCGCGTCCCGATCCGCATCGGCTGGCTGCGTTCGGTTTGCAATGTCTGGCACGCGTTCTCGATCAACGGCTTCGTCGACGAGATGGCGGCAGCGGCCGGCGAGGACCCGGTAGCTTACCGGCTGCGGCTGCTTGGCAAGGACAGGACCTTCGACGCACCGAACGAGCCGCAGGACCCGATGGAGTCCTTCAACGGTACGACCGTCGACACCGGCAGGTATCGGCGTGTGCTGCAATTCCTCGCTGAGCGCACGGACTGGGGCAAGCCGCTGCCGGAGGGTCACTACCGCGGCATCGCCGTGCACAACAGCTTTTACAGCTACACGGCGTCAGTCGTCGAGATCGCCGTGCAGCCCGACGGGAGTTTCCGCATCGTCAGCGTCGATACCGCGGTCGACTGCGGCCGGATTGTAAATCCCGACGGCGTCACCGCGCAGGTCGAAGGCGCAACGATCTATGGCTTGTCGATCGCACTGCACGGGGAATTGACGGCCAGCGAAGGGCGCGTGCAACAGAGCAACTTCAGCGATTACAGGATCCTGCGTATCCACGAGATACCCGGGATCATCCGCGCCCATCTCGTGGAGAGCGACGCGCCGCCGTCGGGCATCGGCGAACCGCCTACTCCGGTCATCGCGCCGGCACTCGCGAGCGCGCTGCACGCTGCCAGTGGCCGCCGCTACCGCCGGCTGCCGCTACTGGCCGACTGGAACGCTTCCAGGGGACAGTGACCGGAAACGGATCACGATCACTGTCCCGTCGTCACGCTCTCGGCTGTGACGGTTATTTCTTGTGCCAGGCGCCGCCGGCGTCTTGGTAATAGTGCCCGGGTGCTGTCTTCTGTACCGCGAGTTCGTAAAAGCGCGCGCGTACCTGCTCCAGCGTGGCGCCGGTCTTTTCGGCCGTCTTCTCGAATTCAACCTTGCGCTTCGCGTTGACGTCGTTGATCAGCGCCTGCACTTCTGCGCTGGCCGGCGCCTTCACCGCGGCAAGGTAGCCGGTGTTGGCTTCGCCAACGAGTCCCTGCTCCTTGGCGGCGCCGAGGTCGATGGCCCAGGCAGCCTGGAATGCTAGGGCGAGACATATAGCCAGAAATATCTTCTTCATACCGGTCACCCTCAGAATAAGTCGCTGTCTTCTTCGAACAGGTCCTCGAGCTCCTTGTCGACCTGGACCCGGATGTTGTGCTCGATCCTGACGTTGAGATTGATTTCGATCGGCTCTTTCGGCGCCGCAACCTGCACGGTCGGTGTGCAGGCGGAAAGCGCGAGGAGCATGAGTAACGGGATGACTGCGGTTTTCATGGCGATGTGAAACCTCTTCGATGCCCTGCGCAGAGCTTATCCGAAGCCCCGGGTGGGCGAAAGAACATTACTTCCTGCCTCGTTTTTCGAGCACGTCCTCGATGGCTCGCGTAGCCTGCAGGCTGCGCAGCAGCTGCGGAATGTTGTTCTCGACGCCGAGGTTCAGTATCACCGGCTGCCGCTCGTCCATGTCGGGATTTACCCCGGTCAACCGCATCTGCACTTTCAGGTCTCCTGTTTCGGTGTAATTGACATCGGCCGTCAGCGAGTCGTAGCGGAAGTTCGACAAGGCCCTGCTGACCAGCCCCACCCCCGATTGGTCCGCCGGGGTGACCGCGCCGCCCAGGTAGCGGATCACGCCGCCGGGCGAATCGCTGCTCAGCCGGCCGCCGCTAATCGTCACCGTCTCGCCGGCAACCGTGACGGGAAGCGCCCCTGACAGGCTGCCCGTCATGTCTATGCTTTCGAATTCTGCCAGCTTGACGATTAACGGCAGCTGAACCGATTCGACCGCCAGGAGAACGACGGCGTCGCCCGGCGTGATCCGGTAGTCGAATGGCTCGGCGGTAACACGTCCGCCGAGCAGTCCCATGGCAAGATCCGTTACCGCCAGCACGTCGCTCGCGTCCCACTGTACGCTCGCCTCGATGTTTTCGATCGGGACACCGACGTCGAGCAATTCCAGCGTCATGGCGGCCCGCTCTCCGCGCAGCCCCTCGGCCGGGTCGACGGCGAGGCCCATGTTTCCCGCCAGGCCGGTAAAGACGATGTCCCCGACATTACCCGCCACGTCCTCTGCACCGATTCGCATCTTGCCGTCGAGCACGGTCGCACCGTCCAGTTCGCGCCAGCGGAGTGTCGCGTCCGCTGTAAGCCTGCCACCGAACAGGTCCCAGGCCTGCTGCCAGCGCTGCATGCGCTTCGACATCGGCGTGCGCTCGAGGTCGAGGGCACCGTCCGTGAGCAGCATGCTGCCTTGCCCTGTCGCCGGGTCGTGGGCCAGGGCCAGCGTGGCCGCGATCGAGTCGGCGGGATTCGAAACGCTGACCTCGGCGCCGTATGTCGCTCCCATCTCGAAGCGTCCGTCGAACGCTGGTGCGACCAGTTCCGTTTCGCCCCAGCGCAGCGTCGCGGCGCGCGGTGCGACGGAGAACGTCGCATTCGTTCTTGCGCCGTTGTCGAGCACGCGGAGTTCCGTCAATGAAATCGGCAGGCTCGCGCTCAGCGACTCGCCGGCGCGCAGCACGTCGGCGCGCAGCGCCACGCGGTCGAGGTCGGCGCGCCAGCCCGTGTCGTCCAGTTCGACCCGGGCGGCGGCAGGCTCGGTGATCGTGACGGCACTCGCCGACCAGGCTGCCGCGGCGATACCGGCAGCGGCGGCCGTCATGGCATCGACCCGAAGCGCAGCGCCGGGCTCCAGGCGAAGGTCTGCCTGTGCCGACAGCGAGGCGGCCGTCATGTCACCGAATTGCAGGCTGCCCAGCTGAATTGCCGCGCGCGGCAGGTCGGCGCGCCAGCCCCCGGGCGTGAGTTCCAGCTCGATCGCCGCGCCGGTTGCGGCCGACAGGCTCGCTGCCGACCAGTCGCGCCCCGTCAGCCCGGTCAGGGTCGCGGCGAAACCGTCCAGGCGAACGGTTAACGACTCCGCTCGCTCGACGGCAAACTGCGCGCTGGCCTGGACATCCCGAATCGTCGTGCCCGGGACTTCCAGCCGGGAAATGCCGACCGAGCCGCCGAAGCTGCAGCGCAGGCCGCTCGCGCAATCGAGTTCCGACGCCTCGGCGTGAATATCGCCGACGCCGGCGGCGTCGACCCCGACAACGATATTGGCCGAGGCAAGCGACCATTCCAGCGACGGGTACTCGAACCGGATGCGGATTTCCGCGTCCGCGCCAGTGCGTGCGTCGAAGCCTGCGGCGCCGGCGGGCGTATAGTGCAGGCCGGTCCCGCTCGCCGCGTTCAGCGTGACCGACGCGTCGACGGTTTGCGGCGCCTCGTCGTCGAGCGTCGCGCCCAGGTCGACGTCGATACGGCCGGAGCCGCCCTCGGTTGCTGCCGCGTAGCTGCGGACGGACGGCACGGCCAGCAGGCTCTCCAGGTCAATTCTGGCGGCACCTCCGATCGCGTATGCCTGGTCACGCTCCGATATATCCACCGACAGTTGCAGTACTTCGACGTCGGCGGTCGCGCTGCCCACGACAGCGTAGCGCCCCGGCTCGCCGCTCGACACCGCCAGCGTCGCCGCGATGCCCAGCGAGCTGAACTCGATTCGTTGCCGGTCCTCCGTCGCGTGCCAGACCAGGGACTCGACCGGCGGCAGGCCCGGCCATATAACGCGCGCGACAGTAAGGGCCGTATTGGGCGCGACACCGGGGAGCGCAAGAAACAGGCGCAGCATCTCTGCGGGCCTGGCCGGTTGCGGCTCGGCGCGCCCGGGCGCAACCGCCAGCGAGTCGATCCGGACCAGTTCAGGCCGCACGCTGGGCAGCGACAGCGGCAGCGCCAGGCCGCGAATGTCGTAGGTCGTACCGTCCGCCTGCTCGAGCACCAGGTGCGATAGCCGGAGCTCATCGGCCCCCAGCGACTCGATCGACAGGCTGGTCGCCTCGATGCCCTGACCGCGCAGCACCCGGTTGATGATCTCCCGGGCGATGGCCTCGCGCTGGTAGTGTGCGACGAGAGCGGCAAGCGCAACGCCCCCCGCAATGGCGAGTGCCAAGAACCTGAGTAGTCGGCCTGATCGGCTCACGGAGCAATCCTCGACGGCGTGTTAGCGTAGCAGGTCCGGCATCGGCGCGCCGACCCGCTCGGCGGCCGTGCAAATTGGTGTTTAGCGATACAGCCTGGCGCCGGCGATTCCAACCGGGATGCGCCAGATCTTGCCACCCTGGCCACCCGAGAACGTCGTGGTCGCGTAGATCGAGTGTTGGTCGAATGAGCCCCTGCCGAAGGCAAGGCTCGCGATGCCGATCATGCCTCCGGCGATCAGCGTCATCGATTCGTCGGCTGGATCATAACGCCATAGCTGGCCGGCCCGGTTGGCGGCAATATAGAGTCGCCCGTCGACGTCCATGGCAAGGCCGTCGACGCCCGCATTCGGGCCGGCATTCGCAATTAGTCTTGCGCCGCGCAGCGGCTGGCCATCCTCCAGCCGCATTGCCCATATCGAGCCGTCCAGCACGACCGGACGGATATTCGTGAATATCTGGGCAACGTACAGCACCGATTCATCGAGCGACAGCGCCAGCCCGTTGGGGTGATTAACTGCAGTGCTGTACAGCTCGACGGCGCCATCCGAGCCGACGCGATAGATATCGGCGGTCGCATCATCGGACACGAGATAACTGCCGTCGGCGAGCACCAGGATGAAGTTCGGGTCGCCGATGCCCGTGGCGGCGGCCGTCTTCACGCCTTCGGGGGTGATCCGGTATACGATTCCGTCGCTGTTGCGACCTTCGCGGAAAGCGTTGGTGGGTCCGAAGTCAGCGACCAGCAGGTCACGTTCACCGATGGCGGCGACGCCCAGGTTCGAATCGAGATCGGCGAGCCTGCTTGCGACGCCGGAGGTGGACAGCTCCCAGAACGCACGGTTGCAGGTCATGAACAGCCGATTCTCTCCATTGAACGCGATGCCCTCGCAGGCGTTCAATGGCTCGTCGGCGAAGAGCTCCGGCTCTACCGGAAACGTTATCGACGATGTTTCGTCCTGGGCGTGTGCGGGCGGAAACGCCAGCCACAGGGTCAACGCCAACGCAGCAGCCTTCGGGTGTCGGGTCCTGTCCACGTCCGGATCCCCCCAGGTCAAATCGACACTTCCTGTAGACCCGCGCGGTGTCAGCCGGTTCCTGTCACTGGTTTCGGTCTGTCTGCAGCCTGCGACGAATTGCCCGGATATCGTCCGGGCCGGTACGGCAGCAGCCGCCGATCAGTTTTGCGCCGGCCCGGTGCCACGACACGACCGCGAACTCTTTGTCCAGGTCGCAGGCCCTGCCGGACCAGCTCTTGTCCGTGACGTTGTATGTCTCGCCCGAATTCGGGTAGACGACGATGGCCTTGCCCGGTACCGCGCGCCGTAGTTCCCGGATCAGCGCCGGGATTAATTGCGGCGGCGTGCAGTTGATGCCGACGGCAAGCACCGTGGGATGGTCCGCGTACAGGGCGGCCGCCTCGGCCAGCGGCGTACCGTCGCTGATTGCACTTTCGTCGCGGCAGGAAAATGACACCCAGGCCGGTGTGTTGGTGTCCCGGAGCAGCTCGCACAGTACCTCTGCCTCGACCATGTCGGGTATCGTTTCGACCGCGAGGATGTCGGCTCCCGATTCGTCGAGGACTGTGAGGCGAGGCAGGTGGAAATCCCTCAGCTCGTCCCGGCTGACTGAGTAGGCCCCGCTGTACTCGGAGCCGTCGGCGAGCGCCGCGCCGTAAGGGCCGACGCTCGCAGCGACCAGCGGCTCGAATCCGGCGGCGGGATGCCCCGCCAGGTACTCCTGCCTGGCGCGCAGGGCGAGTTCGACCGAGCGCGCAATCAGCCGGTCCGCTTCCCCGGCTGATCTGCCCAGCTTCGTGAACCCCATCCGGCTTGCCTGGTAACTCGCGCTGATGATGCAGTCCGCGCCGGCCTCGAGGTAGGCGCGGTGCGCGGCAACAATCGCGTCGGGGTTACGTTCGAGTAATGCAGCCGACCAGAGTACGCCGCGAAGGTCATTGCCCATCGCCTGGAGATGCGTTGCGAGCCCGCCATCGAGGACCAGCGGTCCTGGTCGCTCCAGCGCGCGTCGAAATCTGCTGTTTACTGTCACGAGCTGCGTAGCCTTCCCGGCACAGGGTCGATCATTGTACGAGAATTTACGATGTGGACCCCCGACAAAGTGCCGGGGTCAATCTGATAGGATCGCGGCATGCGAGTGGCCGGCTACCCCGACAGTTATTACGCAGCAACCGCGCAGGGCCTGCACGAATATCCGCGCCTCGACAGCAAGGCGCGCGCCGACGTGTGCGTCATCGGCGGAGGTTTTACGGGGCTGTCGGCTGCGTTGAGCCTGGCGGAGCTCGGCTTCAACGTGGTCGTGCTGGAGGCGGAGCGCATCGGCTTCGGCGCGTCCGGGCGCTGCGGTGGCCTGATCGGCAGCGGCCAGCGCAAGGACGTGCTGGAGATGGAGGAACTCTTCGGCTATGAGCGTTCGCGCGTGCTGTGGGATCTTGCCGAAGCAGCCAAGACGGAGATCCGTAACCGGGTCCGGAAACACGCCATCGACTGCGACTTGCAGGAGGGTCAGCTGGTCGGCATACACACGCCGCGTTACCTCGGCTGGGCGGCGGAACTGGCCACCGCGCTCAACGAACGCTACGACTATCCGCATACGCGGTCGCTGAGCCACGAAGAAGTGCGGTCGCTGGTCGCGACCGACCGGTTCATCGAGGGCTTCTGGGACAGTCATGCTCTGACCCTGCACCCGCTGAATTTCACGCTCGGGCTTGCGCGCGCGGCGCGCGAGGCAGGCGTGCGCATCTTCGAGAATTCCCGGGTGACGGGCTACACGCGCAGCGACCCCGTGACGGTCAGTACGGCGGAGGGATCGGTCGAGGCCGCGTTCGTTGTCCTCGGTTGCAACGGCTACCTGGGCAAGCTCGAGTCCCGCGTGGCGGGCCGCATCATGCCGATCAACAATTTCATGATCGCAACCGAGCCTCTGGGCAGGGAGCGCGCATACGAGCTGATCCGCGGGCGCTTCGGCATCCACGACACCCGCTTCGTCGTCAACTACTTCCGCCTGTCCGACGATCACCGGCTGCTGTTCGGTGGCGGCGAGAACTACCGGGCCGGCTTCCCGAGCGATATCCGCGGCTTCGTACGTCCCTACATGCTGAAATTGTTCCCGCAGCTCGGCGACGTCAACATCGACTACTGGTGGGGCGGCACGCTGGCAGTGACCGTCAATCGGCTGCCGCACCTCGGTCGGCTGAAGCCGAACCTGTACTTCGCCCAAGGCTATTCGGGGCACGGGATTTCGACCGCGGTCATCGCCGGCAAGCTGGTGGCCGAGGCCATCAACGGCAACCCGGAGCGTTTCGACGTCATGGCCGATATGCCGATACACCTGTTCCCGGGTGGCACGCTGCTGCGATATCCGGGTATGGTGCTCGGCATGCTGTACTATTCGCTCAAGGACCGGCTCTGAGGAGCGGGCCCACAGCCCACTGGCTTTGCGCGCTGCTGCTGGTTACGTCGCCTGCGGGCGCGCAGTCAATAGAGAACTGGCTCGATGCCAATTGTCCGGACTGTGCAGCGCGCATGCCGGCAGATACCGGCGTCTACATACTCGAGAAGGGCGAGGAGGCGCTGATCGGCCGCGCCTGGCTCGCGCAGCACGCGGCACGCTCCATCGACATCCAGTACTTCATCTGGAGCACCGACAACATCGGCATCCTGGCGGCGGAACAGCTGCTGACCGCGGCCGAGCGCGGCGTCGCGATCCGGGTGCTCGTCGACGATTTCCTGATCGACGCCGAGGACGAGACGCTGCTGCTGCTCGCCGCGCACCCGGACGTGGATATCCGGATCTACAACCCGAACGTCAACGTCGGGCAGGGCCTGCTCCGCAAGGTTTGGAACCTGCTGACCGGGTTTCGCGCGATCAATCAGCGCATGCACGACAAGACGGCGATCTTCGATGGGCTGGTCGGCATTACCGGCGGTCGCAACATGGCCGACGAGTACTTCGACTACGACCACGAGTACAACTTCCGCGATCGGGACGTGCTGCTGCTGGGCGCCGCGGTCGGCGATATGCAGGCCAACTTCGACGAGTTCTGGGAGAGTCCGCTATCGGTCCCGGTCGAACAGCTGCTCGAGGAGGCACTGCCGCAGATTACCGAGGAGGGTACGGTCCGACGCTCGGCCGAACTGCACGCGTACGCCGCCGATCCCCGCAACTTCGAGCCGCAGGTGCGCGACGCGATCGAGAACATGCCGCGTTATTTCCCGGCGCTGCTGGCGGCGATGTCCTGGCAGCCGGTGGAGTTCATCAGCGACGTGCCGGGCAAGAACCCGGGTCGCGAAGGCCTCGGCGGAGGCGGCGTCGCGACCGATCGGCTAATCGAGGCGCTCCGCAGCGCGAAGTCGTCGGTGCTCATCCAGTCGCCCTACCTCGTGATGCCGAAGGGCGGAATCGAACTGCTCGGGGACCTGGCGGCGCGCGGCGTGCGTGTGCGCATCTCGACGAATTCGCTGGCCTCGACCGACAACATCCACGCCTTCAGCGGCTACCACCGACAGCGGCCGAGGCTGCTCGCGGCCGGCGTCGAACTCTACGAGTACAAACCATATCCCGCCATCCAGGCGGAACTCGTCGAACGCTACGAGCGGTTACGCGACAACGATCCGGTGTTCGCGATCCATGCGAAGAGCATGGTCATTGACGATCGCCTGGTATACATCGGAACGTTCAACCTCGACCCGCGCTCCGCCAACCTGAACACCGAGGTCGGTGCGCTCGTCGAAAGCGACGAACTGGCTCGACAGCTGAGTGCCCACATCGAGCGCGACGTCGAGGCGGGCAACAGCTGGCGGACGGGCGCGGACTACAACCCGGACTATGAGGCCGACCGGGACAAGCGCTGGCGTCTCTGGCGGATCAACCTGCTGCCGATCGAGCCACTGTTATAAGTCCCTATGGAAACGATCTTGCCATAGTGATCTATTTACCAGGTGCCGCAGGCCTCCGGGCAATCCGGGTGTAGGGATCGATCGCGATGCGCCGGCGGGAATAATCGGCATCGGCCATATGCCGGAGGTGCTGGCCAGGTGGAAAAGTACCAAATCGAGCGCACGCCTGATGGCGACGTCGTGCGCGTCAACAAAAGCGGCCCAGACCTGCTGCGTTTCCCGATCTACAACAAGGGCACCGGCTTCACGCTCGAGGAGCGTCGCCGGCTCGGGATCGAGGGCCTGCTGCCGGCGCAGGTCAACGACATCGACATCCAGGCCGAGCGCATTTACCGTTCGATCGTCTACAACCCGGACCCGGTCGGCCGGAATATCGCGCTGTCGCTGCTGCAGAACCGGAACGAACACCTTTTCTACAAGGTGCTGCAGCTGCACCTCGAGGAATTCATGCCGATCGTCTACACACCGACGGTCGGCAAGGCGGCGCAGTACTTCTCGCGCGTCTACCGGCGCGGTCGCGGCATCTTCATCACGCCGGATTACGTCGGCCGCATCGAGCAGGTGCTGCGGGATGCCGCGCCCTTCAGCGACGTGCGGCTCATGGTCGTCACCGACAACGAGTCGATACTCGGCATCGGCGACCAGGGCGCCGGCGGCATGGCGATCTCGATCGGTAAGCTGGCGCTCTATTGCGTAGGCGCCGGCATACACCCGGCGGCGACGCTGCCGATCAGCCTCGACGTCGGCACCAACAACCAGGCGCTGCTCGACGATCCTTTTTACCTTGGCTGGCGCAAGCCGCGGCTGCGCGGCGCGGATTACTTCGCCGTCGTCGACGAGTTCGTTGCGGCGGCACGCACGGTATTCCCGGACGTGCTGATCCAGTGGGAGGATCTCCGGAAGGACAACGCGCTGCAGGTGCTCGACCGATACCGCCACGTGCTGCCGTCATTCAACGACGACATCCAGGGTACCGGCGCCGTCGCGACTGCCTGCGTGCTTGCGGCATGCCGGATCAGCGGCAGGCCGCTTATGGACAATCGCATCCTTATCTATGGCGCGGGCGCGGCAGGGCTCGGCATCGAGCGCCAGCTGCGCGTGCAGCTTACCCAGGCCGGGTTGTCGGGCGATGAACTGACCCATGCGCTGCTCGTGATGGACAGTGGCGGCATGGTCACCGAGGATCGCGAGCATCTCGACGAGTACAAACGGGAGCTGGCCTGGCCGGCTGCGATGGCGGCGAAGCTCGGCCTTGAGCGCGAGCAGCGGCGCAACCTGGAGGACGTCGTCGGCGCCTATCGACCGACCGTCCTGATCGGAACGTCAGGGCAGGGCGGCGCCTTCAACGAACGTATCGTCCGGTCGATGGCTGCTGCGACCGAGCGCCCGGTCATTCTGCCGATGTCCAACCCGACCTCGATCACCGAGGCGAGGCCGTCTGACCTGCTGGCGTGGACGGACGGCAGGGCGCTGGTCGCGACCGGCAGCCCGTTCGAGCCGGTGACGGTCGACGGGGAGCTGCGACGAGTCGGCCAGGCGAACAATGTGTTCGTGTTTCCCGGCATCGGGCTGGGCGCGATCGTCACCCGGGCAAGCATCGTGACGGATGCGATGATCGGTGCCTCGGCGACGGCACTCGCGGAGCTGCTCACGGAATCGGACCTGGAGTCGGAATGTCTCGTGCCCGAGGTGACGCGACTGTGGGACGTCTGCGGGGCCGTTGCAGCCGCGGTTGCTCGCCAGGCGATCGAGGACGGCGCCGCCCGGGACGTCGACGCGGCCGGGCTCGAACAGGCGATCGCCAGCTATCGCTGGCAACCCGAGTATCCACACATCATCGCCGAATGAAGCGCAAGCGATCAGCCGCAGCGCGCAGCCGCGTCAGCGCGTAGCCGGCGTGGCGATCAGGCGACTTTCGCCAGCTCGTCGAACAGCGGAGCGTTCGGGCAGAAGTCGTTGCGGCCGGTCTGCTTGCCGGCGAGCCAGCGCTCGCAGACACCCTCGGTCTGGCAGTGCTGGCACCGGTCGCGGATCTCTTTCATGATGGCGCGGTTGTCGGTGTCCAGTGCGAACCTCGGGTCGATGCCCTCCAGGCGCATCATCCTGAGCATGCGCCTTTCGGACTGGCTCATCAGGTAGCTTCGCATCAGGAAGACCAAGAGGCCCGCCAGCACCAGCAGGACGAATGCCATGCCGAACTGGAACGTCGTGTTTTCCATGTCGATAACCCCCCGTCTGGCAAGACGCCCCGGTTACGGCGACGAGGGTCCACTGAGACTGCGGCGGCCGGACAGAAGCCGGGCGCCCCGCCACGTCGAGCCGGGGCGACTCTGGTATGAATCAATGTACGCCGCCCGGCGGGACGCAAAAGTACGTAGAAACCGAGGGGTAAGGGCGGGTCCGCGCGCCCGGAACCGACAGCCCGTTGCAAAACAGGTGCCAGGTGCCGGACTCGCGACCCTGAAATAGAGGCGGACGCACAATTTCGACAGCGTGCTAGTCCCCGAGGCGCTGCTTCAGCGCGGCGAGTTCCTCCTCGAGGGCATCGACACGCCTGGCGAGGTCCAGGATGCTGACGCGCGTCGCCTGCGGGGATTCGGCTTTCGCTTCGACCTCCGCGGCGCGCGCATCGACGTCGATCGGACCACAGAACAGGTGCATGTACTCGGAATCCTTGCGACCGGGGCTGCGCGGCAGCCGGACGACGAGCGGCCCGCCGTCCCGATCGATCAGGCCCTGGAGCGCTTCGACGACGGCTTCGTTATCGGCGAAGGCGTGCAGCCGTCCGCTGTGGGCGCGAAGCTCTCCGGGCGTCTGCGGTCCGCGCAGCAACAGCAAGGTGATAATTGCGTATTGAGCATCGTCGAACTGGAACTCGCTGAACGGCGTGTTGCAGAAGCGCTGCACGTATTTCTCGACGCGGCTGCGGAAATTCTCCTCGATGCGGACGAGGTGTTTCGCCTCGAGGTCCCTGACCGTGTGCTGGACGAGCCCCTGGGCAAGTGACAGGACCGGCTCGCGGGACGATTTCTGGTTGCAGGCATTGGTCAGGGCGTTGAGCGTCAACGGGTACTGCTCGGGCGTGATAACCGACTTTTCGAGCAGGCAGCCGAGCACGCGGGCCTCGTTGGCGGTCAACTGGATTGTCACCGTGGATTCCTCGTTTTCGAAGGGGCGCCAAATGTAGCACCGGACAGCGACCTGCGCCCGCTGCGGCGTCTCAAAACGGCCAGACCCGGGGTGCGATCAGGATCGTCACGAAACCGACGATCAGGTTCAGCGGCAGGCCCATGCGCAGGAAATCGGCATAACGGTAGCCGCCCGGGCCGTAGACCATCAGGTGGGTCTGGTAGCCGAGCGGGGTCGCGAAACCGCAGGACGCAGCGATGGTCATCGCCACGACGAAGGGCATCGGGTCGAGTCCCAGCATGCTGGCGGCGGAGACTGCGACAGGGAACATCAGCACGGCGGCGGCGCTGTTGCTCAGCAACTCCGTCGCCAGCATCGTCGCAAAATAGATGGTGGCCAGCGCCAGCACGGGATGCATTTCGGCACCGTCGCCGGTGAAAAACGCGGCAGCCACGGCGGAGAGACCCGTCATCTCGACCGCTTTGCCGAGCCCCATCGCGCACGCAATGACAATCAGTACCGACCAGTCGACACTGCGCCGGGCTGAATCCACCGAGCAGCAGCCGGTCGCCACCATGAGCAGAGCGGCGGGCAGCGCCGCGTGCAGGATGCCGAAATCACGTTCGCGGAAGAAACCGAGCTGCTCGAACAGGGTTGCCGCGACGATCATCGCCGCCAGGATCAGGAGCGCGACTCCGGCGCGCTCGTGGCGGCGCGGATGCGAGTCCGGTATGCCGCTGACCAGGTAGAAATCGCGGGAATTGCGATGCTGGTCCACGAAGCTCGGTCGGGCTTCGAGCAGCAGGGTGTCGCCTTCCCTCAGCACCACGTCACCGAGCCGCTGGTACAGCCGGGAGCCGCCGCGAGCAACGGCGATCACGACGGCGTTGTAGCGGCTGCGGAACCGGCCTTCCCGAATGCTCTGCCCTACCATCGGGGATCGGTCCGAAACGACGGCCTCGACGAGTACGCGGCCGTTCCGCGGACCGTCGAGCTTGAACATCTGCTCCGTTGCCGGGGCGAGCCCGGGTATGCGCTGCAGGTCGAGTATGGCCTCGACGACGCCGACGAAGACGAGGCGGTCCCCCCCTTGCAGCCGGAACTGCGGGCCAACCGCAATGAACATGTCGTCGCCGCGCTCGACCTCGGCCAGGAAGCAGCCCGGCAGGTGGCGGAGCCCGGCCTCTTCGATGCTGCAGCCGTCGATCGAGTTGCCCGGCAGCACCTGCATCTCGATGGTGTAAGCACGTGGATCGCCCGGGTCACGTACCGGCGACTGGCGCGTCGGCAGGAGCCTGGGCGAGGCAAAGAGCACCCAGGCCGTGCCCGCCGCGAGCGCCGCCAGCCCGACGGGCAACAGCGTGAAGAAATCGTAGCCGCGCGCCACGCGCCCGGCCGCCACCTCGGCATCCAGCAGGCCGGCCACGACCAGGTTCGTGCTCGTCCCGACCAGTGTACAGAGCCCGCCGAGGATGGCGGCGTAACTGAGCGGCATCAGCAGCGCGGACGGCGACAGGCCGATCTTGCGCGCCCATTCGCTCACCGTCGGCAGCATCGCAGCGACGAGCGGCGTGTTGTTCATGAACATCGATGCGCCCGAGACGGGGAGCATCAGCCGCAACTGGGCGCTTGCCAGCCCGCTCGGCCGGCCGAGCCAGCGCTGCGTCAGCCCGACCATCGCATCCGTGTCGCGCAGGCCCGCGACGACGACATAGAGAACGGCGATCGTCGCGACAGCGGGGTTTGCTGCTGCGCTCATGGCCGTGGCCGGATCGATGACGCCGCTGACCAGGAGTACAGTCAGCGCAATGACGAGCACGACGTCCGGCGCAAGGCGCGTCGCAGCCAGGCTCACGAAGACTCCGGCGATGACGGCGAGCGTTATCCAGGCGGCAAGGGAAAATTCGATCACGTCTCGTACCGGCGAAACACCGCAGGTGGCCGGCACATTGCCGACTCACGGCGCAGAAGCCTAATGGGGTTCGGGTGGCCGCACAACCGGTCCCGCGGCATCCGTCCCCCGATTAGCCGGGACCTGGTCTTTATTCTAGAATGCGCCGAAGTACGGAGAACGGCGTGTTTGAAGGACTGCGAAGGCTTTTTTCGCGTAAATCGGCGGCGGATGCCGCGCGGCGGAACCCGGACTTGCGGCAGGTGGTGCAAGAAGCGTCCGAGATCGAGAGCCGGCTACCCCTCCGGGATTATGTCGACGAGCCGCGTCGCAGCGTACTGGCTCGCGAGCTGTTCCTGGAACTCCACGGCATCTTCAACGCGCTCGAACCGCACACGGCCTGTCGCGACCGGCTCGTGCGAACGATGCTCGAATTTGCGCGCCTGCAGGTTCTCTACATCCCACCGGCGCCCGCGCAGGACCCCAGCGGCCTGCGGGGCACGCCCGGCGTCACGGGCGAGCTGCACGGCCGGCTCGAGGAACTGCTGCAGCGGAATACCGATTTCCGGGCCGAGCTGGAAAGCTCCAGCACCTCGGAGCTCGACCCGGAGACCGCGCGCCAGGTGCTCCGGGAGCGCTACTGGACGGCCCGCTGGCGACTGGAGTCATTCGAAGCCGCGCGGCGACGACTCGGCGACACCGGCGGCGACAAGGACTGGTACCCTGCCTTCCTGCACGCCGCCTGCGCGCACCAGGAGCACCAGTTCCGGCGGGATCTCGGGCTGCCGCCGGCCTTCGACCCGGCCAGCGCCACGGCAACCGCCACCGCGTATTCGATCTATACCGACGTGGTCGTGTCCGGTGCAACCGACCCCGATCGCGAGTGGCGCGAGTACGTGCGCGCTTCCGGCCTCAGCCTCCCGGCCATCGAGGCGAAAGTCGCGTGAGGCGAGACGATCGATCTCGACATATTGGATGATCCGGCATGGACCGACTCCTGTGGCGGCGATAAAGTGGCTCGCGCTACGGCGGCGCCAGTGTTCCGCGGCGTCCGTTCCAGGCTGATTTACCGAGGAGCCCCCGATGAGCCAGGCAACTGCCGCGAAGCCATTTACCGTCACGGATGCGAGTTTCGAAAAGGACGTCCTGCAGTCCGACCTGCCGGTCCTGGTCGATTTCTGGGCCGAATGGTGTGGGCCCTGCCGCATGATCGCGCCAGCCCTGGAAGAGCTCGCCGCCGAGTATGACGGGCGCGCCAGGATCGCCAAGCTCAATATCGACGACTGCCCCAAGACCGCTATGCGTTTCGGCGTCCGCAGTATCCCGACCCTGATCCTGTTCAGGGACGGGGAGGCAAGCGACACGTCGATCGGCGTCAAACCGAAGGCGCAGCTCGCGCAACTCATCGATCGCCATCTCGGTTGATTTCAGACGCGTCCGCCGCGTGGAACGCGGAGGGCCCCCGCAGCCTTGGAGGTGCCGGGCGCGTACCGGCAGGCCCGAACCCTCGGGCAGCGGTCGCTTGCGGGAAGGCGATAGGTAGAGTTCCCTATCCGCTTGGGGCTTGCAACGATTTTCACCGACCCGCAGGCGGACTCAAGCTATCGAATGGGATGCTGCGTGATCGATGCGCGTGACGGAGGTGACCCATGGATATCCTGACGATCCTGATCGTCGCGGTGCTAATTGCGACGGTGGCCGTGCTGTTTGCCGGAATCTATTCGATGGCCCGGGGCGGCAAGTATGACGAGCAGCACAGCGAGCAATTCATGTTCGGGCGCGTGGCGTTGCAGGCCGCTGGAATCATCCTGATCGTGGCTGCGGTACTGTACGCGACCATGTAAAGTTCGGTGCCGCTCTGCGGCAGCGCAGGAGTGCCGGCCGGCGGGGCCGACATGCGTGGTGCCGTACACCGGGAGCAGCGAGATACCGGCATGTCGACCGAACCCCTGTCATTGGCGCCCCGGATCGAGGACCTGATCACGCGCGCGGTTGCGCTCGAATCGCGGCTTGCGCCCGAACTGTCGCTGGTCCACCCGGCTTACGAGGCAAGCGCCAGGAACCTCGTTCATTACCTGGCCCTGCGGCAGGTCGATATCCGCGCACTGCAGGACCAGCTCGCGCGTTACGGCCTGTCCTCGCTTGGCCGGGCGGAGCAGCACGTTCTGCCGAGCTTGCGCGCCGTCGCAACGGCCATCGAGGCGATCGGTGGCAAGCTGCCGGCTGCGCCTCTGGCGCAGGATCCGGCCTTCGCCGCGAGCCTGGAGCGGATGCCCAGGCATGTCGAGGCGCTGCTCGGCGGGCGCCGCCGTGGCCGCAACACGCGCATCATGGTCACACTGCCACCCGAGGCGGCCGAAAACCCGGCGATGGTCCGGGACCTCGTGGCAACCGGCATGGATATCGCGCGCATTAACTGCGCCCACGATACCGGGCCGGACTGGGAAATGATGATCCGCCATGTGCGCCAGGCGAGCGCGGAACTCGGCGTGGAGTGCCGCATCGTGATGGACCTGGTGGGGCCGAAGTTCCGCACCGGCGACCTGGTACCGGGCCCGAAGGTGCTGCGCGTGCAGCCGCGGCGGGATGCACTGGGCCGCCTGATTGCGCCGAAGCGGGTCCGTTTTGCCGCCGAGGACGTGCCCTGGCAGGGCAAGAAGGTCGCGGTGGTGCCGGTGCCGCAGGAACTCATCGATCACGCTGCCGTGGGCGACGAGGTTCGCTTCACGGACACGCGGGGCCGCAAGCGCAGCCTGTCGGTAGTCGAGAAGGACGATCGCGGACTCGTGCTGGAGGCCCACAAGACGGCTTATCTCGCAACCGGCACCCGGATGCGGCTGATCAAGGACAAGTCCGGCGATCGCCTGAAGTTCCTGGTCGGCGAGCTGCCGCCGGTCGAGCAGCCGATCATCCTGCGAACGGGGGATGCGCTGGTGCTCGAGAAGTCGGTGCGCCTCGGAGAACCGGCAAGGACAGAAGACGAAATGGCCGAGCCGGCCCATATCACCTGTCTCCCGGGCGACATCTTCGGGCATCTCTCGCCGGGTGCGCCGGTACGCCTGAACGACGGGAAAATCGAGGGATTCGCGGAAGCGGTTTACGATGACTCGATTCGCGTACGGATCACGGGAGCCAAGCCGTCGGGCAGCCGACTGCGCGGCAACAGGAGCATCAATTTCCCGAACGCGGAATTGCACTACCAAGGGCTGACGGCCGCGGATCGCGGCAATCTCGAGTTCATCGCCGCACATGCCGACGCCGTCGACCTGTCCTTCATCCGCGACCCTGGTGACATCGTCGCCCTGCACACCGAACTGGCGCGCTTCCGGCGCGAACCGCTGGGCATCATCTGCAAGATAGAGACCGAGCGGGCGTTCCGGAACCTGCCGAGAATCCTGCTTGCCGCGATGCGCCATTATCCCGCCGGCGTAATGATCGCGCGGGGAGACCTCGCAATCGAGTGCGGCTGGGAGCGGCTGGCCGAGATACAGGAAGAGATCCTGTGGCTATGCGAGGCAGCGCAGCTCCCGGTTATCTGGGCAACCCAGGTGCTGGAGGGCGAGGCGAAAAAGGGCCAGCCGACCCGCGCGGAGATCACGGATGCTGCGATGTCCCAACGCGCCGACTGCGTAATGCTGAACAAGGGTCCCCAGATAATCTCCGCGATCCGGATGCTCGATGACATCATGCGGCGGATGGAGCAGCACCAGAGCCGGAAGAGTTCGAGACTCCGCCGGTTGAGCATCAGCGACCTGTGGCCCGGCAGTTCGTGACGGGATCTACGCGCGGCGTCGCCCGCGGAAGTGAACGAGCAGGCTCGCATGTGGCTGAATCTCCAGCGAAGCCTGATCGCTGGCTTGAGGCTGCCGGATCCCGGCAGGATAATCGTCCGCTTGAGTTCCACATCCTGTAATACAGCGAGGGGGGACGACAATGAGAACAATAATCACAGGCGCAGTTGCGCTCTTGCTCGTAGCCTGCGGCGGGGCCGACACGCCGCCAGCGGAGGAACCCGCGCCGGGCCAGGCTCCCGAGGCGGCAACTGCTGCCGAAGAGGCGGCCGGCGCCGCCGGGCTCGGTGAGATACTCGCGGCCCAGCCCGCGGACGTGCAGGCGAGATACCGCTACCGGCACCCGGCCGAGACGCTGGCGTTCTTCGGCATCGAGCCCGGCATGACGGTGGTCGAAGCGCTGCCCGGTGGCGGCTGGTATACGAAGATACTGCTGCCCTGGCTCGGCGCCGACGGCAAGGTCATCGGCGCGGACTATGCGCTCGACATGTGGCCGCTGTTCGACTTCATGACCGGTGAACGTCTGACCGCCAAGGAGCACTGGGTTGCCGACTGGACCGCCGAGGCAGATTCCTGGCGCGGTCTGGCCGATGCCGGGGTTGCGGCCTTCATGTTCGGTGCGCTGCCGGAGTCGATGCACGGCGCGGCGGATGCGGTGCTGTTCATTCGCGCCCTGCACAACCTGGCGAGCTTCGAGGGCGAACACGGTTTCCTCAGCGAAGCCCTGACGGACACCTACAACGTGTTGAAGCCTGGCGGCATCGTCGGCGTCGTGCAGCATCATGCGCGCGACGACATGCCGGATGCCTGGGCGGATGGCAGCAACGGCTACCTGAAGACCGGGTACGTCATCGATGCCTTTCAAAAGGCGGGTTTCGAATACGTCGGATCGACCGACATAAACGCCAACGAGAAGGACCGGCCGACCGAGACGCAGGGCGTGTGGCGCTTGCCACCCGGCCTGCAGACGAGCCGGGACGACCCGAAGTTGCGTGCCGAGATGGAGGCAATCGGCGAGTCGAACCGGATGACGTTGAAGTTCGTAAAGCCCCGGGGCTGATCGAAACGACTGTACGACAATTTGCCGACGGGCTGCGCGGCCGGCCGCGCAGCCCGGGTACCTTCATGCCGGCTTTTCGCAGGTGAAGCTCGATGCCCGGACCAGGACGGACGTTCCTTCTTGCAGTGTTCGCATTTTCCGCCGCCGTGGCCGATCCGGTGACCGTCCTCGTACCCGAACGCGTGTTCGACGGTGAGCGCCTGCAGACGGACTGGATCGTTCACGTGAACGGCGAATCGATCGCGTATGCGGGACCGGCCGCAAGCGCGCCGGCGGTCGACGGCGCGAGCACGATCGGGCTGCCCGGCCAGACGCTGCTCCCGGGGCTTATCGAGGGTCACTCGCATGTCCTGCTGCATCCCTACGACGAGACGAGCTGGAACGACCAGGTGCTGACGGAGTCCGAGGCCGAGCGCGTCGTGCGTGCAGTCGCGCACCTGCGCGATACACTTTTCGCAGGGATCACGACGATGCGGGATCTCGGCTCGGAGGGGGCGGGTTATGCGGACGTCGGGCTGCGCGACTCGATCGACAAGGGCCTGATTTCGGGGCCGCGCCTGCTGGTCGCCGGCAGGGCGCTCGTCGCGACAGGCAGCTACGGGCCCAAGGGTTTCCACGAACGTGTCGAGGTTCCGCTCGGCGCCGAGCCGGCGGATGGATACGATGCGCTAGTGCGTGCTACGCGAGAGCAGATCGGGCGCGACATCGATTTGGTCAAGGTATACGCCGACTATCGCTGGGGACCGGGAGGCACCGCCGCGCCGACGTTCACGCAGCGCGAGCTCGAGACGATAGTCGAGATCAGCACGAGCAGCGGGCGGCCGGTCGTCGCCCACGCATCCACACCGGAAGCGATGCGGCGCGCGACGCTCGCAGGGGTCGAAACCATCGAGCACGGCGACAACGGCACACCGGAAATTTTTCGGCTGATGGCCGAGCGAGGCGTTGCGCTGTGCCCGACGCTGGCCGCCGGCGACGCGATCGCGCAGTACGCCGGCTGGCGGAAGGGGACGGACCCGGAGCCGCAACGCGTCGCGGCCAAGCGGGCGAGCTTCCGGGCGGCCCTGGATGCCGGCGTCACGATCTGCTTCGGGGGCGATGTCGGCGTGTACCCGCACGGCGACAACCTGCGCGAACTGGAGATGATGGTCGACTACGGCATGTCACCGGCGGCCGCCCTGCGCGCCGCGACCTCCGTGAACGCAGACCTTTTTCATGTTGCCGACGCGGTGGGTCGGGTTCGTACAGGCAAGCTCGCCGACCTCATCGCGGTCGAGGGCGACCCGACGACCGACATGTCGAGCCTGCGCCGGCCGACGCTCGTCATGAAGGGCGGCGCCATTATCCGCAGGAACTGAGGCTCAACCGTCTTCGATCGCGCGGCGCAGCTTGCGCAGGACATCGGTCGCCTTTGCGATCTGCCTCGGCCCCACGCCCGGCTCGGTGCTCGCGAGAAACTTTTCCTCGCGCTGCCGCATCGAGCGAATCAGATGCTCGCCGGCCGGGGTTAGCGCCATCAGCCGCGAGCGGCGGTGCTCGGGGTTTTCGACAGGCTCGACAAAACCGGCTTCCAGCAGCGGATTGACAAGGGACTGCACGTGCTGGCGCGTCACGCGACGCTGGCGGGCGATCGCGGGAACCGTGCCCGGCCCGTTCTTCAGCAGGAACTCCAGCACTGCGCGCTGCGCCATGGTCACGCTGCCGCCCGCATGCAGGTTCTCGCCTCGCTGTACCAGGGCATGGAACAGCAGCCGAACTTCATTGAACAATGCGTCGATTTCCGGGTCCATGATATTTGACAATACTATTGTCAATATGACAACATTACTGTCATTCTAGCCCCGGCCGCAGCATTCCACAAGGCGGTGCTTGCTGGCGGCCGGGTTGTATCGACTGACCTGTACGAGGAATTGACCATGGAACATGAAACCCGGAGGGGCCGGAGACAGGGATTCCGGTCCTGCCTGCTGGTGGCGCTTGGGGCGCTGGCTGGCTTCCTCATAACCGTCGTGCTGCTGGCGAGTTCCTGGAACCTGTTTGCGCCACGTCTGTTCGGCCTGGAGGCGCTCGACATGCGCGGCGCGACGGGCCTGCTCTTATTCGCGCTGCTGTTGTCCGCCGTGTTGCGGGGCCCGGGCTGGCAGCGAATGGGAGCGCGCCATGCACGCAAATAAGCATCGATCGGGCGCCGGCCGCCGCGCGGTGCAGGCATTCCTGGGGCGGCAGTTCGGCAACCCCAGCGGCGTTGCCGGACGCCTGGCCGGTTGGCTGATGGAAACGCGGCCGTCGAACCGGCGCCGTAACGAGTGGACTGTCGATCTGCTCGACATCCAGCCGCGGCACCGGGTGCTCGAACTCGGTTACGGCCCGGGCATCGCGTTGCGCCGTGCGGCGGGGCGCGCCGAACAGGGACTGGTCGTCGGGATCGATCGGTCGGCGACGATGCACGAACTCGCGAGCCGGCGTAACCGCGACCTGGTCGAAGCGGGCCGGGTCGATCTCAATATCGGAGCCGTCGAGCGGATGGACGAGGTGCTCGGTGATGAGGCCCTCCTGCTCTTCGATCGGGTATTCGCCGTCAATGCAATCATGTTCTGGCAGGAGCCGGCGGCGCGTATCCGGGAACTGGCGGCAAGGCTGGCTCCGGGAGGCCGGATGGCCTTCACCTGGCAGCCGCGCCTCGGCGACCAGACAGACGAGGCAGCGCTGCGGACAGGGCTGAAGATCGAGGAGTGGCTGCGCGATGCCGGGCTGACCGGGCTACGAATCGAACGGCTGCCGGAGCTGACGCCGATGGCAGTCTGCGTCCTCGGTGACAAGGCGCCTGCTTGAGCACTTGCCGCCTCAGCGTCGCGCGCCGAGGCGGCTCGCGATGTAGGCCGCACCGATGCGGCTCGCTTCTGCGTCCCGCCGGGCGGCCTGCAGGCCTGCCGCGTCCTCGCGAGCATCGTAGCTGCCATCGCGCAGACCCTTGAGCTGTTGTTTGAATATCCGCAGCACGATCGCGGCCTTCGCGGCGATACTCGCGGCAAGGTCCTGGACCTCGGCCTCGAATTTCTCACCCGGCAGGATTCGGCTCGCGAGCCCGATGCGCAGCGCCTCCGTGGCATCGATCGGCCGGCAGGTCAGCACGAGGTCGGCGGTCATCGTCTCGCCGATCAGTGCGACGAGCCGTTGCATGCCGCCCCAGGCAAGCGGAATGCCGGCGTCGACCTCGGGTATCGAAAAGCGGCAATAGTCGGCGACGACGCGAAGATCGCAAGCCCCGGCCAGCACCACGCCGCCACCGACGCAGTAGCCGCGGACGGCAGCGATCGTGACCTGTGGCAGCTCGGCGATGGCCATTGCGGCACGCCGCCCGAGGTCCGCGCTGGTCTGCGGGTCTGCCTCCAACTCGACATGGAATGCCGGCAGGTCCGCTCCGGCGGAGAAGTTCGGACCGGCGCCGCGCAGCACGACGACGCGAACGGCGTCATCGGCAGAAATTGAGGCGCAGGAATCGATCAGCTCGCGCAGCAGGCCTGGCGACAACGCGTTGAGTACCGGCAGGCGGTTGAACTCCAGCGTCGCGACGCCATCCTTCCGGCTTACATTGAGGTCAGCCACTGCGCATTCTCCTTCTTTGTACAAGTCCGAATGTAACATCGCTGCGCCCCTGCAGCGGCATGCACCGGCTGACACATCGCCTGACCCGAAGCGCGTCTCAAACAGCCGACGAAAACCGGCCGATCAGGTATTCGCCCGCCGCCACCGGCTGATACCGCGGCCGCTCACCGGGGCTTACGCAGCCCGGGATCGCAGCGATCACGGCATCCAAGTCGGGATTCCGGTACCACGCAATCGACCGTCGCCGGGTTCACGCCGTGGTTGGCGACGGCAAGACAGCCCGTTTCGCGGCAGGCCTTGTCCACTTGCCTGCCGACGCTCCGCCGGTAAGCGCTGTCGCCGGCCAGGAAGCTGCCGAGGTCGATTGCCGGGATTGCCGCCCGATTCGTCCTGGCCTCCACCTTCGTCAGTCGTCCGAACGCGTATCGGCCCGGCAGTATGCGTGGGCGATGCGGGCCGCAACGCGCGCATTGTTTACGACGAGCGCGATGTTCGCGGCGAGGCTGCGGCCACCGGTTTGGTCGGCTATTCGCTGCAGCAGGAAAGGCGTTGCCGCCTTGCCAACGACGCCTTGTGCGGGCATTGCCGCGACTGCCTCGTCGATTGCGGCATCGATGTCGGCCGGATCCAGCGCGGCATCCTCGGGTACCGGGACGGCGATGACGATTCCGCCCGACAGGCGGAGCCGCCACTTCGCATGCATCGCGGCGGCGGCTTCGAGCGGGGTGTCGACCCGGTAATCGACCGGCAGGCCGCTGCTCCGCGTGTAGAACGCGGGCAGCGTATCGGTCTTCCAGCCCACGACCGGTACGCCGCGGGTCTCCAGGTACTCCAGCGTGCGGCCCAGGTCGAGCACCGACTTGACGCCCGCGCACACGACCGCGACGTCTGTCCGCCCGAGTTCGTCGAGGTCGGCGGAAATGTCCATGCTGACCTCTGCGCCGCGATGCACGCCGCCGATCCCGCCGGTGGCGAACACGCGGATCCCGGCCATCGCTGCGATGATCATCGTCGCCGCAACGGTCGTGGCGCCGTCGCCGCCGCGTGCCACGATGAATGGAATGTCGCGGCGGCTGACCTTCGCGACACCTGGACCGCCGCGGCCCAGCCGCTCGACCCCGGTCGCGTCGAGCCCGACCGTCAGGCGGCCATCGATTATTGCGATCGTCGCGGGGACCGCGCCTTCTTCCCGGACGGCCGCCTCGACGCGGGTCGCGGTCCGGACATTCTGCGGATAGGGCATGCCGTGGCTGATGATCGTCGACTCGAGCGCGACGACCGGCCGGTTCGCCGCGAGCGCCGCGGCCACTTCCGGGGCGACGTCGAGCACCGGACTGACCGCCTCAGCTGGCACGTCTCAAGCCCTGGGCGCGCGTAACCGCCGCAACCGACATGTCCGGGTTGATCGTTCCCGGGTACGACAGCGTGAGCTGCGCCGCCGCCATGCCGAAGCGCAGCGCATCGGCCAGCGGCCAGTCGCGCAGCCACCCGTAAACCAGGCCCGCAAGCAATGCGTCGCCGGCGCCGCTCGCATTCCGTAGCGCTCCGTCGGCGGGCAACGGCGGCTCGAGCCCGCAGCCGCCCGGCGTGCTGTAGAACACGCCGCCGTCGCCAAGCGAAATGAACAGCCGCTTGACGCCGCGCTCGTGAAACCAGGCGGCGAGCCCGGGCAGCCGCTGCGGTGTCGCCGCGCTGATGCCCGCGATCGCCTCCGCCTCGGCAAGGCTCGGCTTCAGCGTGTGGATCGATCCGAGGTAAGGGCGTAGCCGGGATGCTTTGGCGACCGAGACGGTATCCGCGAACAGCGGTTGCCCGGCGAATGCCGAGCAGAGCCAGGCCACTGCGTCGTCGCAGAGGTTGGTGTCGAGCACGATGACCGCGGCCTGCCGGAGCATTGACTCGTGCGCGCGCAGGCGCTCGGCGTCGAGTGTCCCGAGAATGGCCATGTCCGAGATGGCGACCAGCATGTCGCCGCCGTCGTCCAGGACAGATACGTAGGTCGAGGTCTGGGCGCCTGCCACCCGGTACACGCAGCGCATGTCGATGCCGGCGTCGCGGCCCTGCTGCTCGAGGAGGTCCCCCTGTGCGTCGTTCCCGAGCGGCGCGATGAGTCGCGTATCGACGCCGAGCCGGGCGAGGTTCTCGGCGACATTGCGGGCTACGCCGCCCGGCGAGCTCCGAACCGTCCCGGGGTTCGAGTCGCGCATGCGCAGGGCTCGCGCCGGCGAGCCGTGGATGTCCACATTGGCGCCGCCGATCACGGCGGCGAAGGGCGCTTCGGTCAGCACGTAGCCGCGCCCCTTGATAAGCCCCTTGGCCGTCAGGTTCATGACATGACCGGCGACCGCCGAGCGGCTTATGCCCAGCCTGTCGGCCAGCGACTGCTGGGAAATCAGCGGGTTGGCCCGTATCAGGGCCAGGATCTCCCGTTCCCGCTCGGTCATCGCAAAACTTTTGTTTGGATTGCAAACATATGTTTGGAAAGTACTACTGAACGCCGGGCGAATACAAGCGGCCATGTCGCGCTCGTGCACCCTAGATGCGCAATCGTCGATTGCGGCTGTCGCAAGCGGCGGCGGGCGCCAGCCCGCCGGTACAGGGGGATATCGCGTGACACCGGGCAAAAGGGGCGAGCTGCGTTTCGCCCGCAAGGCCGTCTGTCACCCGCCCGGATCCGGGCACCCTCTCGAGCATGGCGCTGGTGCCGGCCTGCATCCGCCTCCGGATGCCCTGGTACCAGGGCGCCGCGGCCAGGAATTCCGGGCCCGGGGCCCCAATATGAGGCATTGATACTGGCGGCAGGGGCCGCCCGGCGGTAAAGTGACGGCCCTTTTTCAATGGCCCCCGGTCGTTCCATGGCCCAGATGTCGCTCGACAAACTGCAGAGGACTCGCTCCGGCAAGGCCCTGAGCGCTGTCGCGCTGCTTGCCTGGCTGACGGCCGCCATGCAGCCGTGCCTGATGGCGATGGAACTCGTCGATGCGGTCGAGCCCGTCGCGGAGGGACAGGCCGTTGGCCATACGATGCATGTCGTGGCGGAGTCCGAGCCCTGTGACAGCACGCTGCTGAGCGGCTGCGACCTGTTCCCGGATGTCCAGGTCGACACGCGGGCCAAGGCGCAGCAGGCCGGCGATGACATCCAGCCGCCGCCCGTGCTGGTGCTCGACGATCCGCTGTTCGATACCGCCCATGCAGACACAGGTCTGCCGCAGCCTGCCTGCGATCCGGCGCTATTGGCGGCTGGACCCTCCCTTACGATCAGGTACTGCAGCTTCCTGAAGTAGCGCTCGCCTCCCGCCCGAACCCCCGTTCAAGGTTTGTTGCAGGAGGAGATCGCGATGTCGATTTTCCGCGGGACCCGTTCCCGACTCTCATTCGCATTCCGGCGCCCGCCCGCGGGCCGGTGCCGTTTCAAGTTTCCGCTGGCGGCAGTCGCGCTGCTGCTGATGCCGGCTGTCGCGGCAAACGCCGCGGCCGATGGCGTGCTCGAGCTCGACGAAGCGGTCGCGCTGGCGCTCGAGCACAATCCCCAGCTCGCCGGACTACGCGCGCAGGTGGAGGCGGTCGGCACGACGCCCTCGCAGATGCATGCGCTGCCGGACCCGATGCTGTCGCTCAACTTCATGAACCTGCCGACCGACGGATTTGCCTTCGACCAGGAGCCGATGACGCAGGTACAGCTCGCGGTGACGCAGCAGATCCCGTTCCCTGGCAAGCGCGACCTGCAGCACAGGGCGGCGCTTCACCAGGTGGATGCAACCGAGGCCATGCTAGGCGACCGCGAGAGCTGGCTGGCCGGGCAGGTGCGAATCGCCTGGTGGCGATTGATGAACCTCGACCGGTCTTTGCAGATCGTTGCGCAGAACAAGGAGCTGATGCGGGACTTCGTCGAGATCGCGCAGACCAAGTACAAGGTCGGCAGTGGCTTGCAGCAGGACGTGCTGCTCGCGCAGCTCGAGCTGTCGCGGCTGCTGGATCGCGAAATCCGGCTGCGGGGAATGCGTCGAGCCGCCGAGGCAGAGATCAATGCCCTGCTCGATCGGCCCGCGGATCGCGCCGTGATGCTGCCCGAGGGGCCCGCGAATCGTGAACTCCCCGATATACCGGGACGGGAGGCGCTGCTGCAGCAGGCGGCGGACTCAAGGCAGTTGATCGCCGTGCAGCGCGAGCTCGTCGATGCCGCGCGGACCCGCCTCGAGCTGGCACGCAGGGACCGTTACCCGGATCTGCGCGTCGGCGTCGGTTACGGTTTTCGCCAGGACGATCCCGTGACGAACATGGATCGGTCGGACTTCCTGAGCGTCATGTTCACGGTGACCGTGCCGATCTTCGCCGGCGACAAGCAGAACAAGGCCGTGGAACAGCGGACGCACGAAGTCACGCAACAGAATTTCGCCCTGAGCGACACGCTGCGTCGGGTCGAGTCCGAAGTTGCGCGTTCGATTGCGGAGTACGATGCGGCGAGGGACCAGGTGAGCCTGCTGGAGACGGCAATCATCCCGCAGGCCCAGCAGACCGTGGCGTCGATGCTTGCCGGTTACCAGGTCAACCAGGTCGACTTCCTGAACCTGCTCAACACCCAGTTAACGCTCTACAACGCCCAGATCAACTACTGGGACTCGCTCAGCAACGCGAAGCAGGCGCTGGCGCGCCTCGCCGTCGCGACGGGCACGGAGAATCTTTATGAATAACCGGAACCTGGCAATAGCGGGAATCATCGTGGCGCTGCTGGCCGGGCTCGGCGGCGGTTACTGGATCGCAGGCATGCGGCATGCGGCCGATACGCCGGTCGAGTCCGGTAGCGGAAATCGCGAGGTGATGTTCTACCGCAATCCGATGAACCCGGAGATCACCTCGCCCGTACCGGCGAAAGACCAGATGGGTATGGACTACATTCCCGTGTACGCGGATGCGGAGCCGGCACAGCGGACGCCGCTGTTCTACCGAAACCCGATGAACCCGGAGATTACCTCACCCATGCCCGCGAAAGACCACATGGGCATGGACTACGTACCGGTATATGCCGATGAGGCGGACTCGGGACCGGCGGGCACCGTCAGCATCGACCCGGTCACGGTGCAGAAGATCGGCGTGCGAACCGTTCAGGCCAGCCGCCGCGATCTCGCGCGCGACATCAATACCGTTGGCCGCATCGTGTACGACGAGCAGCGAATTGCACGCCTGCATCCGAAGACGCAGGGTTGGATCGAAGAGCTCCGGATCGGCACGACCGGCCAGACGATAGGTCGGGACGAGATCCTGCTGGCCATCTATTCGCCGCAGCTCGTGTCCTCGCAGCAGGAATACCTGCTGGCGCTGAAGAACTACGAGACGCTGAGTGCGAGCCCGTTCGAGGACGTCCGGCGCGGCGCAGCGGAGCTGGTCGAGACATCGCTGGAGCGACTGCGCCTGCTCGACGTGCCGCAGCACCAGCTGGAGATGCTCGAGCGCGAACGCAAAGTGATGAAGTTGCTGCACATTCATTCGCCGGTCGCGGGTGTCGTCGTGAACGTCGGTGCGCGCGAGGGCCAGTACGTCACGCCGGAAACCGAACTGTTCATGGTCGCGGATCTTTCCACCGTGTGGGCGCTCGTCGATATCTTCGAAGACGAGTCCCCCTGGGTCAGCGTCGGCGATCGCGCCGACATGAGAGTCATCGCGGTCCCGGGGCGCAGCTTCGAGGGTCGGCTGACGTATATCTACCCGTATGCCGAGAGCAAGACGCGTTCGATCAAGGCGCGGCTCGAGTTCGACAACCCGGACCGTTTGCTTAAGCCCGACATGTTCGCCGACGTGACGATACACGCGAGTGCCCGCGAGGGCGTGATCGCGGTGCCAGGCGAGGCGATCATCCGCTCGGGGCTGCGCGAGCAGGTGTTCATTGCACAGGGCGGCGGCCGTTTCGAGCCCCGGCCCGTCGAAGTGGGGCTGAGCGGAGGTGGTTACACGGAGATCCGGAGCGGCCTCCAGCCCGGCGACGAGGTCGTCGTCTCGGCGCAGTTCCTGATCGACTCGGAGTCGAAGCTGCGCGAAGCCGTCCGCAAGATGCAGGAGCAGGGCGATGATTGAACGCATCATCGACGCCTCCCTGCGGAACCGTTTCCTGACGCTCCTGCTGGCGGGCGTGCTGGTAGCGGCCGGCCTGTATGCTTTGCGGACGACGCCGCTGGACGCAATACCTGACCTGTCGGATGTGCAGGTCATCGTCTACACCGAATACCCGGGCCAGGGGCCACAGGTCGTCGAGGACCAGGTGACCTACCCGTTGACGACCGCGATGCTTGCTGTGCCCGGGGCGCAGGTCGTTCGCGGCTACTCGTTCTTCGGGCTATCTTTCGTCTACGTGATTTTCGGGGACGGGACCGACCTGTACTGGGCCCGCTCCCGGGTGCTCGAGTACCTGAACTACGTCAGCGACCGTATCCCGCGCGGTGTCACGCCGACGCTCGGCCCCGACGCGACCGGCGTCGGCTGGGTCTACGAGTACGCGCTGGTCGACCGGAGCGGTCGCCACGACCTGTCCGAGTTGCGCTCGCTCCAGGACTGGTACCTGCGCTACCCGTTGCAGACTGTGCCAGGCGTGGCAGAGGTCGCGTCGGTCGGCGGGTATGTCCGGCAGTACCAGGTCGAGGTCGATCCGAATGCCCTGGTCGCCTACCGGATCCCGCTTGCCCGCGTGCGCGATGCGATAACGCGGTCGAATCGCGATGTCGGCGGACGCCTCATCGAGATGGCGGAGACCGAGTACATGGTTCGCGGTCGAGGTTACATTCGTTCGGTCGCGGACATCGAAAGTATTGCGGTCGGCGTCGACGAGCGAGGTACGCCGATCCGGATCAAGGACGTGGCACAGGTACAGCTTGGGCCGGAACTCCGCCGCGGCGCTGCCGATCTCAACGGCGACGGCGAGGTTGCCGGCGGCGTCGTCATAATGCGCTTCGGCGGCAACGCCCTGGAGACGATCCGCGGCGTGCGCGCCAAGCTCGACGAACTGGAGGCGGGGCTGCCCGAGGGCGTCGAAGTCGTGCCGGTTTACGACCGGGGCGCCCTGATCGAGCGCGCGATCAATAATCTTACAAGGACGCTGATCGAGGAGTTCGTGCTGGTCGCGCTGGTTTGCGGCGCATTTCTGCTGCACCTCCGTTCGTCGCTCGTCGCGATCATCTCTGTACCCATAGGCATCCTGCTCGCATTCATCGCGATGCGCCTGCAGGGCTTGAACGCGAACATCATGTCGCTCGGGGGAATCGCGATCGCCATCGGCGCGATGGTCGACGGGCCGATCGTACTGATAGAGAACACGCACAAGCACATAGCCGCGGCCCGCGAACGCTACGGTAATTCGTTGACGCGCAGGCAGCACTGGGCCGCTGTCGGGGATGCAACCCGTGAGGTCGGTCCAGCGCTGTTCTTTTCCCTGCTCGTCGTTGTCGTGTCGTTCTTCGCGGTGTTCACGCTCGAGGCACAGGAGGGCCGCCTGTTCAAGCCGTTGGCCTTCACGAAAACCTACGCGATGGCCGCGGCCGCAATCCTGGCGGTGACCCTGATCCCGGTCCTCTGCGGCCTGATGCTTCGTGGGCGAATCCTGTCGGAATCGGAAAATCCGGTGAGCCGCGTGCTCGCGCGCATCCACGGCCCGATGCTCCGCACTTTCCTGAACAGGCGAAAGCTCACGCTCGGGGTCGTCGCCGCGCTGCTCGTTGCATCCGCGTACCCCGTGACTCAGCTCGGTAGTGAGTTCATGCCGCCGCTCGACGAGGGAGACATCCTGTACATGCCGACGACCTTCCCGGGCATATCGATAACGAAGGCGAAGGAGCTGTTGCAACAGACAGACCGCATCCTCGCAAGCTTCCCGGAAGTCGAGTCGGTGTTCGGCAAGGTCGGGCGCGCGCGCACGGCGACGGACCCGGCGCCGCTTTCGATGATCGAGACCGTCGTCAGGCTTAAGGACCGCTCCCGCTGGCCGGATCCCGGCAAGAGCATGCAGAGCCTGATGCAGGAAATGGATGCGGAAATCCGCTTTCCGGGGCTGGCGAACAGCTGGACGATGCCGATCAAGACGCGTATCGACATGCTGTCGACGGGAATCAAGACACCGGTCGGCATCAAGATCAGCGGGCCGGACCTCGTGGTGCTGGAGGAACTCGCAGGCGAGGCCGAGCGCATCATGAAGACGCTGCCAGGGACCTTATCCGCCTTCGGAGATCGCGCGGCCGGCGGGTATTACCTGGACTTCGACATCGATCGGGAGAAAGTCGCGCGTTACGGTCTGACAATCGGCGACGTGCAGGACGTCATCATGTCGGCGATAGGAGGCATGCAGGTTACCGAGACGGTAGAGGGCCTCGAGCGCTACCCGGTGAGCCTTCGCTATCCGCGCGACCTGCGCGACAATCCGGAACAGCTGGGCCGCGTACTCGTAGCGACACCAAGCGGCGCGCAGGTGCCGCTGAGCCAGCTGGCGGAACTGCGCCTGCTGCGAGGCGCGCCTATGATCAAGAGCGAGGGCGCGCGCCCGAACGCCTGGGTGTATGTCGACCTGCAGGTCAGCGACGTTGGCGGCTTCGTCGCCGAAGCGAAGCGCGCCGTCGCCGCGCAACTGGAGCTCCCGTCCGGGTATGCAATTAGCTGGTCCGGCCAGTTCGAGTACATGGAGCGAGCGGCCGCGCGGCTCAAGATCGTCGTGCCGGTGACGCTCGTGCTCATCTTTCTTTTGCTTTACCTCAATTTCCGCAATGTGTCCGGGCCGACGATAGTGATGATGTCCGTGCCCTTCGCGCTGATCGGCGGGTTCTGGCTAACGTACTGGTACGGGTTCAACCTGTCGGTCGCGATCGCAGTAGGCTTCATCGCCCTGGCCGGCGTCGCAGTGGAGACCGGCGTGCTCGTGATCCACTTCATCGAGGAGGCCATCCGCGAGCGCCGTGACACGAAGGGCTCGATGCTGACCAGTGACGAGATCGTCGCGGCTGTGCACGAAGGTACGGCGCGCCGCGTAAGGCCGGTACTGATGACTGCGCTGTCGACGATCATCGGCCTGCTGCCGGTCATGCTCGACAAGGGCACCGGCGGCGACGTGATGCAGCGTATCGCAGCACCGATGTTCGGCGGCATGCTGACAACGACCGTGCTGTGCCTGCTGGTGTTGCCGGTGGTCTACAGCTATGTGCTGCAGTTTCGCGAGGGGCGGATCCCGGCAGACGATCGGCTGATGGCAGGCTGACCGCGGCGGGAGGAGTAAACGGGTCGCGGCCCGGTGACCGGCGGATGCGGTACACTGGGCGACGCCCCGTGTTGCAGCGAAAGAGGGTTCCAACAACTGGGAAGGGGCAAAAGGGGGGTACCATGAGTGCTTCGGAAGAGAATACGCCGGTCCATCTCTGGATCGTGGCGGTGCTCGCGATCCTGTGGGACGCGATGGGTGCATTCGATTACAGCGCGACTCAGCTGAGGCTCGATTTCTACATGAGCCAGTTCACGCCGGAACAGCTCGACTATTTCTACTCGTTCCCGGCCTGGGCGGACGGCGCGTGGGCGATTGCCGTGTGGGCCTCGCTGGTCGCAGCTTTTGGCCTGCTGCTGCGCAGGGCCTGGTCGGTCTGGTTGTTCGGCCTCGCGATCCTGGCCCTGCTGGCGACGACGATCTACAACTTCGGCCTGTCGGACGGCGCAGCGGTGATGGGCGAGGGGGCGACCGCATTCACGGCCGTGATCTGGCTGATCGCGATCGGCTTGTTCGTTTACGCGCGGGTTATGGTGCAGAAGGGCGTGCTGCACTAGGGCGCCGTCGAGGTCGAAATGAGATTACCCCTGACAGGCAACTGCCAGTGCGGCAGCGTGCGCTACGAGGTGTCCAAGGCACCGATCGTGACGGTCGCCTGCCATTGCCGCGATTGCCAGAAACTCTCGGCGAGTGCATTCAGCATCACGATGGTCATCCCGGCCGACGCGTTTCGGCTCCTGAGTGGAGAACTCGCTGCTTTCGAACGGCCGACTGACTCGGGCGGCACGGCGGTATGCTATTTCTGCCCGACCTGCAGCAACCGGGTCTATCACGTCGATCCCGGGCGGCCGGCGTATTTCCGCCTCAAGCCCGGCGGACTGGACGATACCTCGCAGATAATGCCGGAGGCCCATGTGTGGACGTCCCGCGCGCAGCCCTGGTTCACCTTTCCGGAGGGCGTGCCGACCTACGAGACACAGCCCGACCTGCAGGAGTTCCTGGCCGAGCGAGCCCGGCGTTCAGCCGACTAGCAGGATGTTGAAAAAGGTCGTGCAGACCTGTTTCGACGTCGCGAGTCCGGCGCATGCCCGGAATCGCTCCCTGCGGTTCAAGCACCTGCGCGCCTGAACCGCGGGCGAGACATCCTTGCCTCGCGCTGGCAGGGTGTTTTTCGACACCCTGCCAGTACGACGCGGGGCATCGACCCCGTCAAGCCGAGATGCCGGTCAGAACGCCCTTCATTACCGTGACGGCCTGGCCGCCCAGGACGACACGGTCACCGGCCAGTCGCACGCGGACGATCCCGCTACGGGCAGACGCCTGCAGACCGGTCATCGTTGCCTTGCCGAGCCGCTCGCCCCAGAACGGTCCGAGCGCGCAGTGCGCGGAGCCGGTGACCGGATCCTCGTCGATTCCCGCGGCAGGGCCGAAGAAACGCGATACGAAATGAATGCCGGGCTCAGCGGATACACCGGTGACGATGATGCCCCGCGTTGCGACCTCGCCCAGCAGACGGAAATCCGGCTGCACGGCGCGAACTGCCGCTTCGGATTCGAGCAACACCAGGTAATCGAATTTCGATCGCCCGACGAAGACCGGCTCGACGCCCAGTGCGCTGCAGAGCCCGGCCGGTGCGTCTGTTGCCGCGACGGGCGTCGCCGGAAAGTCGAGTTCGATGAGGGCGCCCTGTCGGGTGCAGGAGAGGATGCCGCTCTTCGTGTGGAAGTGAATCGGGTGCCTGTCCCCGACGATACCCTCCTGCCAGAGCGCGTGCGCGGAGGCGAGGGTCGCATGGCCGCAGAGGTCGACCTCCAGCGTCGGTGTGAACCAGCGCAGCTCGAAGCCGTCGTCCAGCGGCCGGACGAATGCCGTCTCCGCGAGATTCATCTCGGCGGCGACGGCCTGCATCCAGGCCGGGTCGCCCTCGTCATCCAGCAGGCACACCGCCGCAGGATTGCCCCTGAACGGCCGGTCCGTGAATGCGTCGATCTGCAGGCAGGGGGTTTCGGTCATATGGCCGGTCAAGGGGGCGTCTCCCGTCGAGTGAAGCCGATAATGCAGCAAAGAACCCCACCGGTCACGGCCGACCAAGGGCATCGGTTGCTGCGGGCGTCGATTTCGGGTGACTATCGACGAGCAAGCAGGTCCGCCCGAAGGAGGGCGACATGGTGTCAGGGAGGATGAAACCTGGAACTCGTGGAGCGAGCACATCCGGATGTATTTTCACGAGCCGGGCGGGCAAGCCTGGTGGAGCCTGAGAAAAGCCACGTTCGTCCCGGGGTTCCGCGACTATCTCGAATCGTCCGCGCCACCGGGAATGCGCAGCTTCGTGCACGTGCTGCAGGGCAACGGTTGAGGAGCGGGCGCGGCAGCACCGCTCCGGGCAATGCGCTAAACTCCGAGCCGCCAGCCGGAACACCCACATTTTCGTCAGCCAGCTTCAAGCAGGGACCCCGCATGACACCGAAAGCCGGATTACACATACTGGCGTGCACCGCCATCCTGTTATTTCTCGCCTCCTGCACACCCGGCGCGCCGCCATCGGCCACGGTCGACCCGGAACTCGAACGCCTGGCAGCCCGGGCCGCAAACGTCACGATCATTCGCGACGACTTCGGCGTGCCGCACATTTATGCGAAGACGGATGCGGACACGGTCTTCGGATTGCTGTACGCACAGGCCGAGGACGACTTCCCCCGGGTCGAACGCAATTATGTCTGGGCGATCGGCCGGCTGGCCGAGGTGGAGGGCGAGAGCGCGCTGTACAGCGACCTGCGTGCGCGGCTCTACATGACCGAGGACGATGCGAAGGCGGCTTACGCTGCTGCGCCGGACTGGCTGCAGGCGCTGTGCGATGCCTTTGCCGACGGCCTGAATTATTACCTTGCCACCCACCCCGACGTGCGTCCGAAGCTCCTGACGCGCTTTGAGCCCTGGATGCCGATGTTCTTCTTCGAGGGCTCGATCGGCGGCGATATCGAGCAGATCCCGTTGCCCGGCATAGAGGCGTTCTACGGGCGCGGCGAGTCCGTCGACGCGGAGGTCGTCGCGGCGGCGCGGGCGCAGTATTCCGGTTACGAGAACCCGATCGGCTCAAACGGCTTCGCGATTTCCGGGGAGCTGACCGAATCCGGCAACGCGATG
>JAOUIH010000271.1 GCA_029884165.1 Gammaproteobacteria bacterium | reverse complement strand
GGCTGCGGGAACGGTTCAATCTCGACCTCCGGGTCCGTGCCATCGCCCGGTCCTCCACTATGCTGCTGGGCGATCGCCAGGTGGACCTGGCGGACTGGCAGAGCGCGATCGCTGCCAGCAAGCTGCCGATGGATTTCACGGCCTTTGAAAGACATGTCCATGCGGATCACCTGCCGCACACTGTCATCATCGACTGCACGTCGAGCGAGGACGTGGCGGGCCGCTACGCGGGGTGGTTGCGCAAGGGCATACACGTCGTCACGCCCAACAAGAAGGCCTTCAGCGGCAAGCTCGACTACTACGACGAACTGCGGGCCAGCGCCCGGACCGGCAATACCCATTTTTTCTACGAGACAACGGTCGGCGCGGCCCTGCCAATCATCTCGACGTTGCGCAAGCTCGTCGATACGGGCGATCGCGTTCGCTCGATCCGAGGCATCCTGTCGGGAACCCTGGCCTACCTGTTCAACGCGTACGACGGCCGCACGCCGTTCTCGGAGATCGTGCGCCAGGCGCGCGCGAGTGGCTACACGGAGCCCGACCCGCGTGATGACCTGTCGGGAATGGACGTTGCGCGCAAGCTCACGATCCTTGCCAGGGAACTCGGCTACCGGCTCGAGATCGGCTCCTTCCCGGTCGAAAACCTGATACCGGAGGACCTGCGGGACTTGCAGACCGATGAATTCATGGCGCGACTGGCGGACTACGACGATGCGATGGACGCGCGCTTCCGGGACGCGAATTCGCGTGGCAAGAACCTGCGTTACGTGGCCGAGCTCGACGAGCAGGGCGGCGCCTCCGTCGTGCTGAAGGAAGTCGATGGCAACGATCCGTTCAGCCACGTGCGCCTGACCGACAACGTCGTCCAGTTCGCATCGGAACGCTACTCGGCAAACCCGCTCGTGATCCAGGGTCCCGGCGCGGGCCCGGCACTGACTGCGGGCGGCGTATTCGGCGACCTGCTGAGCCTCGCGGGCTATCTGGGCGGAGCCGATTAACATGAGCGATTCCCGCACGGTGACGGCGTTCGCGCCGGCCTCGATCGGTAATGTCGGTGTCGGCTTCGACATGCTGGGGCTCGCGATCGCAGGAGCCGGAGACCGGGTATCGGCGCGCCGAGTCCCCGGGCCTGGCGTGCGCATCGCCGAGGTGCGTGGCCTGGACGGCGAAGTGCACCCGACGCTGTCGGCCGATGCCGATGGCAACACGGCCAGCGTTGCCGCGGCCGCCCTCTGGTTGGCGGCAGGCGGCGATGGCGGACTCGAACTGGTCGTCCGGAAGGGTGTCCCGTTGCAATCCGGCATGGGCAGCTCCGCCGCCTCCGCCGTGGCAGGCGCGGTGGCGGCGAACGCGCTGCTGGAACGGCCGCTGCCATTGCGCGAGCTGTTGCCGTTTGCGCTGGCAGGCGAAAAGGTCGCGAGCGGCGGGATACACGCGGATAACGTCGCGCCGAGCCTGATCGGCGGAATGGTGCTGTGTCCGCCGGTGCTGCTGCCCCGGATGATCGCGTTGCCGACGCCGCAAGGCATCAGTAGCGTGCTGCTGCACCCGGACCTCCTCGTGAGCACCGCGGAGTCGCGCAGGAAGCTGGCGCGCGGTTACTCGATGGATCAGTGGCTCACTCAGCAGGGTTACCTCGCGGGCTTCATCGCGGCGCTCGAGGCAGGAGACGTGGACCTGCTGCGGGAGTGCCTGCAGGATGTGATCATCGAGCCGCAGCGCGCGAGCTCGGTGCCGTGTTTCCCGGCTGTGAAAGAAGCCGCCCTGGCCGCCGGCGCGCTGGGCTCGTCGCTGTCCGGCAGCGGGCCGAGCGTATTCGCGCTCTGCGAAGATCAGCTGGCACCCAGGGTCAGGGTGGCCATGGAACAGGCTTGCCGTGGTTTCGGTTACGACTGCCAGTCCTGGGTGAGCCCGCTCAACGCGCCCGGTGCGCACCTGGAAGAACTTCCGTGAAATTTCGGAGCACTCGCGGCGGCCGGCTGCATACGCTCGATGAGGCATTGCTGGCGGGCATCGCCGAAGACGGCGGATTGTTCGTTCCCGAAGCGCTGCCGCGATTTTCGCCCGGTGATTTCCCGGAGCCGGACGACATCCGCGCGATCGCCGGTATACTGCTGGCGCCGTATTTCGACGGGTCGGCGCTGGCCGGACAGCTTACCGACATCGTTCGCGAGACATTTTCGTTTCCGATTCCCCTGACGAAGCTGCCCGGACTGGACGGCGATGCCTGGCTGCTGGAGCTGTACCACGGGCCGACCGCTGCCTTCAAGGATGTCGGCGCCGGCTTCCTCGCAGCCTGCCTGAGCCGTCTCGACGACGGCGACGAACGGCCGTTGACCATACTGGTTGCAACCTCGGGCGATACCGGCGGTGCGGTTGCGGCCGCGTTCGACGGGCGACCCGGCACACGTGTCGTGGTCCTTTTTCCGGAGGGGCGAGTGTCGCAGCGTCAGCGCAAACAGCTCACGTGCTGGGGCAACAACGTGCTCTCGCTGGC
>JAOUIH010000269.1 GCA_029884165.1 Gammaproteobacteria bacterium | reverse complement strand
AGGCCTTCGAACAATTCCTGTGACAGCGCGAGTGCCGGGTTGTCCTCGGCGAGGTGTGGGTCCAGCGTTGCCGGTTCGCCGCCCAGGGCCCGGTCAAGGCCCGCTGCCTCTGCCGACGACGCACGCGGCGGTGATGGGCCCCGGTCGGAGCCGCAGGCGGCGACCGCCAGCGATGCCAGTGCTACTACGCAGCGCAAGGCGGCTGTCAACGTTCTTCTCGTCTGCATGGATGCGAAACCACAGGCCTATGGTCGCCGCAAACGAGGCGCATGACAAAAAGGGTTTGCGGCAAGGTCCGCACTGCCTTTTTGACAGGACCCGGCAGGCCGGGTGACTATCCCGGCCGCTGTGCGTCTGGAGCGCGACGAATGGATTCCGAGTTCAAGTACCGCGCTTTCATAAGTTACAGCCATAGCGACGAGCGCTGGGCCAGGTGGCTGCACAAGTCGCTCGAGACGTACTCCGTGCCGAAGCACCTCGTCGGCACCGCGACCGCGTTTGGCCCGGTGCCCGAACGGTTTGCGCCCGTGTTCCGCGACCGCGACGAACTCGCGACGGCGACGAATCTCGGCGAGACCCTGACGCGAGCGCTGGAGCAGTCCGCGTTCCAGGTGGTCATCTGTTCGCCGGCTGCCGCGAAGTCGCGCTGGGTGAACGAGGAAATCCTCGCGTTCAAGCGCCTGGGCCGCGAGCACCGGATCTTCTGCCTGATCGTTGCCGGCGAGCCGGGAGCTTCCGCGTCGGCGGCCACCGCCGACCAGGAGTGCTTCCCCAACGCACTGATCTACAAGATGGGGGAGGACGGGCAGCTCACGGAGACTCGCGGCGAACCGATCGCCGCCGACGCCCGGCCACAGAAGGACAGCAAGCAGGACGTCCGGTTGAAGCTGGTCGCGGGGATGCTCGGCGTCGGCCTCGACGAGTTGAAGCAGCGCGAGGCCCACCGACGGCATCGACGCATGATGATGCTGGTCACGGCTTCGATCGTCGGCATGACGATCACCTCCGGGCTGGCTGCGGCCGCGTGGCTCGCCCGCAACCAGGCGGAACGCGAGCGTATCCGCGCGGAGTCCGAGGCGGAGACCGCCCGGCAGACCACGAACTTCCTCGTCGGCCTGTTTGCCGTCTCCGACCCCAACGAGGCGCGCGGCAACTCCATTACGGCGCGCGAGATCCTCGACAAGGGCGCGCAGAGAATCCAGACGGAACTGGCCACGCAGCCGGCGATCCAGGCCACGCTGATGGAGACCATGGGCACGGTCTACACGAGCCTGGCGCTTTATCCTTCGGCCGCGTCCCTGCTCGACAGCGCGCTGCAGAAGCGCCTCGAGCTCTATGGCGCGGACAGCCTCGAAGCGGCGCAGTCGGCGGAGAAGCTGGGCGGCGTGCTGACGCTGACGGCGGAGTACGATAAAGCCGAGGTGATGTACCGCAAGGCGCTCGGCCTGCGACAGAAACTGCTCGGACCCGAGCACGTCGACATCGCGCGGAGCCAGTACCAGCTGGCCGACCTGCTCTTCCGCAAGGGTGAGTACGACGCCGCCGAGCCGTTGTTTCGCGAGGCGCTGGCGATGCGGCGCAAGCTGCTCGGCGGCAACACCGTCGAGGTGGCCAAGAGCCTCGAAGGCCTGGCGATGAACCTCTACAACCAGGGCAAGTACGACGAAGCCCTGCCCGCGATGCGCCTGGCCGTTGCCCTGCAGAGACGGCTGCACGAGGAGCCGCACACGGACCTGGCCGAGGCGCTGAGCAATCTTGGCGTGGTGCTGAGCGACATGGGCGAGTACAGCGAGTCCGAAAAGCTGTACCGCGAAGCGTTGCAGATGAAACGTGTCCTGCTCGGAGACACGCACCCGGAGATCGCGCTGACCCTCAACAACATCGCCTATGCCCTGACGGATCAGAAGAAATATGACGCCGCGGCGTCGATGTACCGCCAGGCCATCGCCATGCAGCACAAGCTGCTCGGCGACGATCACCCGGACATTGCGGCCGCGTTGAACAACCTGGCCTTCGTGCTGCACGACAAGGGCGATGCCGAGGGTGCCCGCAGGATGATGCGCGAATCGCTCGAGATGTACCGCCGCACGGTCGGGCCCGAGCATCCGTCGATTGCCCGCGGCATGGGCAACCAGGCGATGTGGCAGATGCAGGACGGCGACTACGCGTCGGCCGAGCCACTGCTGCGCGAGGCGCTGCAGATGCGCAGGAAACTGCTCGGCAACCAGCACACGGACGTCGCCGGCACGCTGACGCTGCTGGCGAGCCTGCTGGTCGAGACCGGGCGCTTCGAGGAGGCGCGGGCCGCCGCCGCGGAAGCCCGCGCGATCTGCCTGCCGGCGTTGGGGGCCGCCCACTGGCGCACTGCCGCAGCAACGAGCACCGAAGGGGCAGCGCTGGTGGGTCTCGGGCAGACGGCGCAGGGCAACAAGCTGTTGCTCGAGGGGTTGGCGGCGCTGCGCGCCGACGCCGGGGCGTTGCCCTTCTTCGTCGACAACG
>JAOUIH010000270.1 GCA_029884165.1 Gammaproteobacteria bacterium | reverse complement strand
GCGCGCTGCACGCCACCCTCGAGAATGCGCGTGGCTCCGAGTTCGGCCGCGATCTCGGCGATCGGCCGATCGGTGTCGCGGAAGCGCTCTACCGAGTTTCGCGAGATCACGCGCAGCGCGCTGATCTTCGCAAGCTGCGTCAGGATGTCGTCGTGGATGCCGTCGACGAAGTATCGGTCGGCGGAGTCCTCGCTGCGATTGGCGAAGGGCAGCACGGCTACGGAAGGTCGGGTGGCGTCGGCACTGCCGGTGCCATCTCCGGATAGCCAGACCTTGTCGGCCACGAAGTAGAGCAGCGATGCACCGAGCAACGCAATCAAGATGCGGTCGAAGCGGCGGCTGACCTGCAGGCGCTCCGCCGGTTCGGCAGGCAAGTCCGCTTCACGCAGCAGACCCGCCGGCGTGAACGCGTAGACCCAGGCAAGGAGCAGCGTGGCGGGCAGGCCGAGCGCGAGCGCGCCGACGACGGCACGCATGACCCAGGCGGGCGCGGCGTAGGTATCGGCAAGCAACGCCGCAATCTGCGCGACCAGCCAGGCACCGACGAAGTAGGCCGCCCCGGTACGAAGCACGTTGCGACGCCGCAGTTCTTCGATGAAACGCTTCACCGAACCATCGCTCCGAGGAGGGCGCGGAAGGCCGCGTTCGCCGCCTCCAGTGTAGAAGGATGGGCGATTCTATCGCGTCGGCAAGGCGTCCGGGTGCGGAAAATCGGCTCCGACAGCCGGGCGGGGGCAAACCGGTGCGCCCCACAGCGAAACGAGCGAAACGCTCCGTGACCGACGACTACAGTCCGGCCCACCTGTCCCGGTCACCCGCGGGATTGCGTGGACGTCACTGCGGTTGGGGCGACCCGCGGTCCCTGCCGGGCTTGAACGGTGGGATTGACGTACAAGGTGCTGCCGCCCGGTTATGCGGCCAATACGCGGAAAGCCGACAGTACGCACGAGAAATTGCCAGACGCCGGCGTTCGCCGCACAATCCGGCGCATGCAATCGATCCGAATACTGGCGGTGATCCTGGCGCTCCTGTCGGGCACGGCGCCCGCCGAGCCTTCACGCGACCTCCTGCGCGAGCAGTTCGAGCAGTCGGTCCGTGCCATCGCAGCCGAGGTCGACGGGGTCGTGGGCGTCACGCTCGAAGACCTTGCGACCGGCGAGCGGTTTTCGATCAACGGCGATGTCGTATTCACACAGGCGAGCGCGATCAAGCTGCCGATCCTCATCGAGTTGTTCCGGCAGGTCGAGCGAGGCCGTTACGATCTCGACGCGGAGGTCCGGCTGGAGGCGACGGATGTCGTGCCGGGGTCCGGCGTACTGCAGCAGCTCACGCCCGGCAAGGTCACGCTGACGCTCCGGGACGTCGCTACGCTGATGGTGACGGTCAGCGACAACTCGGCGACCAACATGATCATCGACCGGGTGGGCATGGAGCGGGTCAACGAAACCATGCTGGCACTCGGGCTCACCGAAACGAAGCTGCAGCGGAAAATGATGGACGCCGGGGCCTGGAGCGAGAACCGGGAAAACCTGTCTACGCCCGACGAGCAGTCGGCGCTGCTGAAGATCCTTGCCGATACGGACTCGACCTTCCTGAGCGCCGCATCGCGCGACGAGATACTCAGGATACTGTCCATCCCGAAGCCGAGCCGGATTCGTCCGGGCCTGCCGCCCGGGACGCGGGTCGCTCACAAGACGGGGTCACTGGACGGTGTCGTCGTCGACGTCGGCATCGTATTCATGGAGGAACGCGCGTTCATCATCGCGATGATGGGCAACTGGCTCGCGGATGCCGCGCAGGCGGAAGACGCGATGTCACGTATAGCCGGAGCCGCCTACGGTTACTTCGACCGGGTCGCGAGTTCGAACCGCTACGGCCACCGCAAGTGAGGTCTCGCGCCCTTCTGGCGGCAGGCGGGGTTTCGATACACGCTCACCGAACGGACAGGCGCAGGCAATTGCTGCGTAATCGGCCGATAACGCCGGGTTCCTGGAGAGCCCTGGCAGCTTTCCTGCCGGAAATTGTCGTGTCCGTCTCCGCCATGGCCTGTTGCCGGCCCGATTTTTGGGAGAATACGCGCTCCTTCCCCGCTAACGGGACCTGCGCTTGACTGAACTCGACGAATCGCTTGCCCTGGAGCCGGCCGGTCCCGGCACGTGGACGGCCCACGCCGATCCACGCCGCCAGGCGATGACCGGCATGTATGGCGGCTGGACGGCGGCCGTTCTTCTCAAGTCCGTGCTGAGCGAGGCCGATGCCAGCGGGACTCCTTCCGCGCTGACCGTGCATTTCATTGCACCGGTTGCCCCCGGCAGCGACGTCAGCATTCGGACACGCCGGGTGGGAGGCGGGCGCTCACTCGCTTTCTGGCAGGCGGAGCTCGCGGTTCCCGGCAGGGAGAGCCCGACCGCGATCGCTACCGTCGTCCTCGCCAGGCGAAAGGAGAGCGGCGGGTTCACCGACCTGGCGATGCCGGGCGCTGCGGATCCGGACTCGCTC
>JAOUIH010000268.1 GCA_029884165.1 Gammaproteobacteria bacterium | reverse complement strand
GCTCGGAATTGCTTGAAGTCGAGCGAACTGCGATTCCGGGTCCCGGCGCCTGTGGCGGTATGTATACGGCAAATACGATGGCCTCGGCAATAGAGGCGATGGGCCTGAGCCTTGCGAACAGTTCCGCGCAGGAAGCCGTTTCGCGCAACAAGCTGGATGACTGCCGGCGTGCGGGCGCGGCGGTTGTCGAGCTGATAAAGAAGGGCATCCGGCCGCGGGACATCATGACCCGCGAGGCATTCGAAAACGCCATCACCGTGATCATTGCGCTCGGGGGATCGACGAACGCCGTGCTGCATCTGATTGCCATGGCGCACGAAGCGGGCATTCAGCTCGAAATCGACGATTTCACGCGAATCGGGTCTCGTGTCCCGGTCCTGGCTGACCTGAAACCGAGCGGCCGCTACCTGATGTCGGAGCTCATCGCGATCGGCGGAATCCAGCCACTGATGAAGCGGCTGCTGGAACATGGCCTGCTGCACGGCGACTGCCTGACGGTAACCGGCAAGACGGTCGCCCAGAATCTCGTCGATGTCGAGGACTATCCTGAGGATCAGGATATCGTCCTCGGCTTCGACCGGCCGATCAAGAAAGACAGCCATCTCGTCATCCTGCGCGGAAACCTCGCCCCGGATGGAGCCGTCGCAAAGATATCGGGCAAGGAGGGCCTCCGGTTCGAAGGACGCGCGCGCGTTTTTCACTCCGAGGAACTCGCGCTGCGAGCGATTCTGGACGATGCCATCGAGGCGGGTGACGTGCTCGTCATACGTTACGAAGGCCCGAAAGGCGGCCCCGGTATGCGCGAAATGCTGAGCCCGACCGGCGCCATCATGGGCAGGGGCCTCGGGGCCGACGTCGCATTGATCACGGACGGGCGTTTTTCGGGAGGGAGCCACGGTTTCGTCGTCGGTCACGTGACGCCGGAGGCGGCGGTCGGCGGTCCCCTGGCGCTCGTCGAAGACGGCGATCGCATCACGATCGATGCGGAAACGCGTCGCATCGACCTGGCAGTCGATGATGCGACCCTGCGCGAACGCCGCAAGGCCTGGCGGCGGCCGCCGTCCGACGTGACAGGCGGTCTCCTGGCGAAGTACCGTGCGCAGGTCGAGTCTGCGTCACGCGGTGCAATCACGACGGCTCCGCCATGGGACGACGGCGCAAGCGGAGGGGCTTGACCTGCCGCGGCCTCTCGGTTTAACTGCACGACAGAATTTGCACAGCACCCGCGTAATGTGCCCGGCACTCGCCTAGCTCGGTGCCGAAGAACAGGTAAAACCAAAAGGCGCGCCAGAGGTGCGCGGGTGCGACGGGCGACGGTCCTGTAATAACAAGACAGAACCGACCGTCGTCATCGAGCCCGCGCGGAGAGTCTCCGGGCGGGTTTTTTTTGTTTCATGTCAACGAGGACCGAGGCTCGTGTCAGTGGGGCAACAGGAAAGCGTCAGTGCACGGGCAGAACAGGTCGATCGCGCGCCCTGGTGGGTCTCGCGGCGCGACGAGTTGCTCGACCTGGCGAGGGATCATCTCAATGCCTACGTGTACGACAGCGCCGTGATTCGCTCGGCCGTGGCGAGACTGCGCGGCCTCAGGTCGATCGATCGCCTGCTGTACTCGATGAAGGCAAACTTCAATCCGCAGGTGCTCCGCCTGCTGGCGGAACTGGGCGTTGATTTCGAATGCGTTTCGCCTGGCGAGATCGAGCACCTGCGCGCGACCGTGCGGGGCCTCGACAGCAGGCGAATATTGTTTACGCCGAATTTCGCGCCCCGCGAAGACTACGCCTGGGCGATGACGCACGACGTCCAGGTAACGCTCGACAACCTGTATCCGCTGCAAGCCTGGCCGGAGCTGTTCCGCGGCCGTCGGCTTTTTGTCCGGCTCGATCCCGGCAAGGGGCACGGACATCACGATCACGTCAAGACCGCGGGCGAGCATTCGAAGTTCGGCATTCCGCTTTTCGAGGCGGACGAACTGGTCTCGCTGATCGACCGCTGCGCTGCGGAGGTCATTGGAATCCATGCGCACATCGGGAGCGGAATTCCGATTTCGGAGAACTGGGGCCGGGTCGCCGAGCAACTGGTCGCGGTTGCAGATCGATTCCCGTCCGCGCAGGTCATCGACGTGGGAGGCGGCCTCGGCGTACCCGCACGCGCCGACGAGCCGGCTTTCGACCTGGTGGGCCTGGACGCGGCCCTGGCTGCCGTAAAAGCCCGGCATCCCGGTTACCGGTTCTGGCTGGAGCCCGGCCGTTATTTCGTGTCCGAAGCCGGCATCCTGTTGACCCACGTGACCCAGACCAAGGGTAAGGGTACGCGGAAGTACGTCGGCGTCGCCGCGGGTATGAACGCGCTGATCCGGCCGGCCCTGTACAACGCCTGGCACGACATCGCGAACCTCAGTCGCTGGGGCGAGGCGGCGACGGAAACGGTCACGGTCGTGGGGCCGATTTGCGAGTCCGGGGACCGGCTCGGAACGGACAGGCTCTTGCCGCCCTGCCGAGAAAACGACGCTATT
>JAOUIH010000267.1 GCA_029884165.1 Gammaproteobacteria bacterium | reverse complement strand
AGCGCCAGCTCGCCCTCGGGGCTGCCGAGCCGCTCGAGCGCGTCCCATGCGTCGAGGCAGATACCCAGCGCGCGGGGATCGGCGTTACCGATGTCCTCCGATGCGACGCGGATCATTCGACGCGCGATGTACAAGGGCTCGCAACCTCCGTCCAGCATGCGCATCAGCCAGTAGAGCGACGCATCGGGATCCGAGCCACGTATGGATTTGTGCAGGGCCGATATCTGGTCGTAGAAATACTCGCCCTGCTTGTCGAATCGGCGGCGGCTGCCCTGCGCAACTTCCTCGGCGTGCTCCAGCTTGACGACGCCCGTATCGCCGCCGGCCGTCGCGAGGTCGGCGGCAAGCTCCAGCAGGTTCAGTGCCCGCCGCGCGTCACCGTCCGCCGCCAGTGCAATGAGTTCCAGCGCATCCGGTTCCGCCTCCACGCCGGCCAGCCCGCGTTCGGGGTCGGCCAGCGCCCTCTGCAGGATGCCGGCGAGCGCATCCGGCTCCAGCGCCTTCAGCACGTAGACCCTGGCCCGAGACAGCAGCGCGTTATTGAGTTCGAAGGAGGGATTTTCGGTGGTTGCACCGATGAAGGTCAGCGTGCCGTCCTCGACGAACGGCAGGAACGCATCCTGCTGCGACTTGTTGAAACGGTGCACCTCGTCGAGGAACAGTACCGTCGATCGGCCGCTGGTCGCCCGAATGCTGCGCGCCTCGTCCACGGCCGCGCGAATGTCTTTCACGCCCGCCATAACGGCGGACAAGGCGATGAAATGGGACTCGGTGGTCGCGGCGATCAGGCGCGCCAGCGTTGTCTTGCCGGTGCCCGGCGGACCCCAGAAGACCATCGAATGCGCCCTGCCCTGTTCGATGGCACGGCGCAGCGGCTTGCCCGCTGCGAGCAGATGCTCCTGCCCGAAGAACTCATCGAGCGAAGCCGGGCGCATGCGATCCGCGAGCGGCTGCCCAGGGGCTCTGCCTTGCTGCCCGTCGCTGGCGAACAGGTCTCTCATTCCGCTTTCAACTGTGTCGCTCTGCCGCCAGCCAGTGCTCGAAACGCAGGCTCCAGCCACCGGCGCCCAGCGCCCCGATGGCGAGGCCGGCGAAGATGCCTGCGATGTCCGCGACCAGGTCCGCGAATTCGGCCGTCCGATAGGAAACCATGCGCTGACAAAATTCGATCAGGAGACCGAACACGATGAGCCCGAGGGCAATTCGCCAATACGAACGGCGCGCGTATTGCCCAGAAAACCAGATCGCGAGCAGCGCAAACGTGATGCCATGCAGCCACTTGTCTGCGGCGAAAAGCGCCGCGCGCGGCAGCTCGGACCAGAACCACCAGGCCGGCATCAGCGTCGCGCCCAGTACGATCAGCAGGAACAGTGCACCGGCAAGCTGCCAGCGTCGCGTGTAGCGCAGCGGCAGCATCTAGGGGATGTTCGCTGCGACCGCCGGCTTGCCGACGACATCGGCATCCTCGGGAGGAACGAAACGGAACAATTCGACATCCGTCGGTTCATTTATGTGCAGATCGAAGAGCGCGATCAGGGTCGACTGCCCCAGGCTGTCGGTGAAGATCATGCGGTCCAGCCGGCCGTCGCTGAAACCCATCTCGACCGTACTGAAGCCGTGCTCGGTACTGCGCGGGCGCATTCGCAGCCACACGGTACCGCGATCCTCGAAGCCGTCGATGACATCGAACTGGTCCATGACGTCCGCTGTTCCACTAAGCAGCAGCGCCGGCGTGTTCTGCAGGACATCCCGCTGCGGCTTCACGGTAACCTGGGCAAGGTCGACATCGTAGCTCCACACGTTCAGGCCGTCGGCTATCAGCAACTGCTCGTAGGGCTCCGTGTAAGCCCAGCGAAACTGGCCGGGACGGACGATGTGCATGGTGCCGACGGACTCCTCGATCACGACGTCGTCCGCATCGACCAGCGACTGCTCGAAGCGCGCCGACAGCGACTGGACGCCGGTCAGGAACTCATCGAGAAGGCGCCTGCCCTCGTCCACGGCATCCGCCGAGGCGGTGATTGGTGCGGCCAGCAGCAACCAGGCTGCTGCCACGCATGCTTTCGGCTTTGCTATCACGCTTCAGTCCTCGGCTGGCGGCGGGGCGAGGATCTCGCGTGACCCGTTCGGCTGCAGGGGGCCGACGAGGCCGGCCAGCTCCATCGATTCAACCATCCGGGCTGCCCGGTTGTAGCCGATCTTGAGCCGACGCTGGACGCCCGAAATGGACGCCTTGCGGGTTTCGATGACGATCTGCACTGCCTGGTCATACAACGGGTCCTGTTCCGCATCCACGCCGTCGATCTCCGGCATGTCTATGCCGGTCAATCCGGGAGTTGGACCCGTGGGAGCCTGCAAGATTTCATCGACGTAGCGAGGCTGGCTGCCTTTTTTCAGGTTCCGCACGACGGCATGCACTTCGTGATCGGCGACAAACGCCCCGTGAACCCGGATCGGCACCGAGGTGCCGGGCGGCAGGTAAAGCATATCGCCGTGGCCGAGCAGCGTCTCGGCCCCCATCTGGTCG
>JAOUIH010000117.1 GCA_029884165.1 Gammaproteobacteria bacterium | reverse complement strand
GCAGACCGACGTCATGCGTTTCATGGCGATACTGTCGCTTTGCCTCGTGGCGATTTTCGCACTGGTCCAGAGTATCCCGCCGACCGCGCCTGCCTTGCCGCCCGACCTCACCGAGGCCCCGGCGCCTGTCGCCGCCGCGGAACCGGCACCCGTGAGCGAACCCGAACCGCCGCAGCCCGTCGCCGCTGCGCGCCCGGAACCTCGGCCCGTTGCGGTGCCGGAGCCGATCCGCCTCCGCCCCGAGGACCGGCCGCCTCCGCCCGCGCCGCGCGAGCCAGCGGCGCAGGCCGTGACCAGGGCCGCAGAGCCGCCGCCGGCACCGCCGCCTGCGGCAGAGCCGAGCAAGGGCTTTACGCTCAGTTTCGAATCGGATCACGCACTCGGCCGGCTGGTCGCGCGCCACGAGATCGGGCTGTATGCGATCCTCGCCGGCGGCAATGCGCTGCGCATGAGCATGGACGGTGGCCAGCCGAGTTTCTGGAAAGCGTCGACGCCGGCCCAATATCACGAAATGGACGCGGCGACGGTTCCGCCGGAGGTCAGCGCGGCCTTGAAACGCAGCGGCGCCCGTCCTGGCGACGGCGTCGTCTGGGGCGTCACCCTGCCCGCGCAGATGTCGCGCGACCTCGACCGCTACCTCCGCGAGTACGAGGGCGGCGCGCTGGTCATCAGCGCCGACGGCCGCCTGAGACGGGAGGGCTGAGGCGATGCGCGCACGGCTCCGCACGAGGCTCGCGATGCTCCTCGCACTGTGCGTCGCCGCGCTGCCGGTGGGCGCAGGCGCAAGACCGGCAACGCTCGAGGACTGGGTCGGCCGGGAGCTGTCGCCGTACCTGACGGGACAGCTGTCTGCCTTGCCGTTGTTCAAGGACGCCGTGCTGCGTTTCGTGGTACTCCGGGGCGACAATCCCGCCGCCAGCAGCAATGCCCTCGCCCTGGGGCTCAGAGACCGGCTGGCTGCCGATGCGGTCGATACGCCGGGGCTGATTGTCGCGTGGCGGCCGGACGAGCCGGCCGCACATCGCGCCGGCCCGCTGAACGGGCACGACTGCGGTGCCGCAGAGGCTGACTTTTACATCGGTATAGAAGTGGCCGCGCTGGGCGCCGATGGACTGCACGTTGCCGTGCGGGCACTCGACGTTGCCGAGCAGCGCTGGGTATCCGGTTTCGGGCTCGAGTGGCGCGGCACGCTGAACGCGCACGAGCGCCGCGCCCTGCAGACACCCATGGCGGACCGCTCGTTCCTCGGCGAGCGGGACGTTCCGTTCGACGGGACGCAGATGGACAGGATGGCCGCAAGACTCGCGCTGGAGCTCAGCTGCGCCCTGATGCGGCAGGTTTCCGGGGAGTACGTCTTCGCGCCGGCGGGAGACCATGAGTCCGGCAACGATCCGGGCCGCGTCGCGGAACTCGTCAGCGATAACGTCGCGAACGCCGGTATGCTGCGCTTCGCGCGGACTTCCGCGGAGGCGACCGCCCGCCTCGAGGCGAGCGCCCACCGCGTCGACGGCACCCTGTACCAGTACTGGCTGCGCGTCGTGCCGACGGGCCAGGACCCGGAGCTCCTGCCGATCAGCGTCAGCGCCTACATCGAGAGGCCGACCGGGGCACCGGCGCCAGGCCCGGTGCCCGCCACCGCTTCGGTCGCGCTTGCACAGGGCGACCTGCTCGAAGGCGTCCGCCTGGTCCGCCTCGGCAACGGCAGCTCCTGCGACGCAGGAAGGCCAGCCTACGCCTCCTGGCGCACAGATCACGTCTCCGCGGGCTGCGTTGCGCTCGAGCTCGAGACCCGCCAGGACGCTGTCGTATTCCTTCTGAATCACCAGCCGAACCATGGCCTCGTCCGCCTGGGTGACCGCGCGTGCCGCGACCGGACCACCGCTCGCATCGCCCGCGCCGGCGAGCCGCTGCACCTGTCCCTGCCCGGCGAATTCGGCGGAGATACCTGGACGCCGCAGGCCGAGTGGGCGCTTGATCCTGGCGCCGAGACCTTTTACGCGATCGCTGTGAGCGACAGCCGCGCAGCGCGCGAGCTCGCCGCGATCCTGGACCGCCTGCCTCAGCGCTGCTCCGATTCGCTGCGCGTGGGCTTCGCAGGCCGGCAACTGGATCGCTGGTTCAACGAGTTCGCCGGCGACCTCGCCCGCTGGCAGGACGACGTCGACTGGCGCGCGCTCAGCGTGCGCGAGATCTACTGAGGCGCCCGGGCGATGTTCAGACTGGCAGGTTTCGTCATCGGCTCGGCGATCTCGATCGTCGCAATCGTCGTCATGGTCGGCACGCCGGAGTTTCACCTGGACGACGAGCCGGAGGCAGCCGAACGCTACGAAGAAGCGATACGCAAGCTGAAGGAGAAACGCCACACGCCGGGGCAGGAAACCCCGCAGGCCGAACTGCCGCTCGAACCGCCTGGCCCGATCGACGCGCCGCTGGCAGTCGGTCCGGCGGCGCCGGCCGAGGAAGTGTCCGCCGTGGAGCCGAAGCCGGTCGCCGACGGACCCCCGGCAGGATCACCCGAATCGTTCACCGTTGCCGCGGACGAGACTCCACCCCCGGAACCGGCATGGCAGGCCATCTGGAACCCGTTTCGCAGCAAGGTCGCCGCCGAAGGTTTCGTGCGCCAGCTGGAACGGACGACGGGCCTCGACTACCGGGTCGTCAAGCTCAAGGCCGGCGCCTACCAGGTGGCGTTCGCGTACAGCGACGATGCGGAGCGCCGGGACAAGCTGGAGCGGATCGCCACGGTGACCGGACTGGAACTCGGGGACGCGCCCCGATGACGGCCGGGCGCGCGGCGCTGCTCGCCATGCTGGCCTCTGCCGTGCTGGCAGCGAGCGCCGCCGCGCGAACGCTGACCGACCCCAGGCAGGCCTGGCAGGACTACCTGCATTCGGGCGCCGCGGCCGAGCCGAGGTACCGCTTTCCGCATTCGAACTGCTTTCGTGCCGCGGCGCTCGCCTACGAGCTGCCGGAAACCCTGCTCCTCGCGGTCGCCCGCGGCGAGAGCGACTTCGACGCCCGTGCGCGTTCCAAGGCCAACGCACACGGCGTTATGCAGATACTCTGGCCGGACACGGCGAAGCACCTCGGCATATTTCGCCTGTCCGACCTCTACGATCCCTGCACCAACATCGATGCCGGCGCGCGCTACCTGCGCGAGCTTCTGCAGCATTACGACGGCGACCTGCACCTCGCGCTCGCGGCTTACAACTACGGTCCCGGACGCATCCCGCAGCGCGCGAACATCATTCCGGAAGGCGCGGCATGGTACAGCGCTTACATTTACCGCCACCTCGACTACGTGGTCGGTGACCGGCCCGGCAGCAACGTGCCGAGCAGCCTGTACTCGGAACTCGGCCGCACCCCGCTGCTGAGCTTCGGAGAGCCGTATCGCGCCGCGGCCTTCATCGAGGGCATGGAGGCAAAAGCGCCGGACGTGCGTCTCGACTGGTTCCGGCGCGGCACGGGCCGATTCGAGGTCATACTGACCTACGAAAACAAGGACGACTACGACGCGAGCGCGAGCCGCCTGACCCGGGCCGGGTTCCCGATCCGCTGAAGCGCGCCGGCGCCCGTCATCTGCTAGATTAGCGGCTCTGTGTAACAACCGGCCGGAGCCGCCAGTGACGAGTACGAAGCCCGATGTGATGATCAGCGAGGCGCAAATCGCGCAACGCGTCGACGAGCTGGCCGCGGAAATTTCACACGACTATGCGGACAAGGGCTCGCTCGTCCTGGTCGGCGTATTGAAGGGCTCGTTCATCTTCCTCGCCGACCTGTCGCGCAGGCTTACGATCCCGCGCACGATCGAATTCATCGCGGTATCCAGTTACGGCAGCGGCAGCCGGCATAGCGGCGCCGTGCGCCTGGTCATGGACGTACGCGGCAATATCGAGGGACGCCATGTGCTGATCGTCGAGGACATCGTCGACACCGGGCATACGCTGAAATACCTCGTCGGCATGATGAAGTCGCATCGGCCGGCGTCCGTGCGCAGCTGCGCCCTGCTACACAAGGCCGACCGTGCCGAAGTCGAGGTCGATCTCGATTACATCGGTTTCAGCATCCCCGACGAGTGGGTGGTCGGTTACGGCCTGGACTACGCGGAGCGCGACCGCACCCTGCCCTACATCGGTATCGTGCACCCCGACGATCGCAAATAGAGAGCAGCCGTCGGCCTCAGTGCACATGGTCGGCGCAGTCGTCCGACTCGACCTCGATGGTCGTATGCTCGATTCCGTAGTCGGCCGACAGCAGGTTCTTGATGGCGCGCAGCGTGCCGGTGTTGTCCGGTCCCTGCGCTTTCAGGACGACGTGCATCGTCAGCATCAATCGCTGCTGCGTCAGGCCCCACACGTGCACGTGATGGACGTCGCTGACCTCCGGCACCGCGCGCATCACCCGTGTCTTCATCTCATCCACGTCGAACCATTCCGGTGCGCCTTCGAGCAGGATATGCGCACTCTTGCGGACGATGACCAGCGCGCTGCGGAGCACCAGCAGCGCGACCGCGACGGACAGGATCGGGTCGATCGGCATCCAGCCGGTCCACAGGATGACCACGGCAGCGGCGATCGCAGCGACAGACCCCAGCAGGTCCCCGAGCACGTGCAGCGCGGCGCCCTGGATGTTGAGGTTGTCACGATCGCCGCTATGCAGCACCAGAAATGAAACAACATTGACGACGAGACCGGCCAGGGCGATGTACATCATCGCGAGACCGCGAACCTCCGGTGGCGACTGGAAACGCTGCACCGCTTCGACGAGGATCCACAGCACGATACCGATGAGCGCAAGCCCGTTGACGAAGGCGGCGAGGATCTGGAATCGATGGTAGCCGTAGCTCCGCAGCGTATCCGCGGGCCGCGAACTGACGCGGAAGGCGAGCAGCGCGAGTCCGAGCGCCATCGAATCCGTCAGCATATGGCCCGCGTCGGCGATCAGTGCCAGCGAATTCGTCAGGAGCCCGCCTACCGCCTCCACGACGGTGAACAGGGCCGTGATCAGGAAGGCGATTCGTACTGGCCTTATGTTGCCGGCCTCGCTGGCGTGTGCGTGGCTCATCGTCGGGCGAATCGGCTCATTGAGCTCGCGGCACGCGTATGTTCTCGACCATGTGCTGGATGCGCTCCGGCGGAGGCGCCGTCGAGTAGCTCACGGCGAACGCGACGAGGAAGCTCAGCATCATGCCGACGACGCCGATGCCCTCCGGCGAAATCCCGAACAGCCAGTTGGCCGTGACATTTTCGCCCCAGGGCGCTCCCGCCCACTTCAGGAACAATCCCTTGAAGTACTCGATATAGCCGTAGGTGAACAGGAGCCCGCTCAACATGCCGGCGATGGCGCCTTCCTTGTTGATGCGCTTGAAGAAGATGCCGAGCAGGATCACGGGAAACAGCGAGGCGGCCGCAAGGCCGAATGCGAACGCGACGACCTGTGCAACCCAGCCGGGCGGGTCGAACCCCAGGTAGCCGGCTATGAGGATCGCGAAGGCCGCGGCGATGCGGCCGGCGAGGAGTTCGTTCTTCTCGGAAATCTCCGGCACGACGATGCCCTTGATGATGTCGTGCGAGATCGCGGCCGATATCACGAGCAGCAGGCCCGCGGCAGTCGAGAGCGCCGCGGCGATTCCCCCGGCGGCAACCAGGGCGACCACCCAGTTCGGCAGGTCGGCGATCTCGGGATTGGCGAGCACCATGATGTCGTTGTCGACCGTGAGTTCGTTGCCCTGCCAGCCATAGGATGCCGCGGTCGACGCGTACGCCGGGTTTCCGTCGTTGTAGTACTGCACGCGGCCGTCCCCGTTCCTGTCCTCGAACTTCAGCAGGCCCGTACGCTCCCAGGTCTCGAACCACTCCGGCCGCTCGGCGTAGGCGATATTCCCGTCGGTCGAGCCGATCTCGCCGGGCTGGACCGTGTTGACCAGGTTGTAGCGGGCCATCGCGCCGACCGCCGGCGCCGTCGTGTAGAGGATCGCTATGAACAGCAGCGCATAGCCCGCCGAGCTGCGCGCATCGCGCACCTTCGGGACAGTAAAGAAGCGAACGATGACGTGCGGCAGGCCGGCCGTCCCAACCATCAGCGCGAGCGTGATACAGAAGACATCGATCGTGCTCTTGGTGCCGCTCGTGTACTGGTTGAAACCGAGGGCAGTCACTATGTCGTCGAGCTTGTCGAGCAGGCTGACGCCGGTATTGCCAACCTCGGCGCCGAACGCCATCTGGGGCAGCGGATTGCCGGTGATCTGGATCGCGATGAATATGGCCGGCACGGTGTAAGCGAAGATCAGCACGCAGTACTGCGCAACCTGCGTGTAGGTAATCCCCTTCATGCCGCCGAGCACCGCATAAACGAAAACGACTCCCATGCCGACCAGCAACCCGACCGTCAGGTCGACCTCCAGGAAACGCGAGAAGACGATGCCGACGCCGCGCATCTGGCCCGCCACGTAGGTGAACGAGACGAAGATCAGGCAGATCACGGCAACGATTCGCGCAGTGCGCGAGTAGTACCGCTCCGCGATGAATTCGGGCACCGTGAACTTCCCGAACTTGCGCAGGTAGGGTGCGAGGAACAAGGCAAGCAGTACGTAACCGCCGGTCCAGCCCATCAGGTACACGGACCCGTCGTAACCGAGGAATGCGATCAGGCCGGCCATCGAGATGAACGATGCGGCGCTCATCCAGTCGGCGGCCGTCGCCATACCGTTGGCGATCGGCGAAACCGTCTTGCCGGCGATATAGAAATCTCCGGTGCTGTGCGCGCGCGACCAGATTGCAATGCCGATATACAGCGCGAAACTCGCGCCGACGACCAGGTAGGTGAGCGTCTTCAGTTCCATCCGCGGCTCAGTCTTCGTGCACGTCGTACTTCTGGTCGATCCGGTTCATGCGCCAGGCATAGAAGAAGATCAGCGCAACGAAGACGTAGATGGAACCCTGCTGAGCGAACCAGAATCCGAGTTTGAATCCCCCGATCCGTATCCGATTCAACTCGTCGACGAACAGGATTCCGCACACGTAGGAACAAAGAAACCAGACGAGCATGCAGCACGCAACCAGCCGCAGGTTGGCACGCCAGTAAGCGGCTCGGTTCTCGGGCGTCATCCAGCACTCCCAACGTCGGAACAGGCGCCAATCTAGCAGAGCGGGTCCAAATTATCACGACGGAATGCGTTATCCGAAACGATGCGGCAGGGAACACGAGAGCGACCTGCAGCCGAAAGTAACGGAGTGGAAGTTGGTCGGGTAGCGGGGCCATGCACCGCCTGCGTCGAAACCCGAGCCGGCGATCCGATCGTCCCGTGACCCGGCAGGCCGGCGGCGCGGGCAGGCACGAAAATTGAAATGGCCCGAAGCCACCCGCACAATGCCGGTTCCGCCACGCGGATACGAGGCAAACGCAGCATGGGTATTTTCGGCACGGGGCAGGCGTTGCGGCGCAGGGAGGACGCGCGGTTTCTAACCGGGACCGGGCGCTACACGGACGACATTACGCTCGAGGGACAGGCCTGCCTGTACCTGTTTCGCTCGCCGTACGCGCACGGCCGCATCACGCGGCTCGACGTCGAGGACGCGACGCAGGCGCCCGGCGTCATCGCGGTCCTGACGAGCGCGGACCTCGAAGCCGGCGGCGTGCGCGACATCCCGGGCGCGGACATGCCACCGAGTTCGCTCACTCCGGCGCGGCCGGCGCGCAAGCAGCCTCCGCTCGCTCGCGAGCGCGTGCGCTACGTGGGGGAACCGGTCGCGGGTATCGTGGCCGAGTCGATCGCCGCCGCGAAGGATGCGGCGGAACTGATCGTGTTCGAGATCGAGGAGTTCCCCGTCGCCGTGACGCCGACGGACGCGTTGCGCGAAGGCGCCCCCCTGGTGCACGACGAAGTCGCGGGCAATCGTTTCGGCACGCTGGAGCACGGCGACCGGGACGCCACGGAAAAGGCGTTCGCAAATGCCGCACACGTCGTCGATGTCGAGATCATCAACAACCGGCTGGCGCCGACCGCAATGGAACCCAGGGGCTGCATTGCGAGCTTCGATGCGCCGAGCGGCGAGATGACGGTCTACCTCGGCTGCCAGAGCGTGCATGCGCTGCGCGACCGGATCCTGGCCTGCGTCGACCTGGACGCCGACAAGCTACGGGTCATCTGCCCGGACGTCGGCGGCGCGTTCGGGCTGAAGTTCTTCCTGCAGTGCGAAACGGTGGTGGCCGTCTATGCCGCCAAACTCATCGGCCGCCCCGTCAAGTGGATCGGCGAACGTGGTGAGAGCTTCCTGTCGGACCTGCACGGCCGCGATCACGCGAGCCGCGCCAGCCTGGCACTGGATGACGATGGACGCTTCCTCGCGCTGCGCGCATCGATCGTCGGTAACGCCGGCGCCTATTGCTCACAGGTCGGCCCGATCATCCCCTGGTTCGGCGCGTTCATGAGCACCGGCTGCTACGACATACCGGTCGCGTACGTCGACGTGACGATGGCATTCACGAACACGGTGCCCGTCGACGCCTACCGCGGCGCGGGACGCCCGGAGGCCGCCTACCTGATCGAGCGCCTCGTCGATGCCGCCGCGCGCAAGCTCGGCATCCCGCGGGACGAAATCCGGCGCCGGAATTTCATCAGGCCCGCGCAGTTTCCCTACCGGACCGTGACCGGGCAGGCGTATGACTCCGGCGACTACGCGCGCCTGATGGACCTCGCGCTCGCACGTGCCGGCTGGGCCGATTTCGAGACCCGGCGCGCGATCAGCGCCGCGCGCGGCAGGCTCCGCGGCATCGGCCTCTCCTACTACGTCGAAATCTGCTCGGCGATGGGCAGCGAGGACACGCACATACGCTTCGAACCGGACGGGCGCGTGACGGTGCTGATCGGAACACAGGCCTCCGGCCAGGGCCACGAGACCAGCTTCGCCCAGATGGTGGCCGCCGGCCTCGGCGTACCGATCGACGACATCGACATCGTCCAGGGCGATACGAAGCTGGTACCCACCGGGCAGGGCACCGGCGGCTCGCGCTCGATGGCTATCGGCGGATCCGCCCTGTACCGCACGGTGGAGGCCGTCATAGATCGGGGACGGCGGATGGCCGCGGAGTTGCTCGAAGCCGCCGAAGTGGACATCGAGTTCGGCCAGGGCGTATTCCGCGTCGTCGGCACCGATCGGTCGACGACGATCGCCGAGGTCGCCAGGTCGACCTACGCCGGCCGCCCTTTGCCGGAAGGCGTCGAGGCGGGGCTCAGGACGAACCGGGAATTCACGCCGGAGGCGGGCACCTTTCCGAACGGATGCCACGTCTGCGAGGTCGAAATCGATCCCGAGACCGGCACGCTCGAGATCCTGCGCTACACGGTCGAAGACGACGTCGGCACCGTCGTCAACCCGTTGATACTCGAAGGCCAGATCATGGGTGGCGTCGCCCAGGGCCTCGGGCAGGCCTGCGGCGAGTACGCGATCTACGACCCGGATAGCGGCCAGCTGCTGACCGCGTCCTTTACCGACTACTCGATGCCTCGGGCGGACTGGGTGCCGGGCATCGACTTCCGTTTCCAGGAGGTGCCGTCCCCGCGCAACCCGCTCGGCATCAAGGGTGCCGGGGAGGCCGGCACGGTCGGCGCGGCACCGGCGCTGGTCAGCGCCGTTCTCGATGCCCTCGCCCCGCGCGGCATCCGGCATGTCGACATGCCGGTCACGCCACACACGTTGTGGCAGGCACTCGAGGCCTGAACGTACTGGCGCCCGGCAGGCGCGGCACGCAAAGACGGGCAACGGTCCGACCCTGCCTGGCTCGCCATACGACGCCGCGATCGATCGGCGACCAATGCCCCTGCAGCTTTCGCCCGGCACCCTGAC
>JAOUIH010000116.1 GCA_029884165.1 Gammaproteobacteria bacterium | reverse complement strand
ATGCGGCGGGCCCGTTTCGCTGCAACCAGCACGAGTTCGAAAATGTTGTCGATGTTGTCGAGACAATCCTCGACGGTGATTCTGGCCATGTTCCGCGGTACTCCGATGTGGCGGCAAAGCCGCCCTGCAAAATCAAGACCCACCAGTCTACTGGAGTACCCCCGTCTTAGGCCAGTATTTCGGCGATTCGCCGCTGCCGGGCCGGGTCGTCACAGCGGCATTCGTCGCCGGCCCCGGCCAGGACGGCCTCGAGTTCCAGTACCGCCAGGTCGAGGTTGTCGTTGATGATGCAATGGTCGAATTCCCGCCAGTGACCCATGTCGGACACGGCATCCCTCAGGCGGCGTTCGATGACCTCCTCGCTGTCGGTCTTGCGGCCGCGCAGACGCCGCTCGAGCTCCCCGCGAGACGGCGGCAGGATGAAAATCGAGATGCACGCCGGCATTGCGCCCCGGACCTGGCGGGCGCCCTGCCAGTCGATCTCGAGGATCACATCGAGCCCCTGCGCCAGGCAGGCCTCGACCTGGGAGCGGCTGGTGCCGTAATAGTTGTCGAACACGAGCGCCGATTCCAGCAGCTCGCCGCGCTCCCGGAGCCGCAGGAATTCCGCCTCGTCGACGAAAAAGTAATCGCGGCCATGCTGTTCGTTGGGGCGCTGCTTCCGGGTCGTGTAGGAAATCGAAAAACGCAGCTCCGGGTGACGGGCGACGATCGCCTTGACGAGCGTCGTCTTGCCCGCGCCGGAAGGCGCGGCGATGACGAAAAGGCTGGCTTTCTTGGCGGCTGACATAATGGGCGAGGGGAGCGAGGATTTATTCGACGTTCTGGATCTGTTCGCGCATTTGCTCGATCAGCACTTTCAGATCGACCGCCGCCCGTGTCGTTTCGGTGTCGCCCGACTTGGACCCCAGGGTGTTCGCCTCCCGATTCAGCTCCTGCATCAGGAAGTCCAGCCGGCGACCGACCGGTTCCTTGCCGGCCAGCGCATCGCCGATTTCGGCGACGTGGCTCTCCAGCCGATCCAGCTCCTCGTCGACGTCCAGCTTCTGGGCGATCAGCGCCAGCTCCGCCTCGAGCCGCCCGGGGTCGGCGCTGACGTCCAGCTTGTCGAGCCTGTCTCTCTGCTTCTGGCGTGCGCCGGCGAGCACCTCGGGCATGCGCTGGCGGACGGAGCGTGCAATTCGACCAATGTCGTCGAGCCGGCCGCCCAGCATCGCAGCAATACGCTCGCCCTCGCTGCGGCGCATCGCGACGAGCGCGTCCAGCGCTTCGGCCAGTACGCGGCGCGCCTCGCCCGCGAGCGGTTCGGCGTCGATCTCTGCCTCGACGATAACGCCTGGCCAGCGCAGCACGTCGATCGGATCGACACCCCGGGCATCGGGCAACAGAGTGGAGATATCCCGCAGTCGCGCGGCGACCTGCCGGATCAGGGCTTCGTTGACCGGGATCTCTGACTCGCCGCCGGCGGCTCGCCGCAGGTGCAGCGTGCATTCGACTTTGCCGCGCCCGAGCGAGGAGCTTACCTGTTGGCGAAACTCCGTTTCGAGGGCGCGGAGTTCCTCGGGCAGCCGAAACTGCACGTCGAGGTATCTGTGATTCACGGCCCGAAGTTCGCAGGTCAGGGTCCCAGAGGCCGTTTCGGCAATACTCCGTGCAAAGCCTGTCATACTGTGTAACATGCGCAACCCTTGTGTCAGGCCGTTCGTTTGAAAATCCGGCGTGCAGATCACGGATGCGCCGCCGGGGCGCAAGGCATACTCCGGAATATGCCGATCGGGACGTGTTTCCGGGACGGCAGGCATTTTAAGCCCGGCGCGCCGCCAGCGGCCAGCCCGGAATGTGACTGAACAAGAAGACAGCATCGCCCCATGGAAATCGAATACGCCAAGGTATCCGCCGTCGGCGATCGGCAGGACAACCAGGACAGGGCCGCCATCGTCGTGGCCGAAGACGCCGCCATCATGCTGGTATTCGACGGTATGGGTGGTCATTCGGACGGCGCGCGAGCCGCGGAAACCGGCCTTAGGATCATCCAGCAAATGTTCACCTCGACGCAGCTGCCGGTCTTCGATCCGCAGGGCTTCCTCTATATGGCCCTGTCGCGCGCGCACGATGAAGTCGTGCGAATCGGCGCCGAGCTGCCGGTCGATTTCAGGCCGCGCGCAACCTGCGCGATCTGCCTGATCCAGGAATCCGGTACCTACTGGGCGCACATCGGCGACAGTCGTATCTATCACCTGCGCAACGGCCGCGTCGTATCGCGGTCCCGAGACCACAGCCATGTCGAGGTGCTGATCCAGGAGGGTGCGATCAGCGAGGAAGAGGCGCTCGACCACCCAATGCGCAATTTCGTTGAGTGTTGCATTGGCGGAGACGCGCCGGTTCCCGACATGACGATCACGGCGCGCCACGCGCTGGAGCCCGGCGACGTGCTGCTGGCCTGTACGGACGGGCTCTGGTCGGGAGTCGGCGACGATACGATCGCTAAGACGATCTGCACGACCGGCGAGCCGCTCGCCGAAAACCTGATGGCCCTGAGCCTGCAGGCGATGGCCACGAACGCGCCTTACAGCGACAACACGACGGCCACCGCGCTGCGCTGGATTGCCTCGTGAAAGGTCCGGCCGGCAAACCCCCGCATCTATCGAGGGGACGCCCGAGCGGACGCGCCGCCGACGAGTTGCGCTCGATTCGCTTCCTGACCCATTACACGAAGCACGCGGAGGGCAGCGTGCTGGCCGAATTCGGCGACACCCGCGTGCTGTGTACCGCAAGCGTCGAGAACCGGGTGCCGGGCTGGCTGCGCGGCACCGGGCGCGGCTGGGTGACCGGCGAGTACGGCATGCTGCCGCGGTCCACGCACTCGCGGGCCGACCGCGAGGCGGCGCGCGGCAGGCAGGGTGGCCGGACCCAGGAAATACAGCGCCTGATCGGCCGATCGTTACGGGCGGCGATGGATCTCGATGCGCTCGGCGAGCGTACCGTCACGCTGGATTGCGACGTACTGCAGGCGGACGGTGGTACGCGCACCGCGGCGATCAGCGGCGCCTATGTCGCCTTGCGGATCGCAATGGACCGGCTCTGCAGGGAACAACAGCTCAGGCGTCACCCGGTGCACGGACAGGTAGCCGCCGTGTCGGTCGGCATCGTCGACGGGATACCCGTACTCGACCTCGACTACGCCGAGGACGTCAAGGCGGAGACGGACATGAATGTCGTCATGAACGAGGCTGGCCGCTACATCGAGGTACAGGGCACGGCCGAGGGCCACGCCTACACGCGTGACGAGCTCGACCGGATGCTCGAGCTGGCCGAACAGGGCATCGGCCGGATCATTGCTATGCAGTCCGCCGCATTGGCCGAAGGCAAGCCACGCTGAGCACGGGTCGGAAGAGCATGCCGCGCTCGCATACCAAAATCGTCATCGCGACCGGCAATCGCGGCAAGCTTCGGGAAATCGCCAGCCTGCTGGCCGACCTCGGCGTCGAGGTCGTCGCGCAGGCGGACCTCGGAGTCGCGCCGCCGGAGGAAACCGGTACGACCTTCGTGGAAAACGCGCTCCAGAAAGCCCGGCATGCGGCGCGCGCAACCGGCCTGCCGGCGATCGCGGACGACTCGGGCCTGGTGGTCGCGGCGCTGGACGGCCGACCGGGCGTCTGGTCGGCTCGCTACGCAGGCCCCGCTGCAGACGACGCGGCCAACAACGCCAAGCTGCTCCGTGAACTCGAGGGCGTTCGTGACCGCAGCGCCCATTTCCACTGTGCGGCGGTATTCGTCCGCGACGAGAACGACCCGGAGCCGGTCATAACAGAGGCGAGCTGGCACGGCGAAATCGCCGCGGCCGAGGAGGGGACGGGCGGCTTCGGCTATGACCCGCTGTTTCGCGTGCCCGGTCGCGGCTGCACATCGGCCGAGCTGACGGCGGAGGAGAAGAACGCGCTGAGCCATCGGGGCCAGGCCATGCGCGCGCTGCACGACAGGCTCCGCGCGAAATTCCGGGCCTGAGCCCCGGTCCCATGCCACCGCCGCTGTCCCTCTATATCCACCTGCCCTGGTGCGTCGCCAAGTGCCCTTACTGCGACTTCAATTCGCATCGGGCCGGCGATGCGCCACCCAGGGGTCGATACGTCGAAGCCCTCGGCCGGGAACTGTCCGCCAGGGCGCCGGCTGCTGCCGGCCGGGCGATCGAGACCGTTTTCATCGGGGGCGGTACCCCGAGCCTGTTCACCGGCAGCGAGATCCGCGACATTCTCCAGGCCGCAAGGTCCGAGTTCGATCTCGTGCCGGGCGCCGAGATCACGATGGAAGCCAACCCCGGAACCGTCGAGCGCGGCCAGCCTGCGGCCTGCCGTGAAGCCGGCATCAATCGCCTGTCGCTCGGCGCACAGAGCTTCGATCCGGACGCATTGAGGCGGCTCGGCCGGATTCACGGACCGGCGGAAATCGGGAGCGCGTTTGCCGAGGCGCGAGCCGCCGGCTTTACGAACATCAACCTGGACCTGATGTTCGCCCTGCCCGGCCAGACGCTGGCGGCCGCTCGCGACGACGTCGAGCGCGCGCTGGCGCTGGCGCCCGAGCACATCTCCTACTACCAGCTGACGCTCGAACCGAACACCGTCTTCCACAGCCGCCCGCCGGCGGAGCTGCCGGACGACGAGCTGGCCTGGGAAATCCAGGAGCAGGGCTTCCAGCTGCTGGCGAAGGCAGGCTACGAGCGCTACGAGATCTCGGCATTTGCCCGCGCCGGACGCGCCTGCCGGCACAACCTGAACTACTGGACCTTCGGCGACTACCTCGCCGTCGGCGCCGGGGCGCACGGCAAGCTGACCGATACCGCAGGCCGCGTCTGGCGCTATCAGAATCCGGCTCACCCGGTCGGCTACATCGAGTCCACGGCGACCGGGACGCCGGCGTCCGGCGCAGAGTCCGCGGCGGACGAGCGGGTGTTCGAATTCATGCTGAACGCCTTGCGACTGCCCGGCGGCTTCACGGAGGCCTGCTTCGCGGAGCGGACCGGCCTCGGCTGGGGCCTCGTTCGGGACCGGGCCGACGCTCTGCGGCATAAGGGCCTGATCGAAAAGGTCGGACTTCGCTGGCGCCCAACGGAGCTCGGGCTCCGCTTCCTGAATGACCTGCAGGCGGCCTTCCTGCCGCCGGCCTGAACGCGTCGACAGCTCCCCGTTTGTTGGTTTTATGCACAAGCCGGGAGCCGGGCCTATTTTTCCAGAGCAATAGGCACCGAAGCTCAGCCGGGCCGTGCGAAAGAGCACTTAAATGATTGATATGAAAAACATTATCTTTCTGGTCATAATTTCGTCATTCTAACGTGCGGGCTTAGAAAATCCTGACTTAGCTCATTGACTCAATTTTGTTCCACAGAGTTATCCACAGGATTTGTGGATAAGCGCTGCGTCGGTCCCCGCCGCCAGGCCGGAGGCAGCGCCGGCCGCGCGCTGCGACTCAGCCGGGCTTGCGGCCCGCAGCGCTTCCCTTTATCCTACGCGCCCTTTTTTGCAGTACCCCTCAACGGGAGACCCCGATGAAAGCCGACATCCATCCCAACTACGCGGAAATCAAGGTGACCTGTAGTTGCGGGAACGAGTTCACGACCCGCTCGACGCTGGGTGAGGATCTCGCGGTCGAAGTCTGCTCGAGCTGTCACCCGTTCTACACCGGCAAGCAGAAGATCGTCGATTCGGGCGGTCGCGTGGACAAGTTCCGCCGCAAGTACGGCATGCGCTGATCGCCGCTGACGATCGCCTGATTGACGCTCCGGCTCCGAGCCGGATAACTTTTGCCCCGATATCCGGTATCCTGCACTCCCGGTGCGGTACCGGGGCGCGCAGCCGCGCGCCCGCTTGCGCTGCACCGCTGTCCACACCGTGGTTTCTACCGATTGCGGTTTCGCCGGCGGCAAGCTTACCGTCGGCGATATGCGGCACTACTACGCTCGAGGAAAATCATGACCAAAGAAGCCTACACGCTGACCTCTCCGGACGGATCGAAGTCCATGGAACTGCCGGTCCGCGAGGGGACCGTCGGGCCGGCCGTCGTCGACATCGCCAAGCTCTACAAGGAACAGGGCATCTTTACCTATGACCCTGGCTTCGTGGCGACCGGGAGCTGCGACAGCAAGATCACCTATATCGACGGCGAGCAGGGCATCCTGATGTATCGGGGCTACCCGGTAGAGCAGCTGGCCGAGCACTCGAGCTTCATCGAGGTCTGTTACCTGCTGTTATACGGCGACCTGCCGAACAAGCAACAGCTGGACCGGTTCGCGACGTCGATCACGCGGCACACCATGCTCAACGAGGGGATGCTGCGCTTCTTCAACGGGTTCCGCTACGACGCGCACCCGATGGCGATGCTTTCCGCCGTCGTCGGTTCGATGTCCGCTTATTACCACGACACGATGGACATCAATAACCCGGAAGCGCGCGACGTCTTCGCCCACCGGATCCTCGCGAAACTGCCGACGATCGCTGCGGCGGCATTCAAGAAGTCCGTCGGCCAGCCGTTCATGTACCCCCGCAATGACCTCGGCTTTTCGGAGAACCTGCTGCACATGCTGTTCGCGGTGCCTGCAGAGCCTTACGAGATCGACTCGGTCGCGGCCCAGGCCCTCGACCTGTTGTTCATCCTGCACGCGGACCACGAGCAGAACTGTTCGACCTCGACGGTTCGCATGGCGGGCAGCTCGGGTGCAAACCCGTACTCCGCAATCGCAGCCGGTGTATCTGCGCTGTGGGGCCCCGCGCATGGCGGCGCGAACGAAGCAGTGCTCCGGATGCTCGAGCAGATCGGCAACGCGGGCAACATCAAGAAGTTCATTGCCAAAGCCAAGGACAAGGACGACCCGTTCCGCCTCATGGGTTTCGGCCACCGCGTCTACAAGAACTTCGATCCGCGCGCCACGATCATTCGCGAGATGTGCCACAAGGTGCTGAAGCAGCTCGGACATACGAATTCGCCCCTGTTCGAGCTGGCGCTGGAACTGGAGCAGGTGGCCCTGAAGGATCCTTACTTCATCGACAAGAACCTTTACCCGAATGTCGACTTCTATTCCGGCATCATCTACCGGGCGCTCGGGATACCGACGTCGATGTTTACGGTGATGTTTGCAATAGGCCGCACGGTCGGCTGGGTCGCGCACTGGCAGGAGATGATTACGGATCCGAACGCCAAGATCAGCCGGCCGCGCCAGCTGTACACGGGTCCGGCGCAGCGCGATTACGTACCGATCGCGAAGCGCTGACCGACGGCGTCAGCTTTCCAGTAGCTCGCGCAGTATCCGGGCGTCCGCGCGTCGCATGGGCCGCCCGTCCACCGGGCTGATGGGTGCCTGGCGGATCCCGTCGAAGGGAAACACGGTCGCCTCGATCGGCGTTTCCATCAGCAGGAAGCGCAGCCCGGCGAAGGACTCGCTGCGGCCGCGGCGGCTCTTGAGCCGCCGGTCGAACGGCCGGTAGACGACGCCGCCCCGCTCCAGGCAGAAGGCAACCTGTTCGACGCTGTCTGAAAAGACGTGCAGGTCGACCGGCGAGTGCGCGCCGGCCGTTCCATGCAGCACGCCACCGGCGACGCGGGGTGTGAATGCGGCGAGCAACTCCATCGCCGCGAGAGCGGCGTGGCGCATCGTCTGCAGCACGGACGAGTGGGAATCACCCAGGAAGAGCTGCTGGTACTCGGCGACAGCCTGCTCTATTTCGCTGTTTCCAGGCAGGGACCCGCGCTCGCTCATGCCCAGTCTTTCGGCGGCTTTGTGCTTCGCCAGGCGGAAATCGCTGATCCCCTGCTCGACGATGATGCGTGCCGCTTCCTGGGCCAGCACTGTACGCGCCCGATCCGTACCGTTGCCCGATTTCCTGCCCATAAACCGTTAACTCCCGCGACCCCTGACAGGCTGTTGAAAAAGGTCGTCCAGACCTTTTTCAACGTCGCGAGTCCGGCGCATGTCCGGACTCGCTCCCCGACGGTTCAAGCACTTACGTGCTTGACCGCGGGCGAGACATCCTTGTCTCGCACTGGCAGGGTGTTTTTCAACACCCTGCCAAACCGACGAGGTTCAGAACAGGTTTTCTTCTTTCGGTTCTCCACTGCTGTCCAATATCGGATCTTCATCGTTATTGAAAATATCCGGCAACTCGTCGACTGCTTCGCATTCGGGAACCCGGCCCTCCTGGAATACCTCGAACATCACGTCCTCGAACGGAGTCGAGGAGTCAGCGGGGCAGCCCGTGGCTTTCGAGATTCGCACCGTTACTATGCCTTCGGGCATCGGCATCGCATTTTCCGGGGCCCCCTTCAGCGCGCGCCGGGCGAACTCGATCCAGATAGGCAGCGCTGTGCGCGAACCTTCCTCGCCCGGCCCCAGGGGCTGGTCATCGTCGAAGCCGACCCAGACGATCGCCGACATGTCGCCGTTAAAGCCGGCAAACCAGGCATCGCGCCGGTCGTTCGACGTACCGGTCTTGCCGGACAGGTCGCGCCGGCCCAGCTGCAGTGCGCGCCGGCCGGTCCCCCGGCGAATGACGTCGCGCATCATGTCCTGGACGAGGTAGGCGTTCTGCTCCGAAATGATGCGGGGCGCCAGCTGCACGTCAGCGAACAGCCCGGGCGCTACCGATGCGTCGGGCTGGTAGGACTCGCCGACCGCCGCCATCTGTTCCAGCGACATGCCGCGCTCGGCTTCCAGCCCCTCGTAGTAGCCGGCAACCTCGTCCTCGAGATAATCGATGCTGTCGCGCAACCGCCTAACGGCGGCCCGCGCACCGGCCGGGTCGCGCAGCGGCTGCAAGTCGTCGCTTTGTACCTCCGGCGCTTCGCAGCGGCGGCACACGACGGCGGGCGTGGCACGATAGACAAGCTCGTCTTCCGGACCGAATATCGAATCGATGACGTAAGGCCGTATCGCGTATCCCCCGTTTGCAAACGCCGCATAGGCCTGTGCCATATCGAGCGGCGATGCGTTGCCGCCGCCCAGCGCCAGCGATCCGTTGCGGGGCAGCGCCGCTTCGCCAAAGCCGAAAGGAGCGATGTGACGGATCGCATTGCCGATGCCGGTATTGTTCAGCAACAGCCGGACCGAGGCGAGGTTCATCGAGCGGACCAGCGCTTCACGCATGCGTTGTTCGCCGTAGAACCTGCCGCTGTAATTGACGGGCCGCCAGAGTCTCTCGAGTTCCGAGGAGCTGATGACCACCGGCGCGTCCAGTATCACCGTGGCCGGCGTGTTGCCCTGCTCCAGGGCCGCCGAATATATGAAGGGTTTGAAAGACGACCCCGGTTGGCGCGCCGACTGCGTAGCACGATTGAACTTGCTGAGGCCGAAGTCGAATCCACCGACGAGACTCGTGATTGCGCCATCCGTCGGGTCCAGCGAAACCGTAGCGGCCTGGGCCTGCGGCAGCTGCGCGAGGGCATAACCGCCGCCGACGACCGGCATCACGTAGATAATGTCGCCCGGCCGCAGCACGTCGGAGACCGACCCGGGGGCAGGCCCGGTCGTTTCGCGGTCGATGTACGGCCTGGCCCAGGAGATGCCGCTCCAGGGCAGCAGCAGGCGCTGGCCCGACTGCAGGACGATGTCCGCCGAATTGTTCTCCCGCAGGCCGGTCACCAGCGCGACGATCAGCACGCCGGGATTGGCGTAGTCCTCGAGCGCGATCCGGAGCTCCTCCGGCCATTCTCCAAAGGGCCTCGCCGCCGTCTCCGGATCTATCTCCAGTCGGCCGATCGGCCCGCGATACCCGCGGCGGCGCGTGAACTCCAGCAGGCCGTTCCGGATCGCGTAGTTCGCGGCGCTCTGCAGCCTCGAGTCCAGCGTCGTGACGACCTTGTAGCCG
>JAOUIH010000266.1 GCA_029884165.1 Gammaproteobacteria bacterium | reverse complement strand
ACGTCCGGGCACCCATGCGTTAGAGTGAACAGACTTCCGTCGCAGCCGGGGCTGGTGGCAGATGAACGTCGGATCTTACTTTCTAAGCTATGCGTTTCGCCCGTTCTTCCTTTTGAACGGCTTCTTCGCCGTCGTCGCGGTCGGCGTCTGGCTCGCGGCCCTGCACGGCATCGGGGCCGGCCTGGTGCCGCCCGCCATGCTCTACTGGCACGGCCACGAGATGCTCGTCGGATTCGGGATGGCGGCCGTGGCCGGTTTCGTGCTGACCGCGGTGGCAACCTGGACCGGGCGGCCGCCGGTACGCGGTGGCCTGCTCGCGCTGCTCGTGCTCGCATGGCTGCTCGGGCGTGCAGCCATGCTCGGCGCGGCGCGGCTGCCGTACGCGTTGGTCGCCGTGATCGACGCGGTCTTCCCGTTCCTGCTTGGTTCGCTCGCGCTGCGCGAAGTTGTCGCCGCGAAGAACCGCCGCAACTACAAGATTGCGGGCGTCATCCTGCTGTTGGCCACGCTGAACCTGCTGTATCACCTGGGGGCCCTCGGTATCGCACCCGGCATGGACCGGATCGCGCTGTACCTGCTGATCCACGTGCTGCTGCTGCTGGTGGCGGTCGTCGCGGGACGGATCACGCCGAGTTTCACGGCCAACTGGCTGCGCGCGCGCGGCGAAAAAAGGCTGCCGTCGAACCGCCCCGTCATCGACGGCATCGCCGTCGCGGCTACCGCCGCGACCGGCTTCGCGGCCAGTCTCGACCTCGGTGCCGGGGTGCTGGGCGCCAGCGCCGGAGTCGCCGCTGTCGCGCACGCGGTCCGGCTGTCGGGCTGGCGCGGCCTCGCGACGCTGGCCGAGCCGCTGGTACTCGTCCTGCACGTCGCCTACCTGTGGCTGCCGCTCGGCTACGCGCTGACGGCGCTGGCCGCGTTCGGCTTCGGCCTGCCGGCGAGCGCGGCGCTGCACGCGCTGACCGTCGGCGCGATCGCCAACATGATCCTCGCCGTCAGCACCCGGGTGGCCCTGGGTCACACGGGGAGGCCGCTCACCGCCTCGAGGCTCGTCGTCGCCGCCTACGTGCTGCTGAACCTGGCTGCGTTCGCGCGCGTGCTCGGGCCGCTTCTGCCCGACCGGTATCTCGGGCTGATCGACCTGGCAGGCCTCGGCTGGGTCGCCGCGTTCCTGCTCTTTTCAATCGCCTACTGGCCGATACTGACCGGCCCGCGGGCGGACGCCTGAGGCCAGCGAGAGCGGCCCCAGGGCCCCGGCCGCGCCGCCCTTCGCCGGTCAGTGGTGGGCGTGCACTACCGCGTGGCCCTGGCCCCGGCTGATCAGCCATCGATTCACCGGGAAAGCCGCAATGCCGGCGATCACCAGCGCACCGGCCAGGCTCGTCCAGAACAGCAGCGAGTCGAGCCCGGCGTTCATCGCGCCGGGTATCAGCAGCATCACGGTGTTGTCGACAAGTTCCATGATCGATATGGAAGCCGTGTCCGCGGCGAGCGCGAGCCCGAGGGCACGCCGCAGCGAGAACCGGTGCCGGAGCAGCGGCAGCATCGTCAGGGCGAAGCCGGAAATGAACGCGAGGACGACGGCCAAGGCGATGGTGGCCATGTTGCTCCAGCCGAGTGCGGTGCCGATGACCATACCGGCCACCTCGCCGATCGCACATCCACTCAGGCAATGCACTGTGGCGCTCAGGGCGACCCGGTTCAGCGACGCCTTGGCTGATTGATGCGGCGCCTGGTCACCGTGTCCGCTGTGATGGTGCAGGTGATTCACGTGATTCATGGTAGATCTCTCCATTGAATGTCAGGGTGGGCGCACTCTACACTCCGTACCATGGTACGGAGTCAAGGGGGTGTGATGGGAACGCGCAAGATGACGATTTCGGCGTTCGCGCGAGCGGGGGGCGTTGGCGTGGAAACGGTCCGTTATTACCAGCGCAGGGGACTGCTGCCGGTTCCCGGCCCGCGCAGCACGAGCTACCGTGAGTACGACGAGAAGCTCCTGCGGCAGCTCCGGTTCATACGCCGGCTGAAGGACGGCGGCTTTTCGCTGGCGGAGATCGCGGAGCTCCTGCTGCTGGACCGCACTCGGGATCGCCATCGCGTCCATGCGCTGGCGTCGAAGAAGCTCGCGCAGGTCGAAGCCGCCATCCGCGAGCAACGGCAGATCGCCAGGAGCCTGAAGAGCCTGCTGACGCACTGCGCCAGCGCGCCTCGGGGCGTGCCCTGCCCGATAATCGAGGCATTCGACCGCTGACCGGCCACACGGGCGGGCGCATGAGGTCTATACTTGCTTCGGAAATCCTTGATCCGCTTGTGAAATTGGGGGAGCTGCCGCGTGCACGGCGGTTCCGGGCGGGTCGCAACGTGTACGCGGGGAGTGACACGAGATGGATGCGAAACGACTGGGGATAGGCACCGTATCAGGCGCAATCACGCTGTATATCGTGGGCTACGTGATCTGGGACCTGGCCTTCGGCAGCATGTTCGACGGCTGGGCGGGTGGCGCGCTAAACGTCAATCGGCCCGAGCCGCTGCTGTGGGCGGAAATCGTCGGGCTGA
>JAOUIH010000115.1 GCA_029884165.1 Gammaproteobacteria bacterium | reverse complement strand
TCTACCCTGCCACTGCGTGGCCCCGCTACGTCCAATTGTCTATTGGTGGACGTAGCTCAGGAAAGATTGGGGTGGACGATGGGACTCGAACCCACGACGACCGGGATCACAACCCGGGGCTCTACCAACTGAGCTACGTCCACCATTGTTGCCGCCCGCACGCGTCGCGGGATTTTACTTGAAAACCACCGCATTCCCTACGGTCGCTGCTCGTGCTAAGCACGAAATACTGGCGCGCCCGGCAGGACTCGAACCTGCGACCCCCGGCTTAGAAGGCCGGTGCTCTATCCGGTTGAGCTACGGGCGCCTGGTGTCCCTGCGGAATCGGTAATGGTCGGGGCAGACGGATTCGAACCGCCGACCCTCTGCTCCCAAAGCAGATGCGCTACCAGACTGCGCCATGCCCCGCCGCCCGCTTCCGGTCCCGGCAAGCCCGGCGGCCCTGGCAGCTTCGGGACACCCGAGGCCTGCGCCGGCACGCCCTGTCCTGGCGGGGGCACGATGATACGGCCGCCCCCCGGGGAGGTCAATTTCAGCGGCCACCTTACTGACCGCCGTCCCCGGCGATTTCCGAAAACCCGGTGCGAGTCCTGCTCGTCGGCCTGCAATCCGGCCCTTGCAAGCGGCGCTTCTGGTCGGGGCGTGGCTTTGGTATGGTCCGTGGCCGGGACGTCGGCCACATGGAGTCGCCATGAAAAGGACACTACTCGCATTACTGCTGGGATCGTGCGCGCTGGTCGCTTGGGCCGCGGACCCGGCCCCTGCCGTCGCACATGTTCGGCTGCAAACGACCGAGGGCGACATCGTCGTCGAACTGGATGGACGCCGCGCACCGCTGACAGTCGCCAACTTCCTCGGGCTCGTCGAGTCCGGGTATTACGACGGCACCATTTTCCATCGCGTTATGCCGGACTTCGTCGTCCAGGGCGGCGGGTACGATCGCGATTTCCAGAGCAGCGAACCTGAATCGCACGTCCCGAACGAGTCAGGCAATGGCCTCAGGAATCTGCGAGGCTCGGTCGCCCTCGCCCGTACCGCCGATCCGCACAGCGGCGCAGCGCAGTTCTATATAAATCTTGCCGACAACCGGACCCTCGACCCGCAAGCGGATCGCTGGGGGTACGCGGTATTCGGGTATGTCATCGAGGGCATGGACGTCGTCGACAAGATCGCCGCCATCCGCACCGGGCCCGGAGGGCCGTTTCCGAAGGACGTGCCGGTCAGCCCCGTGGTCCTGACCAAAGCAACGCGCCTCGGTAACTGATGGCGGCCGCGGAGCAGCAACACGAATGACAATCCTGTTCGTTTCCGACCTGCATTGCGAGGCCGGCCGAGAGGGCATCGGCGACCAGTTCTGCCAGTTCTTGCGCACTGAGGCACGCGACGCCGATGCGCTTTATATCCTCGGGGACCTGTTCGAATCCTGGATCGGTGACGACGATCCGAACCCGCATTACGCGAGGATCAAGGACGGCCTGAGCGCGTTGACGCGAACCGGGGTTCCCGTCTACTTCATGCACGGCAATCGCGACTTCATGATCGGCCCGGCTTTCGCGGCAGATACCGGCGTGCGACTGCTGCCTGACCCATTGATCGCAGATCTGTATGGCGAGCGTGTCCTGCTGAGTCATGGCGACGCATGGTGCACCGACGATCACGAATACCAGGCACTGCGCAGAATGACGCGGGACCCGCAGTGGCAGGCCATGATACTCGGGAAATCACTGGCCGAACGCCAGGCGATCGCCGCGCAGGCCCGGGCCGAGAGCAAGGCGCGGAGCGCGATGAAGGCCGACGAGATCATGGACGTCAACGCCGCTGCGATCGCCGAGGCGTTTCGCTCCAGCGGCGTGAGCACGATCCTGCATGGCCACACGCACCGCCCCGCCATGCACGAACTGGAGGTCGACGGCCGCAGGTGCCGGCGAATCGTGCTCGGCGACTGGTATGAGCAGGGCAGCGTGCTGCGCTGGGCGCCGGACGGCCCCGGTCTCGCCGTGCTCGAGCGAGGCTAGCCGCCCGCTCAGGCCGCCACGGGCGGGCCGCTGTGAAACCGGAACTCGTGATCGGGCGCGCAGATCAGCTCGGCCTCCGCGTCCTTCAGCTCGGCCAGGCGTCGCTCGAATTCCTCTGCGCCGATCCCGGTCGCGCCGCGTGCGAACTCGAGATAGTTGCCGAAGTGACGCGCTTCCGACGCGAGCAGACCCGAATAAAACCCGGCGAGCGGCTGCGGCAGCCGCGGCGCGAGCGCGGCAAATCGCTCACAGGAGCGCGCCTCGATCAACGCGCCGACGAGCAGCATGTCGAGCAGCCGATATGGCTCGTGCTGGCGCACCTGGTCGCGCAGGGCGCCCGCGTAACGCGACGCGCCGAGACGCTCGAACGAAATGTTCATTCCCTGCATGAGCTTGCGAACCTGCTCGAAGTGCCGCAACTCCTCGCGGGCCAGCTTCGACATGCGAATGCAAAGGGCCGTATTTTCCGGGTATCGGTAAATGAATCCCAGCGCGGTCGAAGCGGCCTTGAGCTCGCAGCTCGCGTGATCCAGCAGGAGTTCCGGCAGGCGCCTGCACGCGGCGTCGAGCCAGGCCTCCGGGGTCGCCGTTTCGAAGAAGCCGTCCAACGGCCCGGGGAGCGCTGCCGCTACAGCCACTCGCCGATCTCGTCTGCGCGTTGCAGACGATCCTCCGGTTTTTTCGCCAGCATCATGTTGACGACCGCCTGGTGGTGCGCAAGATGCGGTGGCAGCAACGGGATCGGCGCCTGGCAGTGCTTGAAGATGATGCCCATGGCATTGCCAGCCCGGAATGGCTTTTTGCCCGTCAACATTTCGTAGAAAATCACGCCGAGACTGTAAATGTCGCTACGCGGATCCACGTCGTCACCGCGCCCCTGCTCCGGACTCATGTAATAGGGCGTCCCGAAGATCTCGCCGCTCCCCGTTATTTCCTGCTCCAGCCGCATCTGCTTGGCGAGACCGAAATCGATCAGCGCAATACTGTCGTCGTCGCGAAACATGATATTGCCCGGCTTCAGGTCCCGGTGCAGGATGCCAACCGAGTGTATCCTCGCAAGCGCGCTACCGATCTGCAGCACATAGGAGACTGCGTCGCCTTCCGGGATACCCCACGCAATCCGCCGCTTCAGGTCGCCGCCGGACAGGTACTCCATCGCGATATGCGCATGGGTGTCGCTGACGCCGAGGTCGTGGATGCGAACTATGTTCGGGTGCTCCAGGCCCGCGATCAGCTCGTACTCCTGCAGGAAGCGCTCGAACGCGCCGACCGTGTCACTCAGATCCGGGACCTGGCGCAGGACCTTCAGGACCACGCGATCGCCGGAGGATTCGCGCTCGGCGAGGTACAGCGCCGAATGCTCGGTTGCCGCCAGCTTCCCGACAAAACGGTAGCCCTTGATCAGCGGAAATATGCCGGTGCGGAGGTCCCCCACAAACAGGGAGTCCGTCGTGGCTATCCTCTGCCGCGAACGCAGGATGTCGCCGAGCGCCACCGTAAGCGCGGCGTGAGTAAACTCGCCCCGGTTGAAATATGCGGCGACGCCCAGCTTTTCCGCCGCAGCCTGTTCGCGCCGGTTCCCGGCGCCGAAGTAGACGACCGGCGGGAAAGCGGGATTCTTCAGGTAGCGGCGCAGGGTCTCCATTCCATCGCGCTCTCCCTGGTCGCTGCCCAGCAGCACCAGGTCGTTGCCGGCGCCGGAAAACGCATCGGGAAGGTGGCCGGCCGTCAGCGGGTCATAGGCCATGACCATCGCGTCGTTCCAGTGCGTGGTCACGTGATGCATCAGGAGTGAACGAAACTCGGCCTGCCCGTCGACGATCATAACGCGGATGCTCACAGCGCTTCGGTCTCGCGCCGGCGCCCGCGGGTCGTCACCGGAGATGGCTCAGATCGCGACGGCCTTGCCTGTCGGCTCCGAATCGTCCGGTGACAACTGGACATCCGATTCCCTCAATTTGGCCTCGCGTTTCATCTTGGCGCGATCGTTGCGCTGCTCTTCGAGCTGCCGCAGATACTCCGGCGTAACGTCGCCGGTCACATACTCGCCCGAAAAACAGGACGTATCGAACTCCGTGATATTCGAATTATCGTGACGCACCGACCTGATCAGTCCATGCAGATTCTGGTAGATCAGTCGGTCGGCACCGATGAGGTCCCTGACCTGCTCGACGCTCCTGCCGTTCGCGATCAGTTCGCCCGCAGCCGGCATGTCGATGCCGTAAACGTTCGGATAACGTACCGGCGGCGCAGCCGAAGCGAAATAGACTTTGCGCGCGCCCGCCTCCCGTGCCAGCCGGATGATTTGCCTGGAGGTCGTGCCTCGCACGATCGAATCGTCGACGAGCAGCACGTTCTTGCCGCGAAATTCGAGATCAATGGCATTCAGCTTGCGGCGCACCGACTGCGAGCGTTCGGCCTGGCCGGGCATGATGAACGTGCGCCCGATGTACCTGTTCTTGATGAAGCCTTCGCGGTACTTGACGCCCAGGTGCCGCGCCGCCTGGTCGGCCGCCGTGCGACTGGTGTCCGGGATCGGGATGATGACGTCGATATCGTGATCGGGCCACTCGCGGATGATCTGGCCGGCAAGCTCCTCGCCCATGCGCAGGCGTGCCTTGTACACGGACAGCTTGTCGATGATGGAGTCAGGACGAGCGAAGTAGACGAATTCGAAGATACAGGGTGCATAGCGCGTCGGTCCGGAGAATTCGCGACTGTGCATCACGCCCGAGTTCTCGATGTAGATCGTCTCTCCGGGCAACACGTCACGGAGTACCTCGAATTGCAGCACGTCGAGCGCGACGCTTTCCGACGCGACCATGAATTCGTCGCCAGCCAGGGAGCGACGCTTGCCCAGCACCAGCGGGCGTATGCCATTCGGGTCGCGAAATGCGACGATGCCGAAACCGATGATCATCGCAACGACGGCGTAACCGCCGCGGCAGCGGCGGTGCACCGCTTCGACCGCGTCGAAAACGTTCTGCGGCGTGAGTTTGCCATCCGCCCGCTGCTGCAACTCGTGAGCAAAGACGTTCAGCAGGACTTCCGAATCGGAGCCGGTATTCAGGTGCCGGCGATCCGTCACCGTCAGATGCTCCTTGAGTTCCGCGTGGTTCGTCAGGTTGCCGTTGTGAGCCAGGCAGATGCCATACGGCGAATTGACGTAAAACGGCTGAGCCTCGGACGACTCCGATCCTCCGGCCGTCGGGTAACGTACGTGACCCATGCCCACGTTGCCGGTCAGGCGCAACATGTGCCGCGTATGGAAAACGTCGCGCACCAGGCCGTTGCTCTTGCGGACGCGGAGCCCGTCCTCGCCCCAGGTCACGATCCCTGCGGCGTCCTGGCCACGATGCTGCAGCACGGTCAGCGCATCGTAAATGGCCTGGTTTACCGGCCCACCGGCGACGATTCCAACTACTCCACACATGAGACCGGTCTAGCCCCCTTAACCGAGATCCGGAACGAAAATATCGAGGTCGAGATCCTGCTCGACGCTCTCCTGCAACAGGTCGAAGCCCTTCGGCGCCATCAGCCTGAGCCAGTCGGCGACGAACTCACCGTAGGGTATCAGGACCGATCGCCGCCACCAGTCGTCGTTGTCAAAATTGGCGAACTGGCCCGCCATGACCAGGACAGCGACGATCAGGACGCCCCTGCCGAACCCGAACAGCATACCCAGCGCGCGATCCGTGCCGCTCAGCACGGACAGGCGCACCAGCTTGCCGATACCCCAGCCGAGCAGCCCGCCCAGCGTAACCAGCGTCACGAACACGAGGATGCGACCGAACCATGCCTGCAGTTCGGGAGAGCTGAGCCAGCCGCCGGCAGCCTCCCCGATGTCGTCGCCGAAATGGAAGGTCGCCCAGATCGCGAACAGCAATGCCGATATCGAAATCGCCTCCTTGATGAAACCCCTCGCAAACCCGACGATCACCGAGAGTATGACGACGAGAGCGATGGCTAGGTCGGCGAATGGCATCAGTCTGAGGCTCCGGTCAGGAGGTTCCGGTCGGCCCCGGGTCGGAAAGCGGGAGATTCTAGCAGATGAGCGCCGCCGGGCACGCCCGAATGCCGGCGACACTCGATCATGGGTGCGGGACTACCTGGCCCTTGTGGCCTGCCGAGTTCAGCCGGGCCGCAACGGACTCCGCCGTTTCGCGGTCCTTCTGCGGCCCCACTCGCACGCGGTGGAGCGCGCCGTCGCCGGTATCCAGCTGGCTCAGAAACGCAGCGTATCCTTCCTTGCGAAGGTCGGCGGCGAGCCGCTCCGCGTTATCGCGGTTGGAGAAACTGCCGAGCTGCACGGCGAACAGGCCCGTTGCCGACTCTTCCGCCGCAGGCTCCTCCCTGGCCGGCGCCGGGGCGGGGGCCGTTTCGGCAGCCGTCACCTTGGCCGGGGTCTCGCGGGTCTTGGCGGGCTCGGGTAGCGGCCTTTCAACGGCGGCGTCGCCGGCCGGGACCGGGCTCGCGGGGACGGGCTGGCTGCGATCGCGCTCCAGCACGATGGTCTGTTGCTTGCGCGGCTGCTCGTCCTGCCCCGGCAGGGTCACCGCCTGCGTCACGATCTCACCCGGCTGGGACGGTCCGTCGAGGAACACCGGCACTATCAGCACGGCGACGACGACCAGCACAGTTGCACCGATGATTCGCTCTTTCAAGGCTCGATCCATCATCGTTCGAGTTACGGTTTCCCCGGTTCTTTACGCGGCGAGAGTATATCGCAGCCTGATCGCCGGGGCTCGATCCGCTGCGATGTCGACTCCAGGCACCGGCCTCGGCGGCGATCAGGCTCGCGTGAGCGCAGCGAGCGCCGGGCCGACCGTGTAAAAGGAGCCGGCGACCAGCACCAGGTCATCGGGGCCCGCCCGCTGCCGGGCGCGAAGCAGCGCGTCGACCGGATCCATGCCCACCAGGCAGGGCTTGCCCGTGCGATTTGCAATGAGCGACGCCAGCTCGCGCCCCTCGAGGGCCCGACCACTCGCCGGCGTACAGGCGATCCAGGCATCGACGACCGGGCCCAGCGCATCGATCATTGCGCCCGCGTCCTTGTCAGCCAGGATGCCGGTGACGGCGAGTAGTCTTCCCGCCGGTTTGCGACTCCGGAGAGCCTCGGCCAGCACGCTCGCCCCATCCGGGTTGTGCGCGACATCGAGCAGCCAGTGTCGATCCCAAGCGCTGACACGCTGCATCCGGCCATCGAGGCGCAGGCGGGCGAACGCCGAATCGATGAGCCCGCGCTCCAGCATTGCATCGAATCCCATGGCTTCTATGAGAGCCAGGACCGCCGCGGCGTTCCTGACCTGGTGCGGGCCGCCGAGCGCCGGCGGCTCCAGCCCGGCGAGACGGATCCGCCGGCCCAGCCAGGACCAGCGCCCGTCGCCCTCGAGTTCGGAATTAAAATCACGACCGGCGACGACCAGTTCGGCACCGAGTCTCTCCGCTGTCGCGCGGATAGCATTCGGCGGCTCCGCGGACCCGAATACGACCGGCCGGCCCGGCCGCATGACGCCGGCCTTTTCGGCCGCTATCGATTCGACGTCCGGCCCGAGCCAGTCGCAGTGATCCAGGCCGATATTGGTGATCAGGCAAGCGTCCGCGTCCACCACATTGACGGCGTCGAGCCTGCCGCCCAAGCCGACTTCAAGGACCAGCACTTCCGCGCCAGACTCCGCGAACACCTGCAGGGCGGCCAGCGTGCCGTATTCGAAATACGTCAGCGCCACCCCCTCCCGCACCGACTCGACCCGGCGAAACGCAGCGATGATCCCGGCATCCGCAACCGCCGCGCCGTCCACGCGTATACGCTCAGCGTAGTGCACGAGGTGTGGCGACGTATAGGCGCCGACGCGCCGGCCAGCGGCGATGAACAGCGCCTCGAGCATCGCGACGCTGGAGCCCTTCCCGTTCGTGCCGGCCACGGTGATCACGGTGCCGAGAGGCGGCAAGCGCATGCGCCCGAGTACCTCTGCTACACGCTCGAGGCCAAGGTCGATCTCATTGGGCGCCAGCGTTTCCAGCCAGCGCAACCACTGGTCGAGCGTCGACGACGAACCAGGCGCGGTCATGTCTTGCCCAGGATCAGGTTCAGGGAGCGGGTTTCGGTTTGTGCTCGAACTTCGCGATCAGGTCGGCGATCTCGTCGCGCAGCTTGCGGCGGTCGACGATCAGGTCGATTGCTCCGTGGTCGAGCAGGAATTCGCTGCGCTGGAAGCCCTCCGGGAGTTTCTGGCGCACGGTCTGCTCGATGACTCGAGGGCCGGCGAATCCGATCAGCGCGCGCGGCTCGGCGATGTTCACGTCCCCGAGCATGGCGAGGCTGGCCGAAACGCCGCCCGTGGTCGGATCGGTCATCACGGAAATATAGGGCACGCCCAGCTCCCCCAGCAGGGCCAAGGCAGCCGACGTCTTGGCCATCTGCAGGAGCGAAAACAGGGCCTCCTGCATGCGGGCACCGCCGCTCGCCGAAAAGGCAACCAGAGGCTTCCTGTGATCCGCCGCGTGCGCTGCCGCTCGGCAGAATCGCTCGCCGACGACGGATCCCATCGATCCGCCCATGAAGGAAAATTCGAACGCGCAGGCGACCACGGGGCGACCCATCAGGCTGCCCGACGCGGCGACGAGCGCATCCTTCTCGCCGGTCTTCTTCTGCGCCTGCACGATGCGGTCGCGATAACGTTTGCTGTCGCGAAACTTCAGCGGATCCTGCGGCTCGAGGTTCGCCGCGATTTCCTCGATTGAATCGGGATCGAAAAAGTACTCGAGCCGCTGCCTGGCGCCGATGCGCATGTGATGGTCGCATTTTGGGCAAACCATCAGGTTGCGTTCGAGTTCGTTTCTATACAACTGCGCATCGCAGCGCGGGCACTTGATCCAGACGCCCTCCGGCACCGAGCGGGTCCGCTTCTCGGTGCTGATTCGCGATGGCATGAGTTTTTCGAACCAGCTCATAGCGGTGCATCATAAACCAAAAGGCCGCGCCGGGCTGCCAGGTGAGGGTAGCCCGGCATCAGGACGGCATGCCCGGCATCAGGCCGGCATGCCCGGCAGCAGGTCCGGCACGTCGGGCGAGGGCAGCCCGAGTTCCCCCGGGTAGTCGACCCGTACCAGCGTCAGCCCGTGCGCCGGCGCCGCAACGCCCGCGAGCGTCCGGTCCCCGCTTTCCAGCACGAAGCGGGCCCAGTCCGGCTCGCGTTCGCCGCTGCCGACGGCCACCAGCGTTCCGGCCAGGTTCCGGACCATGTGTTGCAGGAAGGCATTGGCCGTAACCGTCAGCGCCAGCCAGTCGCCATTGCGCCGGACATCGAGACGCCGGAGTTCCCGCGTCGCGGTTCGCGCCTGGCACCCGGCTGCCCGGAAGGCCGAGAAATCGCGCTCGCCCAGCAGGAGATCGGCGGCCGCCTGCATGCGCGCTACGTCCAGGTGATCGTGCACCCACCATGCCCGGCGGCGATAAAGCGACGAGCGATTTAGCCGGTTCAGAATCAGGTAACGGTAGGTACGCGCCACGGCGGAATACCGGGCATGGAAGTTTTCGGGCACGGGCCGCGCCCAGGTCAGGTTCACATCATCAGGCAGGTTGCTGTTCGCCCCCAGCAGCCAGCTGCGGGTCGTTCGCTCGGCAGTGGTATCGAAATGGGCTACCTGCCCCGTCGCATGCACCCCCGTATCGGTCCGGCCGGCGCACACCACTTCGAGCGGGTGATCGGCCACTCGCCCGAGCGCATCTTCCAGTATTTCCTGGACGCCCGTGCCGGACTTCTGACGCTGCCAGCCGTTGTACCCGGTTCCGTCGTACTCGATGCCGATTGCGATGCGCATGTCACTGGATCGCCGCTCGATCAGGGAACGCCGCGGCCGGACGCCGGCCGTATCGCGCGCAAGGCGCTCCCGATCGGCGGCAGGTCAGCCGGGCAGCGTATCGAGCAGCTGTCGCGCCTGCTGCCGCTGCCCCTCGTCACCCTCGTCGAGGACTTCCTCG
>JAOUIH010000114.1 GCA_029884165.1 Gammaproteobacteria bacterium | reverse complement strand
AGCCGGGGAATCCTTCCCGGCGCCGCAGCCGGCGATCAGGACTGCCGACGACAGAAATACCGACAGCCTTAGGGCTGCTCCAAGGATCTTCATAATGCTTCCCCCAACGCGTGTCGGCAGTTCGGCCTGCTACACTCACCGGTTCGTAGTTTCCGTCACGGCGCCCGGTTGGTAGCACTGCCCGATTCGATTACAGTCTGGCCCGTGACCGCCACAGTCTAGCAGCAATGACGATACGTTTACCCAAGTTCATCGTGACCTCGGTCGTTCGCGGGAGCCGGCAGGGCGAGAGCCACGGCGGCGTCTACACGGTCGATTTCGACAAGCAGGAAGGCGCCCGGCACGTGGACTGGAACACCGCCGACATCGACTGGGAGGGCCGCGGCGCGGACCGCGGCCTGCGCGGCATAGCCTTCGACGGGGACGACATTTACATCGCCGCCAGCGACGAACTGTTCGTCTATGACCGGGACTTCAAGGTCACGGCATCCTACAAGAACCGCTACCTGAAGCATGCGCACGAAATCTGCCGCATGGAGACCCGGCTGTTCGTGACCTCCACCGGCTTCGACTCGCTGCTGTCCTTCAACCTGGAGACGATGGAATTTGACTGGGGATTCCACCTGCAGCGCGCCTACGAGCGCTGGACCGGGCATACCTTCGACCCGCGCGGCGATCTCGGGCCGAGGCCCGTCAACGACTTCCACGTCAACATGGTGCACGTCGATACGGGCGGCATCTTTATGAGCGGCCTGCGCACCAGTGCTCTGCTGCACCTGTCGAACCGGATGGAAGTGCACGAGGTATGCGTGCTGCCCGGCGGCACCCATAATGCGCGGCCATGGCGCGACGGTGTGCTGTTCAACGACACGGCGAGCGACGCGGTGCGTTACGTCCCCCGGCAGGGGCAGCAGCAGGCCTTCCGCGTTCGTCGCTACGAGGACTCGGAACTGTTGAGCTTCGGCATCGACGATTCGAACATCGCCCGTCAGGCCTTCGGCCGGGGCCTCTGCGCGGTCGACGACCGTTTCGTCGCCGGCGGCTCGTCGCCGTCGACCGTCACGCTCTACGATCTGCAGTCGAACCAAGTGGTCGGATCGGTCAACCTGACGATGGACATCCGCAACGCGATCCACGGCCTCGAGCTGTGGCCGTACGGCGACTGATCAGCCGCCGCTTGAGGGCCGCGCATGCCCCAAAAAAAAGACCGGGCTTGCGCCCGGTCTTCTTTCCCCCCTGCCTTGCGGCTTGCCGGATCAATCACCCCAACGCTTCATGTAACGGATACCGAACTCACGCGGTCGGTTCGTGTAAATCGTCTGGTGGTGTTCGCGGCCGTCCTCTGTCTGCGCCGCCGCCCACTCGAACATGCCTGTCGCCGTCGTGTACTGCGCACGTTCGTCGGTCAGGTTGTTGACGAACACGTCGAACTGCCAGTCGGCTCCTACGAGCCCGACTCGCAGGTCGCCAATCGTGTAATCCGGCGACAGCTGCCTCGGGTTCGGGTGGTCCAGGTCCCGCGGCTCCAGCACGTTGAAGCTGTCGCCGGTATACGACCACTGCGTCCGCACGAAGAACTCCTGCCCACCGAACAGCTGGGTCGGCTGGCGGTACTCGACCCAGGCGGATGCCTTCGTGCCCGGCACGTAGGGCAAACGCAGACCTGCCACCAGTTCATTCGTCGTATTACCGTCTTCGTCGACCACTCCGTCCAGGTCGGCGTCGGTATCGGTCTCTGCCTCCATCTTCTCGAAGTTGCCGCCGATTACCCAGTTGTCGCCGGCCGCGTATTCGACCTCGACGCTGAAGCCGTCGATATGCGCGTCGCCGGCGTTCGCGATCAGTACCTGCCAAGGTTGCCCGCAGACGCCCGGGATTGAGACTTCGCTCTCCGGTAACGGGTTGCCCCCCTCGTCAAGGCACGGCGGGTCGGTCGGGTCGACGAGCTCGAGCTGGTAGTCACTCCAGTCCATGTTGTAGGCGACCAGGTTCAACCGGCCACGGCCCTCTCCGAACGTGGACTTATATCCAATCTCGTAGTTGTCCATGATGTCCGAGTCGTAAACATTCGGGAAGAACGGCTCGCCGCGGCTGCGGTTCACGCCGCCCTGGCGGGCGCCGCGGGAATACAGTCCGTAGATCATCGAGCGGTCCGATACGTTGTAGCTCAGGCTGACCTTCGGCACGAACTGCGACTCGTCGCCCGTGCGTCCCTCCGGGCGACCGTTATTTGCCAACCGATACTCGCGGTCGCCCGCGGTATTGTCCGGTTCGCCCGCATAATTCGGCCCGCCGGGGTGGTTGACAAAGTAGTAGTTCGTATTCGAGCGCTCGAAATAGCGGCCGCCCGCGGTAAGCTCCCAGTCGTCGTTAATGTGCCAGGTGACTTCGCCGAACACGGCCGACTGTTCCCAGTCGGTACTGCTCTGCGACCACCATTGCGCCTCGGCATCCGGGTATGTAACAGGCGAACCGTAGTAGTTCGACCAGTACCACTCCCAGAAATCGAGGGATATCGAGTCCTGGTAGGTAAGCGATCGCGCATCTCCGTCGAAGGTCGGCGTCGCAAACGGCGAAATCCAGGAATCCACGCTCTCCTCGCGGTACAGGCCGACGATCCAGTCGAACGTATCGCCCTGGTGTGACAATCGGACTTCGGCAGTCAGCTTGTCGTCGTGCGACGTGCCGCGCGCCGTGTTGAAGAAGTCCGAGTTGACCTGCGAACCGTGGCAGTAGACCGGCCACCAGACGATGTACCCGGTATCCGGGTTCGCCCAGAAGCTGTCAATGGTGTATTCAGGGGCATTCGGATTGTTGTCGAAGTACGCCGGAGTGTAAGCCGAGTCGTGGCAATACTGCGCCGACCAGTAATGCGCGTAGGTCGTGATGTCCCGCAGGTACTTGACGTCCCGCTCGTAGTACGAGACGGCGGCCACCAGCTGCGCGAACCCGAGATCGCCGTCGACCTTGATCGAGGCCATGTTGAATTTTTCCTCGCGCCATTCGTCGAGGAAACGCACGGTCTGGAGGTCGCCTACATAGGGATCGTAGTAATTGTCGGCCCCCGAATCGGTCGTCTGGTGGTGGAACGACAGCGTTGTCGCCCAACTGTCGTTCATATTCCAGAGCAGGTGAATGCGACCACCGTACACGTCCGCGTCGTTCCAGCGATCCTCCAGGACCGCGGAGTTGTCGAGGCTGCCCCAGGGCAGCGTGGTGCCCTCTGAGGTCGGAGCCTTGTTCTCGCCGTCGAGCCCATACCAGTCGGCCGTGTGCCCGAATACGTTGTCGATGAAGCCGCCGTCGTGGTCGTTGTATGCCGCAACGCGCAGCGCGAGCTTGTCCTCGGCGAGTGGCACGTTGAACACCAGCGAGCCACGGTAGCTCATGTCGCTGCTGTCGCCGCCGCGCAGTTCGCCGTCGAAGATGGCCTCGAACTGGTTCATCAGCGGCTGGTTGGTAACTATGCGCATCGTGCCGGCCTGCGCGTCCGAGCCATACAGGCTGCCCTGCGGACCCTGCAGCGCTTCGACGCGCGCGATGTCGACCGGGCGAATGTTCGGCTGCGTGCCTGTCTGCGAGACCGAGATCTCGTCGAGATATACGGACGAAGTCGCCTGGCCGAGGTATCCCGCGCCGGTGATCGCGCCTCGGAACACGATGGTGTTCGAACTGGCACCGTAGTTGACGACGTTCACCGATGGCACGAAGCGCGCGTAGTCTTCCAGGCCTTTCGCGCCCATCGCCGCCAGCGACTCCTGGCTGATCGCCTGGATGGCCGCAGGAATGTCCTGGATCGACTCCGTGCGCTTGCGCGCCGTTACGACGATTTCCTCCAGCGCATTGGACTGGGCGCCCTGCTCGTCCTGGGCGACCGCGTTGTAGGCCGGGTACAGTGCCGCGGTGACGGCGGCCGTTACGGGCGTGATGGAAAACTTGCCGGGTGCTTGCATCTGCGATTCCCCCAATCGGAATAGTCGAGCTGCCACTGCGCAAATACCCTTGCCGGGTAAGTACTAGTACGTACAAATGTGGTTAGCCCGAATTTATTGCAGTTTGCGCGCAACCACAAGTGCCGGGCAATAATGGCAACAGATTACTCATTAATGTTGCAGGAACACAACACGACGGCGCTGCCGGCCCCTGGCGGGATCCGGCCGCGGCCCGGGGATCCGGTCGGGTCGGGTTTTGCGGGGTCGACCGACTGCCAACCCGCGAGGATATCAACCGTCACTGGCCAGCGACGCCGGCCGCTGCTGCGCAGGCAGTTTCAGTAGCAATGGTTTCAGGATATGAACCAGCTCGTCGAGATGCGGCTCGTAATTGCGCCACAGGTTGACCGAGCTCGAGTAGATCGGCCGCCGCACCTGCTCGGAGCTGGCCGTCTTCACCGCCCTTTCGGTCTCGTGGAAACGCAGGCAGGCGTCCTCGAACGGCAGGCTGCAAAAGTCGAGCATGCGCCGTACCTCTGTTTCGAGGTCGGCGACGACCTGCTCGTACTGTACCTCCAGCACAAAACCGGGCAGCACCCTGTGCCAGTGATCCATCAGGCGCCGGTATTGCAGGTAATACTCGGCGAGCTCGGTCATGTCGTAGGTAAACGGCTGGCCGCTCGCGAATAGCTGCTTGTAAGACCCGAGGCAACTGTCCAGCGGATGGCGGCGCGCGTCGATGATCTTCGCGTTCGGCAGTGCGAGCTTCAGCAGGCCCGCGTAGATGAAATTGTTCGGGTTCTTGTCGATGAAATACGGCGCGCCGTGCCGGTAGCGCTCCGTCCGCTCGAGATACGATTCGCCGATGCGACGCCACTGGCCTGGACCGAAATCCGCCAGCGCGTCGGGGAACCGGGTCCGGCGCCGCCGCCCCCGCCACGCGGACTGCACGGCACGCGACAGGTCGCCGAGCTCGTGCGTTCCGTCCACGCTGCTGTGGCTAGCCAGGATCTGCTCGATCAGCGTCGAGCCCGAGCGCGGCAGGCCGACGACCAGGATCGGGGTCACGTCGGCATCGGGCACGCCCGCGTTCTTCTCGATGAACTCGGGGGTGAACATCTCGATGACCCGGTCGTACGTGCTCTCGGTGTCCATCGGGTCGTAGGTCTCGTTGCGGCGGCGGGCCGCATTGCATTGCCCGAAGTGGCCGAAAGCCCGCGCGTAGTCCTTCCGCCCCTCGTATTCCAGCCCAAGTGCATTGTTGAGCTGGGCGCGAGATTCGTCGGGCAGGTCCTCACGTTCCAGCAGCTGTTCCATCGCCTCGACCTCGGCGTCTTCGAATCGAAAGGTCTTGAGGTTCGCCAGGCTCCAGTAGGCTTCGGCATGGTCGGGCTTGACCGCGATCGCCCGCCGATAACTCGCGATCGCCGCATCCTGCTGGCCGATCGTTTTCTGGTGATGCGCCATGCCGCAGATCGCGCCCGGCCGCTCGGGCGCGATTTCCAGCGCCCTGGTGTAGGCACGGATTGCTTCGTCGTGGTCGCCGGCCATGCCGATCGCGCTGGCGTACACGACATAGGACTCGGCATTGTCCGGCGCCAGCCGGATGACCTCCTGCGCGCTCGCGATGGCGTCGTCAAACTTGTCGAGTTCGCGCTGCACGCCGACCAGGTCGACCCAGGCCCGGGTGTAGTCGGGAGCGACAGCGATAGCTTTCTTCAGGAAAACCTCCGCGTCCCGGTAGCGCTTGTTCTGAGCCGCGATGCCCGCGAGCAGCCGGGCGGCCTCGACGTGATCGGGGTCCTTGCCGAGTATCTCGCGGTAGATCGCCTCCGCCGACTGTGGGTCCCCGTTCTTTTCGTACTCCTTCGCAATCCGGATTCGTTTCTCGAAAGGCATGCGCTCAGGGCCGGCGTCCGGGCCCGGCCTGGTGTCGCCATTCCCGATCAGTTCCTTCGTGCGGTCGATCTTGTCGTGCGCACGTACGTTGGTCGGGTCCAGGCGCATGGCCGTTTCGAAAGCGTCCAGGGCCGCGCCGGCGCGGCCCTGGACGAGCATCAAGTCTCCGTAGGTTTCGTAGGCACCTGCGAAGTCGGGGAACAGCCGGATAGCCTCCTCGATACGCTTCTCGGCAACGGCGAAGCTGCGCATCGCGATACTGGCCTTGGCCGCCAGCACCAGGAAATTCCCGTCGCCGGGATGACGCTTCAGGCCGAGATCACAGAGTTCGGCCGCCATCCGCGCATTGCCGGACTGTAACTGCGACAGGGCCTGTTTGAATTGCCGTTTCTGGTTCACGCCGGAAGTTCACCACAGGCTGCGGATGAGTGCCAGACCGTCCTTGTGCCAGAATCGGCGACCCATTACCTTTGCTCGGGCGCCGAATTGACAGGTATTCCATTGAAGACATTCAAAGACGCAATGCGTCGAGGCGACTTCGCGGTCTCCGCCGAGATTTTCCTGCGGCCGGAATCCGATGCCGATTCCATCCGCGAGCAGGCGGCGGTGCTGAAGGACGTCGTCGACGCCATACTCGTGACGGACAACCAGTACGGCCAGCTGCACATGTCGCCCCTGGTCGCGGCGAGCCTGCTGCTAGCCATTGGCGTGGACCCCATCGTTCAGGTCACGAGCCGGAACCGCAACCGGATCGCGCTGGTCAGCGACCTGCTGGGCGCCGGCGCACTCGGCGTTACCACTCTCCTGCTGGCCGCGGGCGAACGCGCCCCAAAGGGGTTCGAGCCCCGGCCCAAACCGGTGCTGGACCTCAAGGCGACCGACCTGATCCGGACGGCCGCGACGATCCGGGCCGATGAGCGGCTCTACCAGCGACCGGACTTTCTGATCGGAGGCCTGGTGACCCCTGTATCGCCAGGGCCCAGGTGGAAGCCGGCCAAGCTGCTCGAGAAGATCGACGCCGGTGCGCAGTTCGTCCAGACCCACCTGTGCATGAACGTCGAGCTGCTACGCCGTTACCTGCGACGACTCGTCAGCGAAGGACTCACGCACAAGACCAGCGTCGTCGTGTCCGTGGCGGTCCTGCAGTCGGCAGACGATGCGCGCTGGCTGAAGGAAAACCGGCCGAACGTGATGATTCCGGACGACATTATTAGCCGGATGGACCAGGCGAAAGATCCCGCGGCAGAGGGCGTGCAGATATGCGCGGAAATCATCCGCGCCCTGCGGAAAGTGCCTGGCGTGGAGGGCGTCAGCATCATGGCTACCCAGGACCTGACGTCGATCCCCCGCGCCATACGCGCGGCGGGGCTCGGCGGCGGGAGCGAATGACCGAATTCATCCGCAAGAAGCTCGACGAGATCGTCGACCTGGTTCGCGCGGGCCGAGCCGATGCGGCCGAGGTCCTTTGCCGGGAAGCGCTTGCCGCAAGGCGCGACGACGTCAGCCTGCTCGGCATGCTCGGCGCGATCCTGCTCAAGCGGGGGGCATGGGACGAAGCCGAACGAACGCTGCTGACTACGATCGAGCTGGCACCGGAATTCGCCAAGCCGCACGAAGACCTGGGGGTACTGTACCTGGCGCGCAAGCAGCCCGACCGGGCGGCCGAGCAATTCGAGCGCGCGTTGGCCCTGGAACCCGGATTGACATCGGCCCGGCGCGGGCTTGCCGCCGCCCGGCAGCGTACCGGCGGAAAGCCGGGAGCAGACGGCAGGAGTCCCGCCGCCGTACCACCGGCGCTGCGCAAACTCACGGAAGCGAGCGAGCTGCGGCGGCGTGGCGAATACGATGCCGCCGAGCAGATATGCCAGGAGATCCTGAAGCTCGGCCCGGAAAATATCGCGGCGCTGCGTGAGCTGGCAAAAATTTCGACCGACCGGGAGCGCTATGTCGTTGCGGAAGGCTATCTCCGCCGGATACTGAAACTCGCCCCGCAGCACCTGGGCGCCCTGCTCGATCTCGGCCGCTTTCTCGGCCAGCGCGGCCGTTACCCCGAAGCGATCCGCCTGATGGAAGACGCGGCGCGGCTGGGTCCGGAAAACCCGGACGTCCACCTGTTGCATGGCGACATGCTGGCGATAGTCGGCCGCTCCGGCGAGGCCCTCGGCCGCTACGAAAAGTGCCTCGGCCTGCGGCCCGACGATCCCCAGGCCCTGCTCGGTGCCGGCCACATGCTGCGCATCGAGGGCCGGCGCGCGGCGGCCGAAGAGTCCTACAGGCGCTGCACGCAAGTGCGGCCGGAGATCGGCGAGGCCTGGTGGAACCTGGCGAGCCTGCGCGGCTACACGCCGACAGACAACGAGATCTCGGTGATCAAAGCGGAGCTCGAGCGGGATTCCGTGTCACCCGAGTCCGAAGTCGCCTTCCGGTTTGCATTGGCCCGTGCATGCGAACGCCGCAAGGACTATCCGGGCGCCTGGTCACAGTACGAGCTCGGCAACGCCGGCAAGCGCGCCCTCGTAAGATACGACCCGGTCGACACGGAAGTGCAGCTCCAGAAGATACGCGATACCTTCGGCGCGGATCTGTTCCGCAATGTACCGGCAGACACGCCCACCGAGCGGACGCCGGTCTTTATCGTCGGCATGCCACGATCCGGCTCGACCCTGCTCGAACAAATCCTTGCCAGCCACAGCCGGGTGCAGGGTACCGGCGAACTGCCCTACATCATCATGCTGACGAACGCCGCCGCGGCACGGCGGAGCGATGGCCTGCGCTACCCCGAGCTGGTACCCGAGCTGTCAGCCGACGAACTCACCGGACTCGGCCGCAGCTACCTGCACCACGCCCTGACCCATGCCGGGACCGGCGCCGAATTTTTCACCGACAAGATGCCGGCGAACTTCCCGCACGTCGGCTTCATACGGCTGGTCCTGCCGCACGCGAAGATCATCGACGCCCGCCGCGACCCCCTGGCGACCTGTGTGGCGAACTACCGGCAGTTGTTCGCACAGGGCAAGAACCAGTCCTATGACCTGACGGAGCTCGGTGAGTACTACCTGCAGTACGTCCAGACGATGAATCACTGGGATGCCGTCATACCCGGCGCCGTGCTGCGGGTGCAGTACGAGGATGTAGTCGCCGACCTCGGGGGCCAGGTGCGCCGATTGCTCGATTTCTGCGGATTGCCGTTCGAGGAGAGCTGCGTCAACTTCCACGAGAACGAACGGCCCGTCAACACGGCGAGCGCCGAGCAGGTGCGTGAGCCCATATACCGGTCCGGCGTCGACTTCTGGAAAAATTACGAGCCCTGGCTCGACGAGCTGCGCCAGGTCCTCGCCCCGGTACTCTGACGACCGCTTAAGCGGCGCTCAACGCGGCGATCTGGTCCGGCGGTACGTAATCGAAGATGAACGTAATCCGGTCTTCGTCGCCCTTGTTCATCACCGAATGCATCATCTGGTTGTTGATCTCGTAGGCTTCGCCTACCTTGAACTGGTAGGGCCTGCCGTCGATCATGAAACGCACTCGCGGGTTCGTCGTTATCGGGATATGAATCCGGTGACCGTAATGAAACGACGGGTGCTTGTCGACGTGCGGGGTGATCTTCTGGCCGGCCAGCAGCTTTGCGGCCATGGCGCGAATGACGGTACCGCCGGGCGGGTAAAACCGGCTGAGGATATCGTTCATCAGCGGCAGTGCGGCATCCGCGAGACGGTTCCAGCCTGGCTCCTTCTTGACGACGATCTCCGGCCAGTGCTCCAGGTCGACGAAAACCAGCACGATCGACTCCGTCGCTTTGTGTACGTCGAAAACCTCCTGGCGATACTGGTCTTCCTTCCAGGCTTCGTCCGGCTGCGCCAGCACCGCGTCGATCAGGGCGGCGCTGTCCACCGGGCCCAGGTTTCGAAGGGGTGTATCGATGTCCATACAGGCACGTCTCGTCATTCTGAAAAACGGCTGCCTATTATAAGTGCAGGGCCGGTACGCGCCTACTCGACCGGCTCGGCGCGTTTCGGCGGGTGGACTTCCGTGACGACCGGGCCGGCATCCTCGCGCAGCATCTTGAGCAGCGAGCGGCACATCAGGACGCCGATGACGAGCAGCGGCAGCGAGACCACGATGGTCGCGGACAATATCACCCGCAGGCCGCCGTCTATGAACATCAGCGTGATCGGGACCACGCCGAGGGCGAAGGCCCAGAACACGCGGCTCCAGCGGGCCGGGTCCTGGCCGGCCTCGA
>JAOUIH010000113.1 GCA_029884165.1 Gammaproteobacteria bacterium | reverse complement strand
CGCGTCGTAGAAATCGCCCTTGGTCTGGCGTATCGCATCGGCCTCCGCCGTGCCTGACAGCACGAGCAGCATGGCCAGGATCAGTCTCGGGATATGCATGGGATACCGGTCCGGTGGCTGGGAAAAGGCGGCCCGCTAATTTACCACCGGCCTCCCGGAATTGCCGCACGCCCGTCTTGGATGCCGCAACCGCCGGGTGCAGGGCCTGCGTCTCGCGGACCGCGGTACCGCGTTGCTTTCGCTGGGCGCTGGTGCCAAAGTTGTGCCCCTTCGATTACCGAGGACCGATCCATGCGCAAGTTGGCCCGCCTGTTGCCCGGCTTCCTTCTGACCGTCACGCTGGCGGCCTGCGGCGGCAAATCCGAACCCGATACCGCCCAGCCGGCGGCCCCCGGAGCCGCGCCGGCCGACCTGGTGTTGCTCGGCGGCAAGATCGCTACCGCCGACCCGGCGCTCGGCAACGTCGAGGCGCTCGCCGTCAACGGTTACCGGATCACGGCCGTGGGCAGCAACGAGGATATCGCTCCCCTCATCGGGCCGGAGACCCGGGTCGTCGAGCTCGGTGGCCGCTTCGTCATGCCGGGATTCATCGAGGGCCACGGCCATTACCTGGGCCTCGGCCGCTCGAAGCAGATCCTTGATCTGAGCGGCGTCAGGAACTGGGACGAGGTCGTCAGCATGGTCGCCGTGGCGGTCGACAAGGCGCAGCCCGGCGAGTGGATCTTCGGCCGCGGCTGGCACCAGGACAAGTGGGACAGCGTCCCGGAGGACGCGGTGGACGGCGTGCCGCGGAACGACACGCTGAACGCGGTGTCGCCCGACAACCCGGTCGTACTGGGGCATGCGAGCGGTCATGCGGCATTCTGGAATGACGCGGCACTGGCCGTCGCCGGCGTGGACGAGAACACGGCAGACCCGGCCGGCGGCACGATCGTGCGCACCCCGGAGGGCAAGGCGACCGGTCTGATGCGCGAGACGGCGCAGCGGCTGATCAGCGAAGCAATGCGGGAGTACGAAGGCCGCATGACCCCGGAGCAGACCGAGGCCATGATGCGCGAGCGCGTGCAACTCGCGGCGGACGAAGCGCTGAGGAACGGCGTGACCTCGTTCCACGATGCCGGCTCCGATTTCGAGACCATCGACTTCTTCAGGAAGCTAGAGGAGGAGGGCGAGCTCGACGTGCGTCTCTACGTCATGGTGCGGCGCGAATCGAACGAGCTGTTGGACAAGGCGCTGCCGCAGTACAGGATGTTGCCGGAGGGTAACGACTTCCTGACGGTGCGCTCGATCAAGCGGCAGATCGACGGCGCTCTCGGTGCGCACGGCGCGCTGCTGCTCGAGCCCTATGACGACCTGCCGGACTCGAGCGGCCTGATGCTGGAAACGGTCGAGGACATCGAGGGCACGGCCGAGGTCGCCGTGAAGCACGGCTTCCAGGTCAACACCCACGCCATCGGCGACCGCGGCAACCGCGAGACGCTGGACCTGTACGAGCGCGTATGGGAGCGCATGGGCGTCGACGGCAAGGAATTGCGCTGGCGCATCGAGCATGCCCAGCATATCGACCCGGCCGATGTACCGCGCTTCGGCGAGCTGGGCGTGATCGCCGAGATCCAGGCGGTACACGGAACCTCGGACGGCCCGTGGATCCCGACCCGGCTCGGCGACGAGCGTGCCAAGGCCACGTCGCAGCCGTGGCGAGACCTGTTCAACACCGGCGCCATCCTGGGCAACGGCACCGACGTGCCGGTCGAGCGCATCGACGCGATCGCGTCCTATTACTCCTCGGTGTCCCGGATGATGATCAACGGCGAGCGCTTTTATCCAGAACACGTGATGACGCGCGAGGAGGCGCTGACGACCTACACGGTGAACAACGCCTACGCCGCCTTCGAGGAAGACATCAAGGGCTCGCTGACGCCGGGCAAGTACGCGGACATGGTCGTCTTGAGCCAGGACCTGCTGACGGTCGCCGAAGAGCTGATCCCGCAGACGCAGGTCGACATGACCTTCGTCGGCGGTGAGCTCAAGTACGCCCGCGACGGCAGCTGAGCCCGTCGATATCCCGCCCGAAGGAATGGGCAAGCCGAATCTGCGATTGGCCGGCGCTGTGCTGCTCCTGGCAGCGCTGGCCGGCTGCGCTGCCGTCGCACCGCTGCCGGAGATCCACCGGCAGCCGCTGCCGATGCCGGGCGAGATCGCCGAGCGCTTTGACTACCCGCGTACCCCGGTCGTCGCCGACGCTACGCTGCGTGACGACGAGGATGCGTTCCGCATCTACGACGTCAGGATGGAATCGGGCCTCGACGACGGGGACGGCGATACGCCGATAACGCTCGAGTACTACGAGCAGAAGGCGGACGGCCCGTCGCCGGTCATACTCGTGCTGCCGATCCTGAACGGCCAGAAGCACGTGATACGCCCGTTCGCCACGCATTTCGTCGACAACGGTTACTCGGCCGTCATCGTCGACAGCCTGCAGCGCAAGACGCTGCTGGAGGACATGATCCGCCCAGAGGAAGCGATCCGGGAGACGATACGCCGCCACCGGCGCGTCCTCGACTGGATCGAGACACGTCCGGAACTTGACGCGACCCGGATAGCCGTGTTCGGCGCGAGCCTCGGGGGCTTCAACGCGCTGTTCCTCGCGGCAGCGGACGAGCGCGTGCGCGCCGTGGCGCCGGCGCTCGTGGGCGGGGATCTGCCCTACGTGCTGACCTATTCGACCGAGCGACGGATCCGGGAGGCGGCGGAACGGACGCGCGAAGCGCTGCAGGCCGACGACGCAGAGCTCGAAGCCTACCTGGCCGAACGCATCGTGACCGACCCGCTGGATCTCGCCCCCTACATCGATGCGGACCGGGTGCTGATGGTGCTGGCCCGCTACGACGACGCGGTGCCGTACCGAAAGCAGATGCAGCTACTCGATGCCCTGGGCTGGCCCGAGTCCATCAAGCTCCCGACCGGGCACATCAGCGCCGCGGCCTATCTTTTCTACCTGCGCAGCCGCGTGCTGGAGTTCTTCGATCGCAAGCTGGCACATGCGGACGGCGGATCCGTTTCCGAAATCCTGCCGCGGTTGCGGTGAGGCCATGACAGCGGGAAAGCCGATATTTCCTGCGTTGCTGGTCGGGATCATGGCCGGCGCAATCGCCGGCTGTGCGTCGGCGCCGGCGGAACCGGATCCGGCCGCGAACGCAGAAACCGGAACTTCCGTCGCGGCGGATGCAGTACAGGCGGACCCGCCCGCCGGTACGCCGGATGCACGGGACGCCGACGGCGAGCCTGCCGCAGCCGGCGAACCTGTGGAGGAGCTGCCGCTGCTGGACCGGGCTCAGCGGGCCGTATTCAACGTCGTCAACACGACGTCGCAGCGCTTCGACAGCTTCTTCGGATCCACGGAGCTGGCCGAAGGCGAGAACGTCTCGCGCGGCCGGCTGTCCGTCGGCGGTCAGTGGGACCAGCGTGACGGCTTCAAGGAGCGCCTCAGGATGAAGGCCCGGATTCCGCTGCCCGCGTTGCGCAATCGCACCAGCCTGGTATTCGGACGCGGCGACGCGGACGATTTCGTCGACGGCTCCTCGAGCGAGAACATCGACAACCTGCCGGACCGCTTCAATGCTTTCGAAGAAGACGACTGGCTGCTGGGGCTCGGCTACGCGCGCCACCACGGCATTGCGCGAGGTTGGGACGTCAGCATCGGCATGAAGCTGGGCTCGCCGGTCGAGCCCTACGTGCAGACGACCTACCGGTGGAACAGGCACCTGGGCGAGGCATGGCTCTGGCGAGTGCGCCCGCGGCTCTTTGTGCAGAACGAGCGGGGAGCGGGGGCGTCGCTGACGAACATCCTGGACTACGCAGTCAGTACGACCTGGATGCTGCGGTCGTGGACGATCCTCAAGACCGAAGACGAGGTCGAGGGGATGGGCTGGACGACGAAGCTCGCCAGTTATCATGCGCTCCGCGGCAAGGATGCAATCTCGTATTCCGTGTTTGGCACGGGCGAAACGCTCAACGATGTCGCGCTGCAGGACTATGGTGTCGAGGTGCTGTACCGTAAGCGTATCGCCCGCGACTGGTTCTTCGTCGACGTGTGGACGCGCCTGAGCTGGCCGCGCGAATTCCTCGAGGAAGCCCGTGAAGCGAACTGGGGCGTCGGCCTCGAGTTCGAGATGCAGTTCGGCGACTGGCCGGGTCGGCCGCAGGAGCGATAGCGCGCCGCGAGCCCGACGACCTCAGCCGCGCGCTTCCGCGGCGCTCCGGAAACCGAACAGCTTGCGCAGAATCATCGCGGCCGGGCAGAAACCGGTGAATGACTGCTGGAACAGGTTCGCACCGACGAACACCGTGAGCCAGACGAAGCCCGGGTGGACGTAATGGGTCAGTGCCACCGACAGCAGCACCATGAACCCGGCGAAGGCCTCGACGGCGCGTTCGAGCGACATTCTTCTCTGCATGATCTGGATCCTTTGAAATGGCTCAGGATGCCGGCCTGCGCACATTGGGGGAAGGGGGGAGCAACGCAGCCGGCATCCTGGCCAGGGGGGTCTTCAGACGCCATCCTTGAGACGCTTGGCGCCGACCATCTGCAGCACCATCTTCTCGTAATACGGTTCGGTCTTCGCCGTACGTACCTTGTGCAGGAAATACTTCTCGTACGCGATCTTCGCGAGATGCACCCACTTACCGCGCGACGCCCAGTTGGTATTGCGCGGCGGGATCTGCGGCAGGGCCACGAATGCGACGCCGGTGTCGCCGAAGTCGGCCAGGCACACGGCATTCCAGGTGGCCCGCTGATCGACGGACCTGCCCTCCACGGCGCAGGCGATGTTGTGCGTCGTCGCCGTCACCATCGATTCGATCATGTAGCCCGTCTTCGGTGCGCCCGTAGGCACCGGCGTCGGCCCGACCGGCGGAATGGCGACGCAGACGCCGACCGCGTAGATGTTCTGGTAAGTCGGGTTGCGCTGGAATTCGTCGATCAGGATGAAGCCGCGCGGGTTCGTCAGGCCCTCGACGCCCATCACGGCATCGACGCCCTTGAACGCCGGCAGGATCATGCAGTGCCGGAAGGGCAATTCGTGTTCCTTCTTGTCCTTGCCGTTTTCGTCGACCTCCGTGAAGCGAATCTTGCCTTCGGTAACTTCCGTGATCTTCGCGTTGCAGGTCCAGCGGATGTGCCGGTCGCGCATCTCCGACTCCATCAGGCCCTTCGTGTCGCCGACGCCATCGAGGCCGAGGTGACCGACGTAGGGCTCGGGCGTCACGAAGTGCATGGGAACCTTGTCGCGGATCTTGCGCTTCTTCAACTCGGTGTCGAGGATGAAGGCGTACTCGTAGGCAGGGCCGAAGCAGGAGGCGGCCGGCGCCGCGCCGATGACGACGGGCCCGGGGTTTTCGACCAGCTTCTCGAAGTCCGCGAACGCGATGTCGGCGTGCCCGGTCTTGCAGATCGACTGCGTGAAGCCGCCGTGCGGGCCGAGGCCCTTTACCTCCTCGAACGCGAGCTTGGGACCGGTCGCGATGACCAGGTAGTCGTACTCGATCGACGTGCCGTCGTTCAGCTCGAGGCGATTGTCCGCGGGATGCAGTTTCCGGACACCCTGTCCGTGAAACGCGATGCCGTATTTGTCCATCAGCTTCGGCAGCTCGATGGTGATGTTCCTTTGCGTGCGCCAGCCCACCGCGACCCAGGGATTGGACGGCGTGAACTCGAACCGGTCCGAGTCACCAACGAGTACGAGCTCGTGCTGCTTGCCGAACTGCTTCCGGAGTTCGTAAATCTGCGAGATGCCGCCGATGCCGGCACCCATGACGACGATCCTGGCCATGGCCCCTCCTGCCCGTTCCGGTCCGATTCCGGGGCAAGAGTATTACATCGAACTAATTTAGTAAAGACTAAATTATAGACATCTAATTTAGCTTCCGTTATATTAAGCCCTGCCTGAACGCGCCAGGCGCCGCCTGGACCGGGCCAGAAAAACTAATGAACTCAAGTACGAAGATTGCTCTGCCCGAGGCCATGGAGGCGCACGCCTCCGACGCCGCCAACCTGATGAAGGCGCTGGGCAACGAAAGCCGCCTGATGATCCTGTGCCTGCTCGCCGAAGGCGAGCGCTCCGTCGGCCAGCTCAACGACGCGATCCCGCTGAGCCAGTCCGCGCTGTCGCAGCAGCTCGCGCGGCTCCGCAGCCAGGGCATCGTGCAGACGCGCCGCGCGTCCCAGACGATCTACTACACGCTCGCGGACGGGCCGGCCGAGAAGATCATCCGGCTGCTCCATGACATCTATTGCCCGGTGCCGGGACGCGCCGCGGCTCGCAAGGAGAAGCCCGCATGAAAAACAACTTCGGATTCGGCAAGACCGTGGACCTGGACTTCGAAGCAGCAATCGACGAGGTAACGGCCGCCCTGAAAACAGAAGGCTTCGGCGTGCTGTCCGACATCGACGTAGCGGCGAAGATGAAGGAGAAGCTCGGCAAGGACATGCCGCCCTATCGCATCCTCGGCGCCTGCAACCCGCCGCTCGCCTGGCAGGCAATCTCGGCGGTGAACGAGATCGGGTTGCTGCTGCCCTGCAACGTCGTCGTGCGCGAAGACGCCCGCGGCAAAGTGCACGTCGAGTTCATGGACCCGGAGAGTGTCATGGCACTGGTCGACGACCCGGGCGTCGAGCCGCTCGCGGCCGAAGTCAAAGGGAAGCTCGAACGGGTGATGGCGGCGCTCTGACCCGGCCAGCCGAGGTCCGGGTCAAAGCGGTCGGCGGCCGCATTTGCATGTAACATGCGAGTCTCACCCGAACCAGCCAGCGATCCCGAATCATGAAATACAAGGCCATCAAGCTCGTCAAGCGACCGAACCTCACGATTACCCCCGACGTCTTCGAGACCGTCACCCTCGAGACGCAGGACCTCGCCGACGGCGAGATCCTGCTGATGCAGACCCACATGTCGCTGGACCCGGCAATGCGCGGCTGGATGAGCGCGGACCGGGGCAGCTACATTCCGCCGGTCGAACTGGGCGACGTCATGCGCTCCAGCGGTGTCGCCGAGGTTGTCGAGTCACGCAACGAAAACTTTGCCGTCGGCGACCGGGTCGTCGGCATGATCGGCTGGACGGAATACGCGGTCAGCAAGGGGCAGGGCCTGACGAAGCTCCCGCCCAACGTGTCCGCGGAAGCGGTGCTGTGCGTGCTGTCGCTGCCCGGGCTCACGGCATGGCAGGGGCTGATGGAGATCGGCAAGCCGAAAGCCGGAGAAACGCTGGTCGTTTCGGGTGCCGCCGGCTCGGTCGGGTCGATGGTCGGGCAGCTCGGCAAGGCCGAGGGCATGACGGTCGTCGGCACGGCGGGCGCGGACGACAAGTGCGCCTGGCTGGTCGACGAACTCGGCTTCGATCATGCGATCAACTACAAGTCGGCGGATCTCGAGAAGCGGATTCGCGAGGCGACGCCCAACGGCGTCGACATCTATTTCGAAAATACGGGCGGCCCGGTGCAGCACATCACGTTCGGCCGGATGAACGCCCACGGCCGGATCGTCGTTTGCGGCATGATCGCCGACTACAATACCGACAAGCCCTCGCCCGGCCCGAACTGGATAAACATCATCCGGAAGCGCCTGACGATCACCGGCTTCACGATGCCGGATCACTGGGACCGGGTGCCGGAGATGATGCAGAAGCTCGCCGCCTATCTCGCCGCCGGCAAGCTCAAATACCGGGCGCACAAGCTGCAGGGGCTGGAGAGTGCGATCGATGGCATCAACCTGCTGTTCACCGGCGGCAACACCGGCAAGCTGATGGTCGAGCTCTGAGTCTTACCGGCCTTCCGGCGCATTGTCGGCAAGCTGCATGACATGGACGACGTTACCGCCCGGGTCGCGCAGCCGGACCAGCTTGAATCCGCTATCCCGGTACTGATTGTCGGGGGTCGACTCGACGGCTGCGATTCGGGACGCAGGCCCCGGCGCAGGTATGAAAGTGCCGCCGATGTGAACTGCTACCGGGCAGGCATCCGAGGATCTGGTGGTATAGTTCCGACCTACCGACTCCTTAACTGCGGGGTATTACGATGTTGCGGAAAGCACGAGTGTTCACTGTTCGCCTGGTCTCGCTGGCGCTGGTCGCCACGGGTTTCATCCCGTTCGCGCACGCCGACGTTATTGACACGGGCTACATGGTTGACAGTGAGAGCCGCGAGGCCAGCCTGGCTCACATCCAGGTGATGCTCGCCAGCGACGCCGTCGCGAATCAGCTCGACGCGCTCGGCGTCGACCAGTCGATAATAGCGGCGCGACTCCAGGGCCTGTCCGATGCGGAATTGATACAGCTGGAAGGCAAGATGGAGGACCAGCTCGTAGCGGGCGCCGACGTCATCGCGGTTGTCGGCATCGTGTTCGTCGTGCTGATGATCCTCGAACTGGTTGGCGTGACCGACATCTTCAAGAGTTTCTGACGACCGGGAGAAACGCCTGATCGCAGGACGCTACCGATGGGGCCGGCTCGCGCCGGCCCTTCTTTTTATTGCCGCCGGATGCGCGTCGGCGCCACCGGCCGTACGACAGATCAACGCGCCCGGCGTAGCCATCGAACTCGCCGCAACGCCCTTCTTCCCCCAGGAACGATACCAGTGCGGGCCCGCCGCGCTGACGACGGTGCTTACGGCCAGCGGCGCCGACGTCGCGCTCGACGCGATCGTCGACAAGGTCTACCTGCCGGGCCGAGAGGGCAGCCTGCAGGCCGAGCTGCTCGCGGCGACCCGCACGTCGGGCCGGTTGCCGTACGTCATCGACGGTACGCTGAGCGCCGTCTGGAGCGAGCTCGCCGCCGGGCGGCCCGTGCTCGTCCTCCAGAATCTCGGCGTTGCCGCCATCCCGAGCTGGCACTACGCGGTCGTCGTCGGCATCGACCGGGACGCGCACGAAGTCGTGCTCCGGTCCGGCACCGACCGCCGGCGCGTGATGTCCACCGACCTGTTCCTTCGGACCTGGCGCCGCGGCGACTACTGGGCCATGGTCGTCCTGCGCCCGGACGAATTGCCGGCTGCCGCCGACCGAACCCGCTACTTCCGGCAGATCGCCGCGCTGGAGCAGGCCGGCGCGATGCCTGAGGCCGGCACCGCGTGGCAGGCCGCGCTCGAGGCCTGGCCCGGCGACCCGGTGGCGCTGTTCGGCCTCGCCAACGTGCGCCTCGCCGGGGGGAATGCGGCCGACGCCGAGGCGCTGTACCGGGAATTGCTGGCCCGGGACGAGCGCCAGGTCGCCGCCCGCAACAACCTCGCGATGGCGCTTGCGCGGCAGGGCCGCTACGACGAGGGCCTCGCTGAGATCGACCGGGCCCTTGCCGGGGTCCCGGAAGGCGTCCTGGCGGCCGAGCTCGAAGACACCCGCGCCCAGATCCTCGCCATGCGGCGGGACCCGGACTGAGGCTGCCGCCACCCTGGGTTTCCGTTACAATCGGCGCCCCGGCAAGTGGCGATCAGCGCGCCAGGCCGGGGAATAGCCACACATAGCGCCCGTAGCTCAGCTGGGTGAGCGACGGTCGCCGCGCAGCGGCGAGGCGAAGCATGCTTCGCCAGGAGCGAACGCCCCGACCCTACCAGGGAGGGGCCGGGCCCGAGCGCAGCGAGGGGAGTACTATCGCGCGAAGCGCGATTGCCCAACGCGACAACTAGGCCGAAAATACCCAACATATATAGCGCCCGTAGCTCAGCTGGATAGAGTACTGCCCTCCGAAGGCAGGGGTCACAGGTTCGAATCCTGTCGGGCGCGCCAAAATTCAAAAGGCCCCTTTATGGGGCCTTTCAATTTTGCGGCCCACAGATTCGAACCTGTAGGTTCGACCCGAGGAGGCCGAAGGCCGACGACAGGCCGACCGCAGGGAGGCCTATCCTGTCGGGCGCGCCATATTTTTCAGAAAGTTACGTGGCTCTAGCGGTCATCCCGACTCACGTTGTGACCACCAGGTGACCATATTATGACCAAAATCTGCAAACAGCTTGCGGTCCGCGATGGTTCTTTCGTGAGCCTAGAGCGCGCCCCGTTGTCTAGGCAAACACAATCGTCTTATTGCCATTCAGCACAACACGATGCTCTGCCTGAAGTTTGACC
>JAOUIH010000112.1 GCA_029884165.1 Gammaproteobacteria bacterium | reverse complement strand
AGAAGAAGTAGCTCACCATCCGGTCCGTCGCGACCTGTTCGATCGCGCCGTCCACGCCGCCCGACTCGAGGTAGCGTTTGCACACGAGCTGCAGCAGGTAGGGATGGTTGTCGCAGTGCTGCCGGATCGCCTCAATGACGTCGGCGCCGAATCCCGGTCGCTGGCCCGGGTCGAGGTGCGACTGCTCGATCAGCGCCCGCGTCTCGTCATTGGTCAGCCGCTCTATATATAAGGGAATTGGGGTCAGAGTAGAAACTCGTCTGGCGACGCGGTGGTCAGTCAGCGGTCGCGAGGAGTTTTTGCTCTGACGCCAAGAGGTCGGTGCTGCAGAACTTGTGGGAGCGGGTCCTGACCCGCGGCTGCGACGTCGCCCGTGAGCACGGCCTCCCACAGTCGGAATACCGGGGACAGCGGAATTCCGGGGACAGTTTACCTAGTTCGGGATGGCGCGGATTATGGGGAAAGTTTCCCTGGTTCAGAATTAGGTAAACCGTCCCCCTAATCCCCTATGTCAGCTGGCTCTTCATCCAGGCGCGCGCGAAGCGCAATTCGCGGTCCAGGGTGCTCGACGAAAGGCCCGTCACTTCCTCCATCTCGCGAAACGTCAGTCCGCCGAAGTACTGCAGCTGGATCAGGTCGGCCTTGCGCTTGTCGATCTCGGCCAGCTTCGTCAACGCCTCGTCCAGCGCAAGCAGGTCCGTGCCTGCGTCGTCTTCGGGCGCCCGCGATTCGTCGAGCGTGACGCGAATCGCGCCGCCGCCCCGCTTCGCGGCGCCGCGCGCGTTGGCGTGATTGACGAGCAGCCGCCGCATCATGCGGGCGGCCAGCGAGAAGAAATGCGCGCGGTCCTGCCAGGACACGTCGACGCCGATGAGCTTCACGTAACACTCGTGCACGAGCGCGGTCGGCTGCAGCGTACGGGCCTTGCGCTCAGAACGGAACAGGCGTTGGGCGATGCGGTGCAGTTCGTCATAGACCAGCGGCGCCAGCAGGTTGCCCGCGTCCGCGTCGCCATGCGACCACTGGTTGAGGAGCCCGGTAATCTCCGCGTTCGATGCCATCCGTCGATGCTCACCTGTCCGCCTGCCGGCGCCCACCCGCAGGCAGCGGCCGGCGCCCGTGTCACGCTTCGTTGTTCAGCAATGCCCCGAGCGCTTGTACGCGCTTGTCGTTGCCGCCAAATACGGCTTCGAAGTCCTGCATCGCCGACCGGTAGAGCGGGCGAGCCTCGCTCCTGCGCGCCGCCGCGTCCAGCGCGCGCGCATATTGCTCCGTCGCACGTGCGCCGAGCCAATTGTGCTCGGGCAGCCGCTCCCGGGCAATTCGGTAGACGCGTTCGCCGACCGCGACGGCTTCGTCCGGGTTCCCGGCCAGGCGGTAGTACTCGGTCGCGATCGTGAGCAGGCCGATCTGCGAGGCTTCGTCGTTGGTCGACGACTCCTCGAGCGCCGCTCGGATCAGCGGTTCGCCCTCCGCGGAACGGCCCTGCTGGGCACGGACGAGCGCCAGCCAGGCCGTGGCCCGGCGGACGATGTCGCGGCCGACCCGCTGCTCGTTCGCGATGACCTGCTGCAGGTACTTCTCGGCCGGCGCCCATTCCTCGCGCTGCAGGTAAGCACCTCCGAGAGCAAGGCTCGTCAGTGTTACGAAATACCCCTCGTCGCCCTCGAGCGGCTGCGCGATGGCCTGTGCCTGGTCCAGGAGTTCGATGGCCTCGTCGGTGCGGCCCTGGTCCGAATACAAGGTTGAGATCCCGTATAGCGTACCGACGTATTCCAGCGAGTTCTCCCCCGAGCGCGACTTCGCCATGTCGCGGGCCGCCTCGAGCTGTACCCCCGCCTCGTCGAAGCGGCCCAGCGCCACGAGCACCTGCCCGTAGGACTGCGTGGAGAACATCAGCCGGGGATGATCGCCCGGGTAGATCTGCCGCGCACGTTCGATGGCCTCGGCGAATGTGTCGGCGGAGGCATCGAGCCGCCACTGACGACGCAGCACGAGGGCGAGATTGGACAGACGCAGCACGGTGTAGGGATGCAGCGGCCCGTTGACCGCCTCGGACATTGCGATAGCTTCGCGGCCGACATCCGCCGCCTCGTCATAACGCCCCATCGTATCCAGCCGGACGGCGATGTTACCCAGCAGGTCCGACAGCACGATATCCGGATCGCCGCCGAGGCGGCGCTTCATGGCCAGTGCATACTCGAGTATTTCGAGCGACTCCTCGCTGCGGTTCGCCGAGCCATACGCCGTGCCGAGCCTGCCGAGGACCCGGGCGACTTCCGGGTGTTCATCGCCGTGTATCGACCGGCGCAGCGCGAGCGCGCGCTGCCAATTGTCGATCGCACTATCGTCGTCGCGTAGCAAGCGCTGGGCCTCGGCCAGCCCCTCGATGCTCTCGGCGAGCGCAATCGGCTCCACCGCCGGGTTGCCGTCGCGGATGGCCAGCGATTTCACGAGCAGCTCCTTGCCTCGCCGGTAATCGCCGAGCTGCGTGAAGCTGGATCCCATGACCCGGTACAGCTCCGCCTGCAGCAGAGGCTGGTCGCCGAGTTCCTCGATGCGGCCCGGGCCCTGCTCGAGCAAATCCAGCGCCGTGACATCCTTGCCCTGCTGCACGAGCGGCGACGCGCTGTCGAACACGCCGGCCAGGAAGTCGGACACCTCGCTCGCCTGGCGCGCCGCGAGGTTCGCGCGATCGCGTTCGTCGGCGAGCTCATGCGTGTAGAACGCGACCATTGCGCTGACGCCGAGGACCACGACGAACGCGAGTGCGAGGCTGCGTGCATTGCGCACACAGAATTTTTTCGCGACGTAGAGCCAGTCGTCGCCGCGTGCCTCGACAGGTTCGTGGTGGAGGTAGCGGCCGATGTCCGCCGCCAGCACGCTCACCGACAGGTAGCGGCGCTCCGGTTCCTTCTGCAGTGTCTTCAACGCGATGTTGTCGAGGTCGCCGGCGAGCCGGTTGCGCAATTGTTTGTCGGTCAGCCCGCGCCGGGTGCTCGCCACCGACTGGCCGCCGTCGTCGGAGACGACCGTGCTGGGCCGCTTCGGGTCGTCGCCGACGATCGCCCGCTCGTAGTCACGCGCTGTGCCTTCCGTGAGGCCGTAGGGAGACTGGCCCGTCATCAGCCGGTACAGCAGCACGCCCAGCGAATACACGTCGGTGGCGACGGACACCGGCTCGCCGCGCACCTGTTCGGGGCTCGCGTATTCGGGCGTCATGGCGCGCACACCCTGCAGCGTAACGGCCACCGTCACGTTCATGTCGCGGGCGTCGAGGAGTTTCGCGATGCCGAAGTCGAGCAGTTTCGGATTGCCGTCGGCGTCGACCAGGATATTGCTGGGCTTCAGGTCGCGATGCACCGTCAGGCGCCGGTGCGCGTAGTCGACCGCCGCGCACACCTTGCAGAACAGCGCGAGGCGGTCGTCGATGCCGAGCGCGTGCTCGTCGCAATACCGATCGATGGGCAGCCCCTCGATGTACTCCATGACGAGGTAGGGCACACCGTCGTCGGTCGTGCCGCCGTCGTGCAGCTGCGCGATGTACGGGTGATGCAGGTCCGCGAGTATCTGGCGCTCGGCCTTGAACCGGGCGATCGCGTCGGGCGCTAGCATCTGCGCGTTCATCAGCTTGATGGCGACCCGCTGCTCGAACTGCTGATCGGTCCGGTCGGCGACGAACACGGCACCCATGCCGCCCGTCGCGATGCGTTCGCGTATCGTCCATTTGCCGACCTCCCGGCCGAGCCACGGGTCTCGCGAGTCTTGCACCAGCGACTCGACGGTCGCCTCTATTGGTTCCCGCAAACCGGTGTCGCGGGCATCCGCGGCCACGAGCTTTCGAACCTCATCGATGAGGTCCGCGTGCTCGGCGGCGAACGCCGCGAGATAGACCTCCCGCCCCGCCGGCCCGAGTTCGAGCGCGCGCTGGAACGCGGCCTGGATGGTTTCCCAGTCGTTCGTGGTCACGCAATTCCTCCTGTTTTCGACGTAAGCAGGAATTGGCCGGGAATTTGCCCGCTTCAGAGTTCGCTGAACCGTTTCCGCTGCCGGGCACCGCGCCGCTTGCCCCACGTCCGTGGGCAAAAGTTGGCGGGTTTCCTGCTTCCAGAATAGCACCGGCAAACTTACCCGGACCTGGAGACGGCCATGGCCATCGAAACCCAACCTAATTACCTCCGGAAATACAGCAGGTTACTGGTAACGCTCGCGAGCGCCGCCGGCACGCTGCTGGTAACGAGCCCGGCCGCCCTGGCGGGCACCAACGAGGACGCTCGCGCCGAGATCACGGCGCTCCAGGTCACCCACAGCCTCGTCTACTACCCCTCGCTCGTCCCGATTGCCGGCAACAGTGTGCCGGGCGAATTCGAGTTCTTCGCGAACGTGGGCCTCAAACACCTGCCGGCTTACCTGGTCGCGCCGCCCGAGGTCGTGCGGCGGCCGGCGCCCGGCAGCTGCACGGTCGTCCTGACCCGCAATCGCCGGCAGATCGAGCAGCGCAGTAACTTTCTCGACCTGATCGAAAACTGGGTGAGTCCGTACGATGCCACCGGCCCCTTCATCAGCGATACCTGGGGCGATCTCGGTCAGCCAACGGTTGATCACTACAACACGGACGTGCAGGTCTCGGTCCGCATCGGCGGTACACTGTTCGGCGTCGACCCGGACAACGAGGCGCGGTCGGTCCGGTCCATCGACGTGCCGGTCGGGCTGCACAACGCCATCTGGCGCGCCGACACCGTCGCCACGCCGGCGATCGACTTCGTGCCCTGGCATCTGCTGACCGGGCAGCTCAACAAGCACGTCGCGAAGAAGGCCGAGGTGCTGGCCGAGAACAGTCTCGTCAAGCGCGCGGCCATCGAGTTCCTGGGCGACCTCATCATCGCGTCCGGCATCAAGGCGGCGACCGACAACTCCGGCCTCGACAGCGTCAGGCAAAACGGCGTCTACACCGAGGTGAAGCAGAGCATCGTCGTCATCGACCCGAGCCCGCCGGAGATTCATCACGCGCTTGCGGCGGGCCTCGACCCGGGCAATCCCTACGTTGTGCGCGCCGTCGACCCGGGCGGCAGCAAGTTCGAATCCTTCGAGCCCGACCTGATGGCGAACTTCGCGGCGACGGACGACTGCGCGTCGGGCCGCGACCTTGTGCTCGAGGCGGTGCTGCAGGAGCCGCCGCCGGGCAGCGAGGCGCCGGCGAATTTCTTCCCGACCAATGAGACCCGCGAGGTCGTCATCCGCGCCGTCGATCCGGGCCCAAGCGAGGTCGCGTGTCCGCTGGGCGACATTGGCCCCTGCTACAGCCTGAACGGCAACTCGACCGAAATGTCTGTGTGGGTGCAGGTGCGGGACAACGAACCGCCGCTGCTTATCGCACCGAACGACATCGTGGCCGAGGCGACGCCGGAAGTGCTGGCCGCCGGCCGCGCGTTCCGCGCCGACAGCACGACGCCGGAGGGCGATCCGGCACACGTCGAAGTTGGCAACCCGGCCGTATTCGATCTCGGCGACCGCTACCCGGCCGTGCAGGACGATGGAGTAAGCGAGTTCCCGGTCGGCCGGCGCACGACGATTACCTGGACGGCGACAGACATCGCGAACAACGTGTCGGTGCCGAAGCAGCAGATGATCACGATCAAGCTGCCCGGCACGAACACGACGCCGGTGGCGGACGCGAAGGTCGCGTTCGCGAAGGTCTCCGACCCGGTCGAGATCCTGCTGACCGGCTTCGACCAGGATCCCGCGATCGACGGCATGACCGATCCGCTGAACTTCCGGATCACGCGGCCGCCGTCGAACGGCTTCCTGCTCGCGCCGCCGATTCCATACTTCATCGACGACTACCGGCGAACCTGGGAGGACGAGAGCCAGCCCTGCGACGAGGAGACGCCCGACGCGATCAAGTTCCCGCAGCAGATCTCGGTGCTCGACAACGGCGCGACGTTCATCCTCGCGAACCAGGTCGGCTGCAACGGCACGCGGCAGATTTCGATCTTCGATCGGGACGGCGACTTCACAGGCTCGACGCCGGCATCGCTCGAGGTGTGGAACTTCGACGTGCTGGGCGGCGTGCCAGGCGCGTTCGACGACGACCTGACCGCGCCGAGCTGGCGGCCGGTCGACGCGCGCGAGCCAGGGCTCTATTTCATCGAGGAGGCGTCGCAGGACGGCTTCCCGACGATTCACCACCGCCCGGTCGACGGCGATGGCGTCGTCGCGCCGGTTGCGGACTGGCGCGCGTGGGCCTTCTCAAACTTCGGCGTCAAGAACTTCCGTCTGCTGTCGGTCGATTCGCGCGGCTACGCGTGGGTGCTGGGCGGCGGGCTCGGTCTCTACAAGCTGGGCACGCGCGGCTTCATGACGCCGCTGACCAACCCGGACGGCGAAAGCGGCCCGGCGACCGGCTTCGCCGGCGTGGAGGTGCACTCGAACAGCATCATCGCAACATCGATGGCGACCGACTCCGGCGACTTCCTGTACATCTCCGACCCGACCCGTAACCGGATCCTGAAGTTCGAGCCGGCGAGCGAGGTCGCAAACCCGATCCGCCTCGTCGGCTGGATGGGCCGCTGCGACGGTGGCGTGAACTGCGACATCGACCACGCCCGCAGCAAGGGCTTCTCCTGCACGGACGACACCTGCCACGTCGAGCAACCGGGCGGCGAGCGGCCGGCCGCGGAATTCCAGGCGGATCGCGCTGCGGAGTTCGCGGCCTGCGGCCTGCCGACCGCGAACGTCGCCTACCAGGGAGGCGACGGCTGTGCGCCCGGGCAGTTCAACTTCCCGACGAAGATCGCGCTCGACCCGAACGACACCCTGTATGTCGCGGACTACGACAATCTCCGCGTGCAGCGTTTCTCACCGGACGGCGAGTTCGCCGGCGAGGCCAAGTCGAAGTGCGACGGCTCTTGCTTCGTGCTCGGCGACTTCGGCCGCCCGCGGCGGATGACCGTGAACAGCTTCGGCTTCTACGTGCTCGACGAGGCGAAGCAACTGCTGCACGTGTACGAAGCGAGCCCGTTCTCCGACGTCACGCCGACCTCCGCGGTCGTGAAGTACCAGTCGAACTTCGACATCCTGGGCGCCAACGAACTCACGACGCTCGACTCGTTCGAGTACTCGGTCAACGACGGTTTCCGGGTCAACGGCGTGCTGGCAGAGAGCGCGCCGGCGACTGTCACTGTGACCGTGGATCGCAACCACCGCGCGCCGACGGCGCTGTCGACCGTGACCGTCGACGGCGCGACGCTGAACGCGCTGCCGGTCACGGAGGATGTCGCACGGGTCTTCGACCTGCAGGGCCACGACCCGGACGCGCAGGACGCTGCCGCCCTGCAGTTCGATATCGTCACGCTGCCCGCGAACGGCACGCTCGTCGAGGTTGGCGGCTCCTGGCAGTACACGCCGAACGGGAACTACGCCGGGCCCGACGAGTTCCGATTCACCGTGAGCGACGCGGCGACCAGCACGCGGTCGTTCGTGTCCGAACCCGGAGCCGTGCACATCGACGTGACGCCGGATCCCGACCCGCCCTCGCTCTCGATGCCCGACCCGCTCGAGGCGGGCGTCGGCTTCCCGGTGACTCTGATGGTCGGCGTCGACGACCCGGACACCGATGCCGCCGACATGGGGCTGCACATCGACTGGGGCGACGGCTGCACGGACACGATGTTCGAGGACACAACGATCATCGGCTGCGAGACTGCGCGACCCGACGGCGACCCGGAGAATGCGAATTCGCTGTCCCTGACGCTCGCCGCCGGGAATCCCGGCATCCTGACCGGCAAACACGTCTACCGGACGGCGGGCGTGCGCTCGGTGCGCGTCTGCATGGGAGACCAGGAGCCTGGTCCCGCGAGCGGGCCGCCCTCGGCTGATCCGTGTCTCGCGCCCATCATCGATACGTTGCAGACGGTACCGATCGATGTGCTGACGAAGACGGATACGGCGGCCGCGATCGCCGACGACCTGCCGCGCGACGGGAACAACGAGATCACGCAGCCGGCACTCGCCGGGCAATCGGTCGTGCTGACGGTCACTGTTCGCAACCGTACGCCGTCAAGCGACACGGACTTCCCCGGCGTCGACCTCGGCGCGTCCCTCGCTACGATCGACGTCGACGACCGGCTGGTCATCGGTTTCGTGCCGCCGGGCTGCAGCATCACGCGGCCCTACCCGCAAATGCGCATGGCCTGCGCGTTGCCGGCGCTGGCAACTGGCACGGAGACGGTGCTGCAGTTCGACGTCATCGCCGATCCGGCGCTCACCGAGGCCGCCGAGCAAGCCATCACCGTTGCACTCGATGCGGCCGAGCCCGACGTCGACGGCGGCTACTTCTGGGCGACGACGCTGCCGTTCGAGCCGGACCCGACACTCGATCCCGACGGCGACGGCGTGCCGAACGGCGACGATGCCTTCCCGGCGGACCCGACCGAGTGGGAGGATACGGACGCCGATGGCATCGGCAACAACGCGGATCGGGACGATGACGGCGATGGACTCTCCGACACGCTGGAGAACCGCTATCGCCTCGATCCGCGCGACGCGTCCGACGCCGGCAGCGACCTCGACGGCGACGGCCTCGACAACCGCACGGAGCTGATGCTCGGCACGCACCCGCGCCTCGCGGACAGCGATCGCGACGGCGAAGCTGATAGCGTCGACAGCTGTCCCGCCATGTACAACGCCGACCAGTACGACGAGAACGGCGACTCGCTGGGCGACGCCTGCGACCCGCGGAGTTTCGTCGCGATGGCGTCGGTCGGCGACGCGGACGGCGACGTCGTGACGGACATGGCGCTGCTGAAGACGATCGGCGGCGCATCGACCGCGTACGTCAAGAGCGGCGCTAGCGACGACGAGGTTGCGGTGCTGCCATTGCTCGCGACACCGGCCCAGCCCGAACGCCTGTTCGGACTCGACGGCCTCACCGGCGGGCTTTCACCGGCGCTGGCCCTCGTCTACTCCGACGACAGCGGCGGCATCCACGTGCGCATCGACAACGCGTGGACCGGCCGGGCGATCGCGGACTACGCCGCGCTCCCGGCGGGCCGCGTGCTCATCGACGTGGCACGCGTGGCCGACGCGGTGGACGGCGACAGCCTGGTGTTCCTGTCGAACGACGACGCGGGAACGATCACCGCGAACTGGCGCAATGCGAATGACGGCAGCGAGCGCGCGAGCGTCGAGTTCTTCTCGCCGCATCACCTGGGCTACGCGGTGACGACTGGCGACGGGAACGTGGCCGTGGCACTCGCCATCGACCCGTCCGGCACGCTCGTCGCCGAGGCCCGGTCGCTCGCCTCCGGCGCGCTCGTCGCCGATTGGACGGTGGCGAGCGGCGACTGGCTCGACGCACGCGTGTTGGGGCAGGGTGACGACGTCTTCGCGCTCGGTACCGATACGAGCGGCGTCGCTGAGATCGGCACCTGGTCGATCGCCGCCAAGGCGGAAACCGCGCGCTTCCCGGTGTTTGACGACACGTGGACGCCGCTCGGTCTCGACACCGTCGCCTGGATCGGGGGCATCGACGCCCTCGTCGTCGCCGCGGTCGACGCCGCGAACGAAGTCGAGGTGCGAGTCTACGATCCGGCCAACGGCGCGGAGCTACAGCGCCTCGCGTTCCTCGCGGCAGGACAGGCACCGCGAGGTCTCGATGCGACCAGCGGCTGGCTGGCGGCGGCGGACTCCACGATCCGCGTGCTCGCATCGGACGTCGACGCGGCGGTGAGCCTCGAGCAGCGCGACGCCTTGACCGGCGCGAGCCTTGCGACGCTGACGGCCGCCGCGGCCGCGCCGCCACCCCCACCACCGCCCCCACCACCACCGGCGCCGACATCCGGCGGCGGCGGAGGAGGTGCCGGCGGGCCGCTGCTGCTGATCCTGCTCGCTCTGGCACGGCATCGATGCAGGCAGGGGAACCAGGGGAGTGGAACTATGGGGAATTAAGTAAGGGGTCCGGGGACAGTTTACTTTATTAGAATCAAGTAAACCGTCCCCGGAACTCCCTCACAGGAACTTGTCGACCGCGAAGACGATCACGGCGATGGCGAGTATTGCGATGACGATCCGGTCGAAGCGGCGATCGTGCCGGGCCGGGGCGGTGCCCGACCGCCGCAGA
>JAOUIH010000111.1 GCA_029884165.1 Gammaproteobacteria bacterium | reverse complement strand
CTCGGGGCCGACGATTACGTCAGCAAGCCTTTCGGTGCGGACGAACTCATGGCGCGAATACGCACGGCGCTGCGTCACCGGCTCGCGACAGAGGGCAGCCCGCCGGTGTTCTCGAGCGGTGGCCTCGTCGTCGACCTCTTGCATCGCCGGGTAACGGTAGACGGGCATGACGTTCGGCTGTCACGCAAGGAGTACGATATTCTGCGGGAGCTGGTCGTACACGCGGGCAAGGTGCTCACTCACCGGCACCTGTTGCGTGTTGCCTGGGGCCGCGAGACCGGCGTGGACGTGCAATATCTCCGTGTCTACATACGCCAGATTCGGCAGAAGATAGAGCGAACCCCCGAGCAGCCGCGCTACATCCTGACCGAGCCCGGTGTCGGCTACCGGCTGCAGCTCCTGGAAAACGACTGACCGCAGCCCGGGGACCGCAACAACGGTCGTGGCGTCACGGAGCAGGCGGACCGCCGAACACGCCGCGCCCGCCGACGAGGGTCCACAGGACCGTCGTGTCACGCGCTTCTTCGGCGCTGACGGTCAGCAGGTCGCGGTCCAGCAGCACGAGATCGGCGAACTTGCCGGGCGCAATCGATCCGATGCGATGCTCCTCGCCGAGGAGCTTCGCGGCGTCGCGCGTGTAGGCATACAGCATGGCCTCGCGCGGCACGCGCTGATCCGGATCAAGCACGCCCTTGGGACCATTGCGCGTCTCCGCGCGGTAGATGGCGTGAAAGACGTTCGGCGTGGACACGTTCCAGTCGCTCGCCCCGGCAATCGTTCCGCCGGCATCCAGCAGCGAGCGCGCCGGGTACTGCCATTCGTACAGGCCCGGGTCGACGTACGGTTTCAGCAGGTCGATCGTCGTGTTCGAGCCGCGCGCCCAGTAAAGCTGGAACGAGGCGATGACCCCGAGCTCGCGAAATCGCGGCATGTCATCGGGCCGTATGAACTGCAGGTGCGTGATGCTGTGCAGCAGGCCGGAATCGCCATTGGCGCGGCGCGCCGCCTCGATGCCGTCCAGTGCCTCGGTCACGGCCTGGTCGCCGATTGCGTGCACGTGCACGATCATGCCCTGGCGATCCGCGGCGATCGCGATGTCGGCGAAACGCTCCGGGTCGAACATCAGTTCGCCGTTCAGGCCACTTTCGAGGTAGGGCTTCGACATGTGCGCGGTCTGCGTGGGGTATTCCGCGACCCCGTCCGCGAACACCTTGATGCCGCCGATGCGGACATCGGGCAGGTCCCGGAATGCCTCGCGCTGCCGCAGAGCGGCGGCTAGCTGCCGGTCCTCGTCGCCTTTCCTGAAATCGACGACGGGCAGGGCGACGACTCGCGAGTCGAGTTCACCCCGCTCGCTCAGCATGCGGTAGGTCCGGAGCATCGTGTCATCGGTCGACGGATCGAGCCAGGAGGTAATGCCGGCGGCGTGCAGGTACTCGACCGCGGCGCGCCCGGCCTCGCGCATCCGCGCATCGTCGGGTTGCGGTATCAGCGTAGAAACCTGTTCCATTGCCGCTTCGGCGAGCAGGCCGTTGGGCTCGCCGTCGGCGTCCTGCCCGAACAGCGTCCGCGTCGCCGCGTCCAGTCCCGCCAGGAGCTGGCGATCGATGCCGGCGCGGGCACGCATCGCACGGTTCGCCCACGCGGTGTGCCCGTCCATGCCCTGCAGCACGACGGGCTGCGATATGTAGTCGCCGGAGTCGAAGCGCGCGGCCAGGTCGGCGACGCGGGTCCACATCGCGAGCGGCACGCCGGTGACGAACAGCACGTCACCGAACATGCCGCGGCCGCTGGCACGCGCGTCGGCGGCGAACGTGGCGAGTTCGTCGACGGATTGCGCCCGGTCGGCATTGTCCGCAGTGACCAGGCCCAGCCCGCCGTACAGCGCGTGGCAATGGCTGTCGATAAGGCCGGGCATGAGGAACCTGCCGCCGAGGTCAATTGTCTCCGCGCCTGCTCCCACGGCGGCACTTGCCTCCGCGCGGCTGCCGACCGCCATTATCGTGTCGCCGCGTATAGCGACGGCTTCGGCATACGGGCGGGACGGGTCCGCCGTGAAAACCTTGCCGTTGACGAGCAGTCGCTCGTCCCCCGCCGCAGCGCAAACGGCGCTCGCGAGCGAAACCATGAACAAAACGACTGCTCGAATCCGCAACATACCAGCTCCCCCGCCGGGTCAAGTGGAACGCGAAGAATGCGCCCGCCAGGCTCGTCCGGTCCATAGCCGGGCCGTGGCCTCTTTTCAGCGCGCCTCGATCGATCGCACGTGGTTCGCGACCTCGGCACAGGTCGCGAACCACACGCCGTCGAAGTCGCTCATCCAGTCGACGAGCTCGTCGAGCATGCGTACCCGTGCGGGCCGGCCGATGATCTGCGGGTGCATCGTCAGGTCGAAGTATCCGCCGCTCTCGTAAGCCGCTACGAATTCTTCCTGCCAGATCGCCCGTACCTCGGCCGCCGAATGGATCTTCTTGTCCCAGGATGCCTCGTCGAACCAGAAATACGGGGCGTCGTCGAGTATCCAGGAGACCGGCAGTTCGACGAGGCCCGGTGGCGAGTCGTGCACGTAGGGGACATCCGAGTCCATCAGGTTGCTCGAGTAAGTGAAGCCCGCGTCGACCGCGAGTTCGAGTGTGATGTCGCTTAAAGCCCAGGAGGGCGCGCGGTAGCCGCGCGGCCGCTTGCCGGTGATTGCCTCCAGTACGCGAACGCTTTCCGCGAACTCGGCCTGCTCTGCCGCGGCGCTCAGCGTGACCGGCGCAACGTGCTTGACGCCGTGCGCGCCGATCTCGTGCCCCGCGCTGGCAATCGCGCGCAGCGTTTCCGGGTACTGCCCTGCGACCCAGGACGGGACGAAGAAAGTCGCCCTGATCCCGTGCCGCTCGAGCAGCGCCAGGATCTTCGGTACCGCCACGGTCGGCCCGTAACGTCCCTGCGACAACGAGCTCGGGTTACCCTGCATGCTGTCCGGGTCATCCCACCATAGCGTGTCCGCATCGAGGTCGAAGGTCAGGGTTACCGCGATCTTCCGCCCGTCCGGCCATTCGGCGGCCCCGACGCCGACAGGAGTGGCGCTGGCGCAGGCGAGCAGGAGCAGCAGAATCGGGCGATAGCCAGGTGACTTCGGGCTCATCAGCAATCCCCTTCGGGCGCCGCGGCGGCGCGACCGGTTTGCGGAACAGCATCGATCTTACTTCGCCTGCAGGCCGGTTTGACAGGCCGCCGGCGGATCGGCTTTTCCATGCCCGGGAATACAGATGTCGATGCCTGTGGCGGCCTCGCGAGTCGGGCTGCACAGTGAACATCGCGTCGTGCGGCGGCATTGCCGTCGCATCGAACCAGGCCCCTGCCCGGGCCCGGTGTTTCTCGTCACGGTTGGTGAGCACGACGTCGACGGCCGCTCCGCTGATGAGTGCGGTCTTGCCACTTGGTTCCATGATATTCTCCTCGCTCAATTTCGTAGCACTTGTCGGCGTTTCCTGTAAACGCGCAAGGAGGACGGCGTACGTCCGGCCTCGAAAATCGCCTCCTGGCGATCGAGCGCCGGGCCGGCGAACTCGACGACGGCAATGCGATTCGCCGCCTGCAACGACCTATAAAAACAACGACCTGCACAGGAGCAAATCCCCGTGACTTCAACCCGTGATTCCCTGTTCGAGCTCTCGTTGCGCGCCTCGCTGGCCGCAGTCCTGCTCTGTTACGCGGCGGCCGGCCTGGCACAGGCGCCGATCGTCCAGCCGGGCGCGCCGGGCGAGCCGGCGCGGCAGCTGAGCGCCGCCGAGGCCCTCGAGCTGGCCGACACCAGTTACACGCAGGCAGACGTGAAATTCATGCAGGACATGATCCCGCACCACCACCAGGCCATCGAGATGGCCGCACTGGTCGGCGATCGCACGAACCGGCAGGAGCTGATTGACGTTGCGGGGCGTATCACCGCGTCCCAGGACGACGAGATCCAGTTCATGCAGCAGTGGCTGCGCGAACGCGGCGAGGACGTGCCGGAGCCGACCGCGCACGACGCGATGCATACATCCCACAAGATGGCGGGCATGGCTTCGCCGGAGCAGATGGCAGAGCTCGCGGCATCCAGGGGCACGGACTTCGACCGGCAGTTCCTGCAATTGATGATCGCGCACCACCGCGGTGCGGTTACCATGGTCGAGAACCTGCTGAAGCAGCCGGGTTCGGCCTACGAGCCGGCGCTGTTCGAGTTCACGACGGACGTCACGAACGACCAGAACGCCGAGATCGAGCGCATGAACGTGGTGCTCATGGGGCTCTCGACCGATCCTCGCGCGGGCCTCGAGCCCGGGTTCGACAATGCCGGCCAGGCGCTGTTGCACATGAATCTCGTCGCGACGCTGCCGAAGCCGCCCGGCTTCTTCGACCCGAAGAACCCGGCCGGGCTGCCGCCGGCGCGGTTGCAGGCCCTGACGGGCCAGCCCGTAGAGGAAGAAGCAGCGGACGGAGAGGAAGAGGAAGACCAGGAAGACGAGCGCTGGCCGCTGCTGACTTTCGCGAACACCGACATGGCGTTTCGGCGTGACGTGATGGTGGCCGGCAGCTACCACGGTTACAACGTGTACCGGCTCGGCGACGAAGGCATACCGGATCTCGTCAGTTCGATCGTCTGCCCGGGCGGGCAGGGCGACGTATCCATCGTCGGCGACCTGTTGATCATGTCTGTCGAACAGACACGCGGCCGGGTCGACTGCGGCCTCGAGGGCATCAGCGAGGACGTCAGCCAGGAACGCTTCCGCGGCCTGCGTATTTTCGACATCAGCGACATGACGCGACCCGTGCAGGTGGGCCAGGTCCAGACATGCCGTGGCTCGCACACGCATTCCGTCGTCTCCGGTCCGGACAAGGACGGCAAGATCATCGTCTACAATTCGGGCACATCCAGCGTGCGCGACGAGGACGAACTGGAAGGCTGCATCGGTGAGGTGCCCGGCGACGAGCGCACCGCAATGTTCCGCATCGACGTCATCGAGATCCCGGTCGACGATCCGTCGAAGGCGCGCATAGTCGACAGCCCGGCCGTGTTCGCCGACCCGGAGACCGGCGTCATGGCAGGCCTGTGGCGCGGCGGCAGCCACGGAGAGGACACGCAGGAGACCAGCACGACCGACCAGTGCCACGACATCACGGTATTCCCGGAGGCAGGAATCGCCGCCGGCGCATGCTCGGGCAACGGCATCATCTTCGACATTTCAGATCCGCTGAAGCCGCAGCGCATGGACGAGGTTGTCGACAAGGGCTTCGCGTACTGGCACTCCGCCACGTTCAATAACGACGGCACGAAGGTGCTGTTTACGGACGAGTGGGGCGGCGGCGCCCGGCCGCGCTGCCGGGCCTACGACCCGCTCGACTGGGGCGCCGATGCGATTTACGACATCGTCGACGGCCAGCTGGAGTTCCGCAGTCACTACAAGATGCCGGCGCCGCAATCCGAGCAGGAAAATTGCGTGGCGCACAACGGCTCGATCGTGCCCGTGCCCGGACGCGACATCTTCGTGCAGGCCTGGTACCAGGGCGGCATCTCCGTCGTCGATTTCACCGACTCCGCCAACCCGGTCGAGATCGCCTACTTCGACCGCGGCCCGATCGACGCCGAAGAGCTGATCCTCGGCGGCTACTGGTCCACCTACTGGTACAAGGGCCGGATCTACGGCACCGAGATCACGCGCGGCATCGACGTGCTGGAGCTGACGCCGAGCGATTACCTGTCGGCAAACGAGATTGCGGCGGCGTCGATCGCGGACCAGGGCCAGCTGTTCAACCCGCAACAGCAGTTCCGCGTCACGTGGCCGGCCGAGCCGGTGGTCGCGCACGCGTACGTGGACCAACTTGCGCGGGCGAATGCGCTGTCCGCAGCGACGGTCAGTGACCTGAGCGCGGCACTGGATCGTTCCGCTGCACGGTTCGCGGACGGCAAGCGTGACCGCGAACTCGCGCGCCAGCTCGAAGCTTTGGCGAAGAACGTCGGCAAAGGCGAAGGCGACGCGGTTACCACGCGGCAACGCGGCGGACTTGCCGCGACGCTGGACGGAATCGCCGCCAGGCTGCGCTAGAAGGATGTTGAAAAAGGTCGTCCAGACCTTTTTCAAGGTCGCGAGTCCGGCGCATGTCCGGACTCGCTCCCGACGGTTCACGCACCAACGTGCGGAACCGCGGGCGAGACATCCTTGTCTCGCGCCAGCAGGGTGTTGCAAGACACCCTGCTGGCCGCGTCCGTCATCAGTGGTGGCGGTGCCCGCCGTAGTGAAAGTCGTAATGGCCGAAGCCCAGCTCGAAGTGCAGGGCGCGGTGGTCCCGATAGTAGTAACGGTCCCTCCGGCCATCGTTGTGCCGGTGCCAGCGGTCGTGCGTGTGCTCCAGGCGCCTGTGCAGCTTGCGATGCTTCTTGCCCGGCTTGTGCCAGTCGCGGTCATCGCGATCGTGGTGACGGGCTCCGTCGTAGTGACGATCGACACGATGCGCCGGATCCAGTCGGACGACGAAACCGAAATTGTCGGGATGCGCATGGGCCGGCGCGGCGAGCGCGAGCGCGAACCCGGCAACGGCGAGAACCCTGGTCAAATGTTTGTTCATGGCCTGCTCCCTCTGGTTTGAACGCGGCTCCAGAGTAAGAGCACCAGCATGAACGGCCGGTTAACCGAAGTTTAACCGGAGCTGAACGAGCGCCGCTCGCTCGTGCAAGACAGTGTCCTCGCGCCTATGGTCCGATGTCCTGCGCCGTTTCCAGGCGACGCAGTTCGTCGAAGAAGCTCTGGCGGCCGCTGGTCAGCCGCAGGGCCTGCCAGGTGGGCCACAGCCGCTGCACCCGCTTCATGAACTCGTCCCTGTAATATTCCTCGTCGAGGAAGCCCTGCTGGTACTGGAAGTGCATGTTGTCCCAGTGCGCCTGCTGTGCGATGTGCCATTGCCGGAAGCGGCTCCTTTCCTCCGGGCTCAGCGCGTCGAGCGCCGCAAGGTTTTCCGGGTAGCCCGCCTGCGTGGCCTTGAAGATGATGCCGCCGATCTGCGAGGACGCGGCCTGCACGAGCATGCCCTGCAGCGCATCAGAGCGCATCTGGTAGGTCTGGGCGAGAGCCAGCCGCTGCGAAGCCTCCAGCGAACGCGTGTTCTGTCGTACCTGGACCGCTAGATAGACGAGCGTCGCGATGACGCCGAGGGCGCCAAGCAGTTCGCCCAGCGCGCCGAGTTCCGTAATGGTCATGGCCGTGATCTCCGCTCCGAGATTGGCGCGACCTCCCTATAATCCCACGAGACCTGGCAGCACGGCGCGGCGCCTCGCTTCCGACAAAAGCTTATCAGGGGAAACCCTCGGGCGCGGCAGGGGTCGAAGCCCGAAACAAGCCTGACAAGGGGGGGGTGCCGCATGGTCGAATTTCGTGTCAACGGAGAGGACGTCGCTTTTGATGGTGACGCCGATACGCCGCTACTTTGGATCCTGCGCGACCACTTCAGCCTGACCGGTACCAAGTTCGGCTGCGGCACAGGCCAATGCGGAGCCTGCACCGTGCACGTGGACGGCGCTGCCCAGCGCTCCTGCCTCGTCGCCGCCGCGACGCTGGACGGCCGGTCGATTACGACGATCGAAGGGCTCGCACCGGACGGGGAGAACCTGCACCCGGTGCAGGCGGCCTGGCTGGAGTTCGACGTGCCGCAGTGCGGCTATTGCCAGGCCGGCCAGATCATGGCCGTCGTCGACCTGCTGCGCCAGGTTCCGAACCCGACCGACGCGGACATCGACGCGAGACTGAGCAATATCTGCCGCTGCGGCACGTACGTGCGCATCCGGCAGGCGATACACAGGGCCGCGGAACTCTTGGCGGCGGGAGGCGACGATGCAACGCGCTGAACCCTGGTCGGCGCCGGCCTTGTCGCGCCGCTGCTTCCTGGTCGCTGGCGCCAGCCTCGCCGGCGGCTTCGTGCTCGGCGTGCCGCTCGCGCATGCGGTCCCGGCGGACACGGCTGCGCAGCGCAGGCTCGGCCACTTCATCGAGATCACGGCCGGCGGCGACGTGATCATCGGGACGAACCAGCCGGAAATCGGCCAGGGCATCCGCACCACCCTGCCGATGCTGGTCGCAGAGGAGCTGGACGTCGACTGGGTGCGCGTCAGCATCCGGCCCATGCCGCTCGGCATCGTCCGGACGGCCGACGGATATGCCTGGCAGTACGGCGGCCAGGGTGTCGGCGGCAGCACCGGCCTGACCAGCAACTGGGAATACATGCGCGAGGTCGGCGCGGCGGCACGCCGGCAGCTCGTCCGGGCGGCGGCAGAGCGCTGGAAAGTTGCGCCCGAGAGCTGCGCGACGGAGCAGGGTTACGTGTCCTGTCCCGCGCTGGGCGAGAGATATGCCTATGCCGACCTGGTAGCGGACGCCGCCCTGCTGGACCCGCCGGAGGAGAAGCCTGCGCTCAAGTCGAGGTCGGACTACCGGATCGTCGGCAAGCCGCAACGAACTATCGACGCAGAGGAAATCGTCACCGGGAAGACGAGGTACGGGATCGACACGCGGCAACCCGGCATGCGTTACGCGGTCATTGCCCGCAGTCCCTGGCTGAACGGCAGGCCGGTTTCCTTCGACGCCACCGCGGCGCTCAAGGTCGACGGTGTTCTCGACGTGTTCGAAATCCGGGGACCGCAACCGGACGAGCCGTACCAGATTCTCGCCAGCGGTGTGGCGGTCGTCGCCACGTCGACCTGGGCCGCGATCAAGGGCAGGAACGCGCTGAGAATAGAGTGGGACAAGGGGCCGAATGCCAGCGACAGCTCCGAGAAATTCTGGGCAGACAATGCCTCGATGCTGGACGGCGCCGGCCAGGTCGTGCTCGATGACGGCGATTTCGATGCCGCGATCGCCGCGGCGGCCAGGGTCATCGTGCGCCGTTACGAGGTGCCTTTCGTCAGCCATGCACCGCTGGAGCCGCAGAACTGCTACGCCCATGTCACGGGCGATTCGTGCCATATCATCGCCCCGACGCAAATGCCGGCGGGCGCGTCCCGGTCTGCTGCCTGGGCGACGGGTCTCGAGCGCGATCGTATCCGCGTGGAGTTCACGCGTGTCGGGGGAGGCTTCGGCCGCCGCCTGACAAACGACTACGTAGCGGAAGCCGCCCTGATCTCGAAAAAGACCGGCTGGCCGATCCAGCTGCAATGGACCCGGGAGGACGACATCCGGAACGACTTCTATCGTCCGGCGGGCATGCACGAGGTCCGCGCCGGGCTCGACGCGGCGGGCAGCATCCTGGGCTGGACGCAGCGGCTCGCAAGCGCCAGCAAGCATTACCGGAGACCCGACGTCGCCGCCGAGGACCTGTGGCAGGCCGAGCTCTATCCGGACGATTTCCCGCGGCACATCGTGCCGAACCTGCGCCTCGAATATTTTCACAACGCCATCGGCCTGGCGCGCGGCTCGTGGCGGGCGCCCGCGCACACCGCAAACGCCTTCGTCATACAGAGTTTCCTCGACGAGATCGCGCACGAGACCGGGCAGGACCCGCTCGAGCTGCGGCTCGCCCTGTACGGCGAGGAGCGCGAGCTCGACTACGGCGGGCACGGCGGGCCGACGTTCAACCCGGGCCGGCTGGCGCGCCTGCTGCGCTTCGTCGCCGAACGGATCGGGCACGGGAGCAAGCTGCCGGCCGGTCACGGCATCGGCATCGCGTCGCACTTCACGTTTGGCGGCTACGCGGCGCACGCGATCCAGGTAGCGGTCAGCGGGTCCGGGGACCTGAAAATCGAACGGATCGTCGCGGCCATCGACTGCGGCCTCGCCGTCAACCCGAATGCCGTCGAGGCCCAGTTGCAGGGCGCCACGATCGACGGCATCAGCACCGCGCTGGGTCAGCAGATCACGGTCAGGGACGGGCAAATCCAGCAAAGCAACTTTCACGACTACCCGCTCGCACGGATCAGGGACATCCCGGCCCGCTTCGAGGCGCACATATTGCCGTATGGCGATACGCCGACCGGTGCAGGGGAAATCGGCCTGCCGACGGCGGCGCCGGCACTGACGAACGCGATCTTCGCCGCGACCGGAAAACGCATACGCCGTTTGCCGATTCTCGATCAGCTGAAAGCCTGAATCGGATGCGCTCGCCATGCGCTGCCGGCCGACCCGGCGCGACGGGCCG
>JAOUIH010000110.1 GCA_029884165.1 Gammaproteobacteria bacterium | reverse complement strand
CCGCTGCACGATGATGAACAGCGAGTTGATGACGATAGCCAGGGTCACCGCGATCTGCAGCGTGACCAGCAGCGGGCCGGTCTTGTTGCGCAGCAGCGAGGAAATCATCGGCCGGAAGCCCATCGCGGTCTCCTACTGTGTCTTCAGCTGGGCGGCGGGCTGGATGCGACAGGCCCGCCAGGCCGGGTACAGGCCCGCAAGGACGCCGCTGGCAACCGAGATCGCGACCGCTGTCAGGATCATCACCCAGCCGAGCCGTGTCAGCCCATCCGGCGTGTCATAGAGATAGTCGATGCCCTGCAGCCCGCACCAGGCGAGAGCCAGCCCGAACAGGCCGCCGGTGAATCCGACGACAGCCACCTCGACGAGCTGCTGCCGGAAAATCGCGCGCCGGCTGGCGCCTAGCGCGCGCCGCACGCTGATCTCGCCCTTCTTGCCGGTGAACTTGGTCAACAGCAGGGCCACCGTGCTGAGCACGCACACGACGAGAAACAGGAAGGAGAGCATGACCAGCACGCGCGCGTCGTCCTCGACGACCTCGTGGTACTCCATCCACTCCATGACGTCGTAGACGTGGTTGTTCATCGGTCGCTCGAACCGACCCAGTTTCTTCTGCTCAGCCACGTATGCATCGAGGTGAGCCAGGTAGTCGTTACGCTCCAGCGGGCTGTCCAGCTCCACGAAGTACTGGATCCAGGACGACTCCGAATTGAGCCACTGCTCGAAGGAGTTGATCCGCTCCGGCTTCCAGCCCCAGTCGCTGCCGACCGAGTTCAGTTCCAGCACGCGCGTCAGGCTGAACGGGATGAACATGTCCATCACGTCCTGGAAACCGCCGTTGATCGGGTCGTAGAAGCGCGGCGTCGGTTCCCAGGTATCGATGACGCCGACGACGGTGAACGAGCGGCCCTGCATACGGATCCGCTCGCCGACACTGTCCCGGCCGCCGAACAGGCGCTCGTTCAGCTTCCTGCCCAGAACGACGACGGGTTCGGCGGACTCGTCGGCCGACCTGTCCCAGCCACTGCCGTACAGGAAGGGCACCTCGAACATCGGGAAGAAATCGGCGTACGTCACGCGGGCACCGGCCTCGAAGGGCAGCTCCTCGTCGCCCGGCGGCTCGATGATCAGGCTCGACTCGAACATCGCGGTCTGGCGCCTGCCCTCCGCCAGCCGGACCAGCGCCTCCGCGTCCCGGAACGTCAATTGGTGCGGCGCTCGCTCCGGCCGGTCCTCGTCGAACGGCCGCAGCGGACTCCAGCTGTCGAGCGTGACCGCGAACAGCACGTCGCTCTTCGCCGGAATCGGATTCCCGCTCATCAGGTAGTGAACGGTCAGCGTGGTCATGCTGATGCCGATCCCGACCGCGATCGCGGCGACCGTCAGCCCGGTCATCACCGGGTTGCGCCGCATGCTCCCGAGCGCAAGCTTCACGTAATAGGCGAACACGGTTTCCCCCGTCATCCGGACGGCAGGGCCGGGCTGGCCGGCCGTTACTAGCTTGGATGCGCGGGACCCGGCATTGGTTTACCGGTCGGGTCGACTGCCGGCCGGGGATGTCTCAGGCGACGCTGCCCAGCGCCACCTTGACCGGCTCGCCGCTCACGCCGCTGGATTCCTCCGAGGCCAGGAAGGCGATCATCTCGGCAACCTCCAGCGGCGTCGCGACGCGGCCCTGCCGGTACATTGCGTCGCGCTCCTGCCAGACCTGCTCCGGCGTGATGCCGCGACGCGTCGCCTCGGCGCGGGCGGAACGCTCGGCCATCTCGGTTCGTACCCAGCCGGGCAGGACCGCGTTCGCGGTAATGCCGTGCGCCGCCCCGTCGGTCGCGGCAGAGGCCATCAGCCCCAGCAACCCGGACTTCGAACTGTTGTAGGCGCTGCCCGCGTGCTCGGCGACGGCGGCCGCCGTCGAACTCGTGTACACGATCCGCCCGTAGCCGCGCTCGACCATGCCCGGCATCACCCGGCGCGTCAGGTAGAACGGCCCGTCGAGGTTGATGCGCATCGTCTCGCGCCAGGTCTCGGTCGTTTGCTCCCACAGGACCTTCTCGTGCGCGGAGCCGAGGCCGTGGTTGCAGACGAGAATATCCACGCCCCCGAGCTGCCGCTCGGTTGCCTCGACGGCCCGTTCGCAGCCCTCGAGCGTGCCGAGATCGGCCGCGACCCAGGCCATGCCGGTCGTCTCGAGCTCCGCCTCGCTGCGGGAGACGCACATGACGCGCGCGCCCCGCGCTGCCAGCAAGCCGGCGACCGCACGCCCGATACCCCGCCCGGCGCCCGTTACCAGCGCCACCCTGCCTGTCACTCCCGCCATGGCCTCAGCACCCTTCGCGATCCGGCGTACCCGATGATGCCCCGGCAGGGGCGACCAGTAAAAGGGGCACGTCCTGTCAGTCACTGAATCCGACCGATTTTTTTGCTCCGTCGGAGCTCGATTTCCCTGACACCGCAGCAAAGCTCCAGCTTTTCTCCAGCGGTTCTCCATTCCCCGGTCAACCGTTCCGGTCGACGCTCAACGCACTTCGCCAGCGTAGGCGAGGGCGAGCAGTGACCAGCAAGGAGTTCGACATGAAAGGAAAAACAGCGATGTCCTGCGTCGCGGCGATCGGTTTCACGCTCGGGGCGGCGACCGTCCCCGCGAGTGACGGCGCCGATTCCCGCAGCGCGCAGTACCGGCTGGAGGGTGCCTGGCAAGTGGAGGTGACCGTGCGCGTGGCCGGACCGGACTGCGCGACGGCGCCGCCGGTCCCGTTCGGCCCGAACCCGTTCCCTTCGTTCAACACGTTCCACGCGGGCGGCACGATGAGCGAATGGGGTTCGAGGGCACCGCCGGCCACGCGCAGCTCTGGCCATGGCACCTGGGAGCGCCTGTCAGCTCACCGCTACGGTTACCGGTTCATGTTCCACAGCTTCGATGGCAACGGCCTGCTCACGGCTACGATGGACTTTTCCACGGAGCTGGAACTGACCGGGACCGGCGACACCTTCGAAGGCGTGTCGCGCTTCGTCCGCACCGATCTCAGTGGCAACGCCCTGAACTTTTGCGCGACGATGGCAGGCCAACGGATAAGCCTGCAGTAGCACCTGTTGTTGCAGGCGCGACCTGGAGTGACCGGGGTGGCAGGGCCGCTGCCCCGGTCGCGGCGCGGTCACTGCGCGGGCGGCAACTCCGGCAGCCGGGGGGTAGGGTCTCCGGCGAGCTTGGCCCGCTCGAGCAGGGTGTCGAAGCGTGGGTCGCCATGCAGGGACAGGAGCCGCCCGTCGTCGGCCAGGCCGATCAGGTGGACGTCGCGCTCGGCAAACGCCTGCTCCAGGGATTCGAAGGCGAGGTCGTTTTCACCCAGGGCCGCGTGCACGATCGCGAACGCGTATGGCGGCACGTAGCGCGCGTTACGACGCTCGGCCATCTTCGCGAGCACGACCCGTGCTTCGTCCTGGCGACCGAGCCGCACCAATGTGAGCGCGCGCGCGGACTGCGTCTTCGAATTGCCGCCCGAATATCGCTCGGCGGCGGAGAAAGCCTCGAGTGCGGCCTCGTAGTCGCCCATTGCGCTGAGCGTGGCGCCGAGGTGCAGGTAGCCGACCCAGAACTCGGGGCCGATCGCGACGGCCTGGCGCGCATACTCGAGCGCCAGCGCCGGGTCGCCGGCCTGCCTTGCGGCGTTGGCGGAATTGGCAAAAGTCAGCGGGAACAGTGGATCCAGTTCGCGGGCGCGCCGCAGCATCGCCGCCGCCTCGACATGGTTCCCGGATTGCGCGAGCACGAGGCCGAGCAGCATGTGCGCGATCGCGCTATTCGGGTCCAGCTCGACCGCTCGCCGGGTTGCCTGCTCGGCCGCATGGAAATCCCAGTCGACGAATACGTTGATGTAACCCTGCGCGTACTGGACCTCTGCGAGATCGGCCCCGTAGCGCAATGCCTGCTCGAGGGCCGCACGCGCTATGGGAACGACATCTGCCGGTCTCGCGTCGGCGTTTATGGTCGACGAGCTCAGGACCTGCGCGATCCCGGCCCAGGCCAGCGCGTAGGTCGGGTCCTCGGTGACCGCCTGCTCGAAGAATTCGAGTCCGCGCCGGATCGAATCCGGCGATAGCTGGGCCCAGTGATAAATACCCTTGAGGTAGAGCTCGTAGGCAGCAGGACTCGAAGTCTGGCGCCTTGCGATCGCCTCCAGTACGTCCGGCGACAGCCGCTGCCTGACCTGCTCGGCAATCGCCACGCTCAGCTCGCTCTGCAGGCCCAGTACGTTGGTGAGCTCGCGGTCGAACGAGGCAGCCCACACCTGCTCGCCGTCGGCGGTGCGAATGAGCCGGGACGTTACGCGAACGCGGGGACGATCGAGCCGCAGCGAACTCAGGACGATGAAATCGACGCCGAGCTCTCGCCCGACGTCGCCGACGGGCAGGGCGGACCCTGCCATGGCCCGGGCCGATACCACTCCGATGACCCGCAGGTTTTCGGGATCGACATGGCCGAGCGTCGCGCTGGTTTCTTCGGCGAGACCAGATGCCAGGTAGTCGAACTCGTCACTGCCCGTCAGGTTCTCGAACGGCAGAACCGCGATCCGCGCGGGTGCAGGCTCGCGGTAGAGCTGCCAGGCGATCAGCGCGCCCGCGAGCGCAATCACCAGCAGGCCCAGTACCGCAAAGGATGGCCGGAGCCGGCGCGGAGACGGCTCCGGCACCGCCCCGGCTGCCGCGACCGTACCGGGACTGGCGGCCGGTGTTACTTCTGCGACGAAGCGGTAGCCGCGGCCGGGCACGGTCTCGACGAACCTGGGCTCGTCCGGTGAATCGCCCAGCGCATTGCGGACCTTGCGGACCAGCGTATTGAGGCCGGAGTCGAAATCGATGATGACGCGGGTCGGCCACAACGCGGCGATGATCTCTTCCCGCGTCACCAGCCGGCCATGGTTGCGGACGAGCAGGATCAGGAGGTCCATCGGCCGGCGCTCCAGCCGGACCGGTGCGCCCTGCGACCGCAGTTGCAGGGCGTCGATATCCAGCTCGAAATCGCCAAAACGATATTTCTGCATCGAAGGAAAGACCGGGATCCTGCGCAGCAGCATTGCCGCGGCGGCTGCAAACTTTAGCACGGCGCCGGGCTCCGGGCGTCAACCCGTCGCTGGCCTTCATGGCTGGCTCTAAACCGCGGCGCGCGGTTGACTTCGAGCGGGGCCCGACCCAAGTATGCGCGATTCCGGGCTGGTTGCCCGATCGCAGCAGAACGCTGCCCCAGGGAAGGCCGTATGTCATTTGCCGGTCGCATAGCGCCATCGTCCTGGCGCTCGCATCGCGAGCCCGCCGCATGGCCGGCAGCTCTGCTGCTCGTAACTGCTCTCACAACTCCGTGGCAATCCGTGGCCGACGATCGCAGCGAGGGCGAGCGGCTGCAGGAAATCATCGTGACCGCCCGCAAGGTCGAGGAGAACCTGTTCCTCGTGCCGATGAGCGTGCAGGCCCTGCCCGGCGAGCTCCTTGACGCGGCCAATCTCAGCAGCCTGTACGAACTGCAGTTCGAAGTGCCGGGACTGGTCGTGACCAATACCGGGATGTTCGGTGCCGGCATTGCGCTGCGCGGCGTCACCGACGAGGGTGGCGGCAGCCTGGCGATAGCACCGCACTTCGACGGGGTCTTCCTGGGCAGCTCCAACCTCGCTCTCGCCCGCCTGTTCGACGTCGAGCGAATCGAGGTGCTCAAGGGCCCGCAGGGCACACTCTACGGCCGCAACGCGACCGGCGGCTCGATCAACATCGTCAGCCGGCGGCCGGAGGAGCGTTTCGGCACAGGGGCAGAGGCGGCTTTCGGGAGTTTCGACACCGCCCGCTTCCAGGGCTACGTCAACCTCCCCTCGGAAAACGTCGATGTTCGTCTCGCCGTCACGGGGTCCAACGGGGACGGGTCGATACGGAATTCCGTCGACGCACGACGTTTTGCCGAAGAGGATTACTTCGGCCTGCGCGGGTCCGTGCGGGTTCAGCCGGCCGACGGGATCACGGTCGACGTCATGGCGCAGCGCGTCCTCGACGACGGTGCGTCCGGCGAGCTGTGGCTGCCGCACAAGGCTTACCTCCCCGACCCGCGCGACATACGCCTGACCACCGTGACGCTCGCGAACCCGTACCTCGAATTTACGAACGACATTGCGGCGCTGGACATTGCGTACGAGGCCGATACGGCCACGTTCCACTCGCTGAGCGGCTATGCGCGGAACGAAACGCGCGCGCTCGACGACTGTGCTGGCATACCGGACCTCGAGGGTTGCGCTCGCGGCGTCGGGCCGCTCGTCCATGAGCAGTGGAGCCAGGAATTTCGCCTGGGGGCCGGGGCCGGCACCGGCCTCGACTGGCTGCTGGGCCTGTACGCGATCCGGACCGACGGGCTGCTCGATTTCCTGTTCAGTGTGCCCGGTATCGCTCCGGTTCCGATCAACGATTACACGGCGAACTCCCGGGAAGACGCGTACGCCGCCTTCGGCCACGTCGGGGTGCGCCTCGGCGAGCGCTGGGGTGTTACGGGCGAGGCCCGCTACAGCCGCGAAAAGCACCGGGTCCGGGATGCCGGGACCGGCGTCGCCGACAACCCGGCCGGCACGGGCGCCGAGGGTTCGTGGAACGACACGTCCTGGCGGCTGGGCCTTGAGTTCACGCCCCACGAGGGCGCACTCCTGTATGCGAGCGTGGCTACCGGCTTCAAGAGTGGCGGCGTCACGACCGAGCGGCTCCCCGACGGCAGTTTCGACAGCTACGGCCCGGAGGACCTGCTCGCCTGGGAGCTCGGCGCCAAGCTCGCGCCGCCGGGGCGACGCTGGACGCTGCTCGCGAGCGCGTTCGACTACGACTTCGAGGACCTGCAGGTTCGGACGACCGCCATCCTGGCGAATCGCGTCACGTCCGTCATCGACAACGCGGCAGCCGCCCGCATCCGCGGGCTCGACCTGGCCTCCACGTTCCGCATCGGCGCCAGGCTGACGCTGTCCGGCAGCCTCGTCTGGCTGCCGACCCGGGAGTTCGTCGAGTACACGAACTCGGTGACCGGCGACGTGCTGTCCGGCAATGTACTGAGCCGCGCGCCAGAATGGTCGGCGGCGGCGGCGATCGACTACCAGCTGACTTTGCGTGGTGTCGGCGACCTGTCGATGCGCCTCGACTACGACTATCGTTCGGCGTTCTTCTTCACGAAGGAAAACGTCGCCCTCAACGGGCAGGCCGCGTTCGGACTGCTGAACCTGCTCGTGCGTTTCGACGCCCTGCAGGGCGGCTGGTACCTTTTTGCGACCGGCCGCAACCTGCTCGACACGGACTATTTTACGCAAGCCTTTATCCAGTCCAGCCCGGGCTACCCGGCCAATTACGAGATCGGCTTCGGACTGCGCTTCTGATGCACGCCAGCCGGCGCCTCTAGCAGGACGTTGAAAAAGGTCGTCCAGACCTTTTTCAACGTCGCGAGTCCGGCGCATGTCCGGACTCGCTCCCGACGGTTCAAGCACTTACGTGCTTGAACCGCGGGCGATACATCCTTGTCTCGCGCCAGCAGGGTGTTTTTCAACACCCTGCTAGGCGTACCCGGCGCCGCGGCGCTCCGGTCTCTGTTACCTTCGACAGCAAGGACCACCCCGGGGGACGACGCCATGCAGAAGCCTGTAATCAACATCGACGAACTCGAATACAAAACCTTCGGCAAGGGCGAAAAATTCCGGGCGGAGCGCGCGCCGGTGTCGTCCCGTATCGGTGCCAAGAAGCTGGGCTATTCCGTGATCCGCCTGCAGCCCGGGAAACGCGCCTGGCCCTACCATTCGCACTACGTCATCGAGGAAATGATCTACATCCTCTCGGGCACCGGCACGCTGCGGCACGCGGGCGCGGAATACCCGGTCCGCGCCGGCGACTTCATCTGCTCGCCGGCGGATCCTGAGCAGCCACATCAGGTCGTGAATACGTCCGAAGGCGAGCTCTGCTATATCGTGCTCAGCACGCAGGACCCGACGGACGTGTTCCTGTACCCCGACTCGGGCAAGTACGGCGTGTGGCACGGCAATGCGAGCGACCCGTCCGCATCGCCCAGTTTCCTGGTCTTCGCGCGCAAGGACACCGCCGTGGACTACTGGGACGGCGAGGTATAGTCGCGGTATCGTCCCGCTTTACCGGAGACCCGCGATGCTACTCAGCGCGCCAGGCAATTCGAACCGATGACGGGCCCGCTCAGGGGAACCACGATCATCGAGCTGGCGGGTCTCGGCCCCGCCCCGTTCGCCGGCATGATGCTGGCCGACATGGGCGCCGACGTCATCCGCGTCGAGCGGCCGGGGCCGAACCTGCGCGCTCCGCTCGATCCGCTGGCTCGAAACCGCCGCTCGATCGCCTGCGACCTGAAACGCCCGGAAGCCCGGGAAATCGTATGGCGTCTCGTCACCACGGCGGATGGCCTCATCGAGGGCTTCCGGCCCGGCGTTACCGAGCGTATGGGCCTGGGACCGGATGATTGCCTCGAGCGCAATCCCCGGCTCGCTTACGGACGCATGACCGGCTGGGGGCAGGACGGCCCGCTTGCCCGGGCTGCCGGTCACGACCTGAACTACCTCGCACTGACCGGCGTGCTGCACATGATCGGTGAGCAGGGGCGCAAGCCGGTACCGCCGCTGAACCTCGTCGCCGATTTCGGCGGCGGCGGCATGCTGCTCGCCTTCGGCATGGTCTGCGCGATCCTGAATGCCCGCTCCGGCGGCAAGGGCCAGGTCGTCGATGCCGCGATGGTCGACGGCGTGAACGCGCTGGCGGCGCTGTTCCATGGCCTGCGGGCGCAGGGCCTGCTGTCGGAGGGGCCCGGCGAGAGCTTCCTCGGCGGCGCCGCACACTGGTACGACACCTACGAGACGAGTGACGGCAGGTACGTATCCATCGCCTCGATCGAGCCGCAGTTTTACGCAGAGCTGATCGAAAAAGCCGGTCTCGATCCCGGGCGCTTCGGTCCGCACGGCTTTCGCGGGAGGCTCGACGACGACGTTCGCGCCAACTGGGCCGAGCTGAAGGCCGAGCTGGCCGCGGTCATCCGTACGAAAACCCGCGACGAATGGTGCGAGATCATGGAAGGCACGGACGTGTGCTTCGCCCCGGTACTGACGCTCGGCGAGGCGCCCGGCCATCCGCACAACGTCGCCCGCCACACGTTTACCGACGTCGGCGGCAACGTCCAGCCCGCGCCCGCGCCGCGTTTCGGCGCGACCGGCGCGGACTCGCCGCGCCCCGGTGTCGCGCCGGGAACGCACAGCCGTGAGATCCTGCGCGGCCTTGGTTACTCGACCGCGGAAATCGACGCCCTGATCGAATCCGGCGCCGTCAGCGCGGCGGCCTGACGCGCCCTTTTTACTTCGGCGTCAGTTTCAGCAGGCGGCCGTTGCTGTCCTGGCGCTCGTCCTCCAGCACCCAGAGCGCGCCATCGGGTCCCTCGACCACGCTACGTATCCGCGCGCCCATGTCGTAGCGCTCGACCTCGCGTGCCGAGTCGCCGTCGAGCGCAATGCGCACGATGGCGCGCGACGACAGGCCGGCGACCAGCGCATTGCCGCGCCAGCCTTCGAACAGCTCGCCGCGGTAAACCGTCAGGTAGCCGGGAGAGATGACCGGGGTCCACCACGCGGCAGGCGCCTTGAACTCCGGCCGCGTGTCGTGGTCGGGAATCTCGCGCCCGTCGTAATGGTCACCGTTGGATACGATCGGGTAGCCGTAATTCGCGCCGCGCTCGACCCGGTTCAGCTCGTCGCCGCCCGCCGGTCCCATCTCGATGTTCCACAGCTGGCCGTCCAGGTCGAACGCGATGCCCAGCGGGTTGCGATGACCCAGTGACCAGATCTGCGGGTAGACGCCTTCGTCGTCGAGCAGCGGATTCTCGTCGTAGTAATCGACGAACGGGTTGTCGGCGGGGACCGAGCCGTCGTCGTGCAGGCGCAGGATCTTGCCGAGGTTCGCCTGCATGTCCTGCGCGGGCGTGAACTTCTGGCGATCACCGGACGAGATAAAGAGGTAGCCCTCGTCGTCGAAGCGCAGGCGGTGCCCGTAGTGACCGTAGCCGACGACCTTCGGGTACTGCCGCCAGATCACCTCGACGTCGGACAGGCTGACGCTTCCCTCGTCGGTCTCGTTCAGCACGCCGCGCG
>JAOUIH010000265.1 GCA_029884165.1 Gammaproteobacteria bacterium | reverse complement strand
GACCGATATGTATTTCCGCTCGTGATGCAACAGGACCCTCCGGGTTACTGGCGCATTTTCGACGATGACGACAAGCAATCGTTCCGGATCAACAGCCCGCACTTCGTTTCGGCGGACGCCGTCGACGAGGAAAAGATTCAGAGGCTGATCGTCGATAATCCGGCGGTAACGAGCAGAGCCAATACGATTGACGAGCTTGCCGCGGCCATAGGTGTGCCTGGCGCGGTTCTCAGCCAGACGATCACGGAATTCAACGCGCAAGTTCAACGCGGAGAATCCACCGACGTTGACGGGTTGCCATCGGAGAGCGAGCCCCCGGATTTCACGATCGACACGCCGCCGTTCTACGCGATGCGGACCTACCCGATGGCCAACAAGAGCGCGGGCGGCATTGCGATCGACCTGGGCGCTCGTGCTCTCGACCAACATGGTGTGCCTGTGCCCGGCCTGTATGCGGCCGGCGAGGTGACGGGCTCCGCCGGAATAAACGGCCTGAATGGTCTCGATGGAATGTTCACCGGCCCCGCGATCCTGACAGGCCGAATCGCGGGCCGTACGGCGGTGGCGGATCTGCTCGAGGCCGGCTGGTCGCCGAATGAATTCCTCCGTGACGAGCATCTGAATCACGAACCCGAAGGGGAAACGGGCGGTTTCGCGACACCCTTGCCCGAATTCGACGCCGCCGAACTCGAGCGTACGCTGGCCACTTCGCGAGACGGGTACTGGCACTTCGAATCGGCACACCGCCTGGTGCTCGAACGCCAGTACGCCTGCTCTCGGTGTCACTCCGAGAAGCTACCCTTCGCGCCTGCGGCCGACAGGCGGCAGCGCATCGCTCAGGTCGACACGTGTGATAGCTGCCACCTGGCCCCGGCTGGGACTCTCGATCCGACGGCCAACCAGGACACCGTACGTGAGCCTTGAGCGGCCCGCGCTGATGGCACCGGCTGCGACGGCGGACGAATCTGCAGGGCTCTTGCGACGCGGATACTTCAAGGCGAAACAGGTGCTTGCCGCAAGCGCGGTGCTGGTCCTGACGAGCAACATTTGCGCCGGACAGCCCGTCGACACGCAGGACGCATACGCAGTCGTCGTCGGGGCCGGGCTGGCCGGCTTGTCAGCCGCCGTGGAAATGGGCAGCCAGGGCGTACCGGTGCTGGTGCTCGACATGAATTCGGTGGCAGGCGGCCACGCCGTATTGGCCGGGGGAGTGACCCTGGTCGGCACGCCCGTCCAGGAGCGGGCCGGGATTACCGACTCCCCCGAGCTTGCATATGCTGACTGGCGGCAATGGACCGAGGACGGCGATCCCGAGTGGACGCGCCTATATGCAAACGAATCGCGCCGGATGATTTATGACTGGGTCACGGACATGGGCGTCGAATTCGTGCGTGTGGCCCCGGCGCATGGGAACAGCGTACCTCGCTTCCATTTCACCGCAGGCCGAGCCGTGCACCTGGTATTGCCGATTTATCGAACTGCGCTCGGACTTCCTGCGGTGTCGTTTCGGTTCAATTGTCGCGTCGACAGGCTGTTGGTCGACGAAGGCCGGGTGACTGGCGTCGCGGTTACGAATCTCAGGAGCGGCCGGCAGGAAACGATTCGAGCCGCCCATGTCGTGCTGGCGACTGGCGGCTTCGAAAACGATGTCGATCGCGTGCTCGACAACTGGACGCCCGGGTTGACCCGGCCCGTTCGGTTGCTTGCCGGGGCAGCGCACTCCGCAAACGGTTCCGGTCATGACATGGCGGCGGCGGCAGGCGCCGGTTTCAAATGGATTGACCGCCATTACATTTATGTCAATGGCTTGCCGGATCCGCGGGATCCGGCACGTCGCCATGCGCTGACCGCCGGCAACGATTTGTCGATTTGGGTCAACTCGAGCGGCGCCCGGTTCACGAACGAAACCGGGTTCGACAAGAATATCCTCAGGGACCTCCTTGCACAGAAGGGCAGCGCTTACTGGGCCATTTTCGATTCCGGCGGCAGAGCAGGATTCGGCGTACGTGGCGCTGCATGGCTGAATAACCCCGGAGACGGCCATCCGATCCTGGACGATCCCCGGGTGGTCGTGAGAGCGGATAGTCTCGACGAACTTGCGGCGCTCGCGGGGCTGCCGGCTGCCACACTGGCGCATAGCGTCGAACGATTCAATGCAATGATCGCAAACGGCAACGACGGCGATTTCGGACGATTCTCCAGCCGGGATGAGGCGCCCGGCCCGATAGCGGAGCCGCCGTATTACGCCGTCCAGATGTTCCCGATGACCAGAAAGAATATGGGCGGCATCGCAGTCCAGCGGGGAGGGCGCGTACTGGACCGGAACGGGGAGGTGATCGCCGGGCTGTACGCGGCCGGCGAAGTCAACGGCAGTGTCGGCATCAATGGCCGACACGGGCTCGACGGCATGTTCCTCGGTCCGGCGATCCTGACCGGGCGCCTGGCGGGGAGGAGCGTCGTCGATGCCTGGTTACGAGAGCTGCCTGATGCGTCCGGGCGCCGCCAGTCGGAATGGCGCGCCGGGGCGCCCGGCGCTGAGGGCATGACGCCCGGGTCGACGGCTGCCGACTTGGTGCAGCTACTGGCTTTGCCTCGAAACGGCTACT
>JAOUIH010000264.1 GCA_029884165.1 Gammaproteobacteria bacterium | reverse complement strand
CGCGCAGCCATCCCCGGCATTGGGCAAGCGCCTGCTCGTGCGCACAGACACGCTGAACATCATCGAGCGACGTCATCTTGCCGAGCAGGTGCTGCTCGATGCGTAGTTCCACCTCGCCGCAGATCTTAAGTGGCGACGTCAGGAACATGTCCAGCGTGTTATTGACCGTTCCCTCGGTGGAGTTCTCTATAGGCACGACACCGAAATCGGCTGCACCACTCTCGACCTCCTGGAACACCTCGTCGATGGTCCCGAAAGGCAGGGCCCGGACGGAATGCCCGAAATGTTTGTAGACCGCCGATTGCGTGAACGTGCCCTCGGGACCGAGGAAACCGACCTTCAACGGCTCCTGCTGGGCGAGGCACGCCGACATGATCTCGCGAAACAGGCGCAGCATCTCCTCGTCCCGCAGGGGCCCCTTGTTGCGCGCCAGCACACCGCGCAGGACCTCGGCCTCCCGTTCCGGGCGATAGTAATCCACCGCGGACGCCAGCTCGCCCTTGGATATGCCGACGAGCTGCGCATAGCGGGCACGCTCGCTGATCAGTTCCTGGATCTGCTGGTCGACCTGGTCGATGCGCTTGCGCATTTCCTTCAGGTCGATCGGCTTGGCGTCTTTTTCAGGCCCTTTGGCCATATGGGTTCCCATGCAGTCTTCGCGGCCCGCCCGCGAGTCGGTCAGGATAAAGGCTTGCCCAGGTTTCGCAAAGCCAGTACGCCCTTGATACTGCGCAACTCGGCGATCGTTGCCTCGGGTACCGGTCCGTCGAGATCAACGACAGTGTAGGCGAGCTCACCCATCGACTTGTTCAGCAGATCCTCGATGTTCAGGCCCGCCTTGGCGAGGCTGGTCGATATCTGCCCGACCATGTTCGGCACGTTGGCATTGGCGATCGTGAGTCGGTAGGTATCCGCCCGCGGCATCACCGACTCCGGGAAATTAACCGAGAAGCGGATATTGCCGTGCTCGAGATAGTCGCGGACGTTTTCGGCCACCATGACCGCACAGTTCTCCTCCGCCTCCAGAGTCGATGCACCGAGGTGCGGCAGGACCACCGTCTTCTTGTGCGCAATCAGCTCGCTCTTCGGGAAGTCGCAAACGTACCTGTGCAGCCTGCCCGAATCGAGGGCTGCGATGACGGCCGCATTATCGACCACCGCGCCACGCGAAAAATTGACCAGCACCCCGCCCTTCTTCATCAGCGCCAGCCGGTCCTTATTGACGAGGTTGCGGGTGTCGTCGGTCAACGGGACGTGCACGGAAACAGCATCGGATTTCTTGAACAGGTGATCGAGTGTCTCGACCTTTTCGACACCAGAGGACAGCTTCCAAGCGCTTTGAACGGTAATCTTCGGATCGAAGCCCACGACGTTCATTCCGAGCGACAGCGCCGCATTCGCGACCTGCACGCCGATCGAACCGAGACCTATGACGCCAAGCGTCCGGCCTGGCAGTTCGAAACCGACGAACTGCTTCTTGCCGGCTTCGACCGCTTTTTCCAGCTCTTCACCGCCGAGCTTCAGGCCGCGGACGTAGTCGTGGGCATCGCAGATGTTGCGTGCCGCAATCAGGAGCCCGGCAACGACCAGTTCCTTCACGGCATTGGCATTGGCGCCCGGCGCGTTGAACACCGGCACGCCACGCTTGCTCATTGCATCGATCGGGATGTTGTTGACCCCCGCCCCGGCCCGGCCGACAGCTGCGACGGACTCCGGGATGGCCATGCCGTGCATGTTGTACGAACGGAGCAGGATCGCGTCCGGGTGCGCGATTTCGGAAGCGACCTCGTACCGGTCGCGTGGAAATCTCTGCAGCCCCGCAACGGCGATATTGTTCAGTGTCAGAATCTTGTACATGTGCCCACTCGTTTGGTCAGGTCAGGCGCAGCGTTGCTCGAAATCGCGCATGAAATCTATCAGGGCTTGTACCGCGTCTTCGCCGGTGGCGTTGTAAATGGAGGCCCTCATTCCACCCACCGACCGGTGCCCTTTAAGGTTAGCAAGGCCCGCGGCCTGTGCCTCTGCGAGGAAGCGACCGTCGAGCGCCGAATCGCCCAGAATGAACGGCACGTTCATCCAGGAACGGCAATCCGGCCGTACCGGGTTGCTGTAGAAATCCGAGGCATCGATTGCCGCATACAGACTGGCCGCCTTGCGGCGATTGACTTCACCGACCGCGGCAAGCCCACCCTGCCGCTTCAGGTACCGGAAGACCAGCGCCGCGACATACCAGGCGAAGGTGGGAGGCGTGTTGGTCATTGACTCCGACTCGGCATAGACCTTCCACTGCAGCAGGCTCGGCGCTTCGGGGCGGGCGCGCTCCAGGAGATCCTTGCGAACGATTACGACCGTGAGCCCGGCCGGCCCGATGTTTTTCTGGGCTCCGGCATAAATGACGCCGAAACGGCCAACATCGATCGGCCGTGACAGGATCGTGCTCGACATGTCGGCAACCAGCGGTACGTCCCCGCACTCGGGGACAGTATGAAATTCGACGCCGCCTATAGTTTCGTTCGGTGTGTAGTGCAGGTACGCCGCGCCGTCGGTCAACTGCCAGGACCCGGGGTCCGGGATGTTCGTGAAGTTGCTGTCTGCCGACGAGGCCGCCACGT
>JAOUIH010000263.1 GCA_029884165.1 Gammaproteobacteria bacterium | reverse complement strand
CCCGCGAACGACCGAGGTCACGATGAACTTGGGTAAACGTATCGTCATTGCTGCTAGACTGTGGCGGTCACGGGCCAGACTGTAATCGAATCGGGCAGTGCTACCAACCGGGCGCCGTGACGGAAATTACGAACCGGTGAGTGTAGCAGGCCGAACTGCCGGCACGCGTTGGGGGAAGCATTATGAAGATCCTTGGAGCAGCCGTAAGGCTGTCGGTATTTCTGTCGTCGGCAGTCCTGGTCGCCGGCTGCGGCGCCGGGAAGGATTCCCCGGCTCCCGCGGCGGCCGACACGGTCTTTGTGAACGGCAGGGTCTACACGGTCGACACGGCTCGATCCTGGGCCGAGGCGGTCGCCGTCAGCGGCGATCGGATCGTCTATGTCGGGGCGAATGACGGAGCCCTCGCGCTGGCCGGCGACGCCACCGCCGTGGTCGATCTCGGGGGGCGCATGATGCTCCCGGGCTTCCAGGATTCGCACATCCACCCGCTCAGCGGCGGCGTCGAGGCCTCGGCCTGTGATCTCAATGCGGTTACCGGCATCACCGAGTATCGCTCGATCATCGCCGAGTACGCGGCCGCCAATCCCGACGTGCCGTGGATACTGGGCGGCGGCTGGGCCATGTCGGATTTCGGCCCCGGCGGCGCTCCGCATAAAGGGATACTGGATGAGCTTGTTCCGGACCGGCCGGTGTTCCTGAGCTCCCGGGACGGGCACTCGGGCTGGGCCAACAGCCGTGCGCTCGAAATCGCCGGCATCACCCGCGACACGCCGGACCCGGAAGACGGACGGATCGACCGCGACCCGGAGTCCGGGGAGCCGATCGGAGCCCTGCAGGAGGGCGCGATGAGCCTGGTCACCAGGCACATTCCGCCGACCTCGGACGAGGTGCGCGAGGCGGGCCTGCGCTACTCGGTGAAAATGCTGAACGGCCTCGGCATCACGTCCATGCAGGAAGCCGCTGTCCAGGAGGACGCGATACGTGCATACAAGGCCCTGGAGTCGCGCGGCGAACTGACCATGCGAGTCGTCGGCTCGATCTGGTGGGATCGCGACCGGGGCATCGAACAGGTCGACGAACTGGTCGCGTTGCGCGAGAAGTACGACAACGGCGGCCTGTTCCGCCCGACGACCGTCAAGATCATGCAGGACGGCGTCATGGAGAACTACACAGCGGTGATGCTCGAACCCTACCTGGTCCCGAGCGGCACCCGGGGGATACCGATGTTGGAGCCCGAACTCCTCAAGCGGGCGGTGACCGCCCTCGACGCGGCCGGCTTCCAGGTGCACTTCCATGCAATCGGAGACGGCGCCGTCCGGCAGTGCCTGGACGCGGTCGAGGAAGCCGAGATCGTCAACGGCGGTCACGGGCACCGGCACCATATCTCGCACCTGCAGATGATCGACCCGGCCGACATCCCGCGCTTCGCGGAACTGCAGGTCATCGCGAACTTCCAGCCGCTGTGGGCCTACCCGGACGAGTACGTCACCGAGCTGACGATCCCGTTCATCGGCGAGGAGCGCGCCCGCTGGATGTACCCGATCAGGAGCGTGCAGGAAGCCGGCGGAACGATCGCGTTCGGCAGCGACTGGTCGGTCTCCACGCCGAACGTCTTCCACCAGGTGGAAACCGCCGTCACGCGGATGAGCTCGACCGGCGAGCCCGCGGGAGAGACGCTGAACCCGCAAGAGGCGATCGACCTTGCCTCCGCAATCGACGCGTTCACGATCAACGCGGCATTCCTGAACAAGCACGAGGACCAGACGGGCTCGATCGAAGTCGGGAAGCTCGCTGACCTGATCGTCCTCGATCGAAACCTGTTCGAGATCGATCCGCAGGAGGTCTCCGAGACGACGGTATTGCTGACCGTGTTCGGGGGCGAGCCGGTGCACGGCAGTTATGCGGATCTCTGACTCGTGCGACCGCAACCGGGGCGGCCGGTAGGGAACCGGCCGGGGTGAGCGCGCGCTATCCGTACGATGCGATCGTCGTCGGGGCCGGGCACAACGGCCTGACAGCTGCGGCCTACCTGGGCAAGGCCGGCCTGCGGACGCTCGTGCTCGAGCGCCGGGATATCGTCGGCGGCTGCGCCGTCACCGAGGAAATCGATTCCGAGCGGGCACCGGGCTGCCGGGTATCCACGGCCTCGTATATCGCGAGCATGCTTCGCCCGGAGGTCATACGCGACCTGCGCCTCGCCGACCACGGCTTGCGCATGGTTCCCTGCCAGCCGGGCGTGCAGGCCGCGCTGCCGGACGGGCGGGTGATGTCGTGGTGGGGCACGAACGACCGCCTGGCGGCCGAGCTCAGGCAATTCGCGCCGAACGACGTCGAGCGCTTCTTCGCCGTCGACGCGGAGCTCAAGCGCCTCGCCGCGTACCTGCAGCCGTTCTTCCTCGAGGCGCCGCCGGACCCGCAACGTGGCGGACTGGGCCGGGTGCTGGAGCTGCTGCGGGTCGGCCGCCGCTTCCGCGGCATGCAGGGCCGCGAGGTCTCGGCACTGGTCCGTTTCCTGACCGGCTCCCTCGGCGATTTCCTCGACCAGGAGTTCGAATCGGATGCGCTGAAAAGGCTGATCCTGTCGAACAGCCTGTACGGCAAGCACGGCGGGCCCTACCAGCCG
>JAOUIH010000262.1 GCA_029884165.1 Gammaproteobacteria bacterium | reverse complement strand
ACGGTGGTCATGGTCCAGCCGACGTACATGAAGACCAGCCAGCCGAGGAAATACGACGCACCGACATTGTCCTTCGGCATGAAGAGCATGTAAATCGCGATAACCATGACGATCATGCCGAGGACGAGCCACGGCCGCCTCCGTCCCCAGCGGGTCGGGAACTTGTCAGAAACGACGCCGAACACCGGGTCCGTGACGACATCCCACATCTTGGCCGCGAAGAAAATGCCGCCGACAGCCGCCGTCCCGAGACCCATCTCGACCGCGTACAGGGGCGTCAGGAAGAAATACATGGCCTGGATAAAGGCAGCCAGCGGCATCGCCGGGAACGCAAATCCCGCCATCGACAGCTTGCTGATGTTAAGAGTCGTCATTAAGTGCTCCTTGGCGACGGCGTAAAAACCTAGCGACGCAACTTGAATGCAACAATGGCATCACCTTCGGTCGTCAGTGTTCGGCGATTGCCGCCGGCAGCGATAAGCACATATTGCTCGCCGCCGGACATGTAGGTCATCGGCACGGCCATCCCCGCATACGGGAGTTCGGCCTGCCACAACTCGTCGCCGGTTTCGATATCCAGGGCGCGGAATTTCAGGTCCATCGATCCGGCCATGAATACCAGGCCGCCGCCGGTGACTATTGGCCCGCCGATGATTGCCGAACCCCATGACTCCGGGAACGTGATGCCGAAACGCTTCACGCGGCCGAAAGGTCGCTGCCAGCGTATTTTTCCGCTATCCATGTCGATAGCCGTCAGCGTGCCCCAGGGCGGCGGCGAGCAAGGGACACCACTGGGCGCTTCGAAATTGGCAGTTCGCGTGGAATAGGGGGTTCCGGGCATCGGGTCGGCGTCGCCGCCGCGGTAACTGCTGCCCGGGACTTCCTGGTCTGAGTCGCCCGGCATCGGCGTAAGCGCACCTCCCTCGTTGGGAACCAGCCAGTGCTGCGTGGCCATCGTCATCGACTTGATTACCAGGAGATTCGACACCGGATCGAATGCCGCGCCGCCCCAGTTTCCGCCGCCGCCGAAACCCGGGAAATGCAGCGTGCCGCCGATACTGGGCGGAGTGAACATTCCTTCATAGCGCAGCTCGTCGAAGCGACGTTGGCACCATCGGCGGCCCAGGAACGTAAGGCCGAATAGTTCGTCCCGCTGCAGCGTGGTCTTTGTGAAAGGTTCCGGGAGAATCGGAAACGGCTGAGTTCGCGACGCTTGCTCTCCCGGCACGTCCGACGCGGGAACCTGCCGTTCCTCAATCGGAAAAACCGCTTCGCCGCTATCGCGGTCGAAAACGAAAAGAAAACCGGCCTTCGTCTGCTGGATGGCGACATCCCGGTTCTCTCCTTCCTTGCGAATGGTCACGAGCAGGGGATGCCCCGGGAGGTCGTAATCGTAGATGTCGTGATGCACGACCTGGAAGTGCCATACCGGCTCCCCGGTCACCGCGGAAACGGCGACGACGGCGGTTGCAAACGGTATCGGAAATTTGCGCGTTCCGCCGTAAAAATCCGACGACGGGCTCGTCGTCGGGAGGAATACCAGGCCTCGTTCAGGATCCGCGCTGAGCGTCGACCATACATTGGCGGCACCGGTGTCGTGCACGCGCGCTGCCGGTATCGGGTTGAATTCCCAGCGAAGCTCGCCGGTCCTGGCATCGAAGCCGCGGACAAAACCGTCACTTGCATCGACCGGGCTGTCTTCGACCCCGACGGCCGCCACCACGACATCTCCTACGACAATTGGGCCGGAGGTCGTATGTCGAGGTCCTACACCATTACCCTCGAAGTCCCAGTGGCTGGCATAACCCGGATGCCCCTCCGACGCGCCGAAATCCGTACACGATTCGCCGGTATCCGCGTCGATGGCGAACAGGTAACCATTGATGTCACCCTTGAAGATCCGTCGCTCGCATAATGCGCCGGGTTCGGGATCCGCGGCTTCCCAGTACGCGACGCTCCGGCACCGGACCACTTTGCGAGGTTCCTCGATGAGGCCGGAGCCGCCCTCGTCGGAATGCGGGTCGAATCGCCAGCGTTCTTCGCCTGTCGCCGGATCCAGTGCGATGACGCGGTTCATGGGCGTACAGTAGTAAAGAGTATCGTTGGCGTGTATCGGCGTGACTTCGAGCCACGCCCGGTCGCCGGAGCGATGCGTCCAGGCGAGTTCCAGTCGATCCACGTTGGACCTGACGATCTGATCGAGCGCCGAATACTGGCCACCGCCCGGTGCCCCACCGAAGGTCGGCCAGTCCGCTCCGGTCTGGGCGACTCCCGGCCACGACTGCAGCACGGCGACAAGGCCGGTGATTGCGCGAGATGTCCACCCCATTGCTAGCCGCCTTTGACAGAAATTCTTTTAATATTCAACTTGATGCAACTGTCTGGCATAGCGCGCGTGATGCCCCGGCGCGGCCCCTGTACCGACCGGTGTCCCCCGATCCCCCGCGTGCCCCAGGCATCGGTCGCCGGTTGAAATCTTGCCACGTCCGCAATGGAAGTACTTCCGGCTGACGCGCAGGCCGTAACTGTATATCAGATTCGTGCTCCGACCGGGTCGGTGCGATGACTCACTGGGCGCAATCGCACACGGTCGCAGCTCGCCGCGATCGACCGCATCCGCCGCCGATGGCTGTAATATCCTCAGG
>JAOUIH010000261.1 GCA_029884165.1 Gammaproteobacteria bacterium | reverse complement strand
TCTTCGTAACCTTCTCGCTATCACAAAGCCGCTCCGTTGGCGCAAACCCCGTGCCACCCCAGCGGCTGAAGAAATGCTCTACCGCATCGTCGGACTGGTCGAATCGTAGGTGCAGATCGGATTCGTGACAGAACCGAAACTCCAGGGCCCGAGACGGTGAGGTAGACGTCGTCTCGACCGAGGCGTCCGAAGCCGGAAGCTTCAACCTCGCGGGTCTTGGCCGCAACGGAGTCCAGAGCCATCTCCTCTTCCATCCAGTCGCCGACGCAGTATTCGTTGCCCCAGGCAAAGCCGAACAGGATCTTGCACGTGCCGTGTGTTCGAGCCGAGAAGTAGTTCGCGACATACGATTGACCCGCCCCACCGACTCCCGCACACTCAGGCTCCCGTGACTGAAACGACTATCCTTTGACGCACACGGCGGACGAGTAAGTCCAGTAGATGGCGGCGCCGCTTTCTTCGGCGGTGGACGCGACAGGGAAACCCGTATGCTGCTGCAGCTATTCGCAGGATCGGCGCTCGTGACGCTGACCGTGGCGATTCACAGTGTCGTGCTCGGCTGGATGATGTGGCGGCTGCAGCAGGCGACCGTGATCTCGCGCTCGGTGCTCTCCGATGCGTGGCTCCTCGGCCGCATCGCCATCGTGTGCGTTCTGGCCCACCTGAGCGAGATCACGGCCTGGGCGACGTTCTACTGGTGGTGGGAGGTCATGCCGGACCCCGAAATCGCCGCCTACTTCAGTGCCGTTACGTACGCGACCATCGGATACGGCGACGTCACGCCCCCGAACGGCTGGCGGCTGCTGGCCGCGATGGAAGGTCTGACCGGCATCCTGATGTGCGCCTGGTCGGGTGGTTTCTTCTTCGCCGTGGTGCGGTCCTTGCGGGAATCAAGCCCCGGCGCCAAGCCGCCCGCCTGAGGATTGCCGATGACCCTCCTCGGCATCTTCGTCCTGCTCCTGTTCTTGTTCAGCCTTGTGTCGCGACCCGTCAACCGCTCTCTCCTGACGCCGCCGATCGTGTTCACCGCCGCCGGGTTCGGGGCGGCCCTTCTGGCCACGCGCCTGCCGCCGGGCGCCGCCGATGACGGAATCTTCTTGACGATCGCCGAGCTCGGGCTGGTGCTGCTGCTGTTCGCCGACGCGAGCCACATCGACGTGAAGCTGCTGCGGAGCGTCCGCGGGCTGCCGGTCCGGCTGCTGAGCGTCGGCATGCTGCTCACGATCGCGCTCGGGATCGCCGCCGCGCTGGTGCTGTTCGGTGACCTCACGCTGTGGGAGGCGGGCATCCTCGCTGCGATCCTGGCGCCGACCGATGCGGGCCTCGGGGAGGTGATTGTCACGGACGAGCGGGTGCCGCGACAGGTCCGGGAGGGACTGAACGTCGAGGCCGGCCTCAACGATGGGCTGGCCGTGCCCTTCCTCCTGTTCTTCATGGCGCTCGCGGGTTCGGCAGGCGGCCAACACGAGGCCAGACTCACGCACTTCATCGTCGAGCAGCTCGGCTTCGGCGCCGCGGTCGGCATCGTTATCGGTCGCGGAGGTGGCTGGATCGACGCACGTGCCCGCCGGCGGGGCTGGATCAGTGAGAGATTCGGCAAGCTCGGATTCCTGGCGCTGCCGCTGCTGTGCATGCTCATCTCGCAACCAGTCGGCGCGAGCATGTTCATCGCCGCCTTCGTGGCGGGCCTGGCCACGCCGCGGACCGGGGGCCTGGCCGGGCACGGCATCGAGTTCATCGAGGACTGGGGACAGCTGATCAATCTGGCGGTGTTCTTCCTGTTCGGCGTCCTGTTCGCGTCCGCCTGGCCCGATCTGCGGCCCGTGCACCTCGTCTACGGGCTGCTGAGCCTCACCGTCGTCCGCATGCTGCCGGTGGCCCTTGCGCTGACCGGCTCTGGCCTGAGCGCCGCCAGCGTCGGCTTCATCGGCTGGTTCGGCCCGCGCGGGCTCGCCTCGATCGTGCTCGGGCTCGTCTACCTGGAGCACGCGCTCGGGGCGATGCATCCGACGGTCCACCTGGCTGTGATGGCGACTGTCCTGCTGTCGATCCTGGCCCACGGTCTGACCGCCAAGCCGGTCGCCGCCCGCTATGGGCGCCACGTTGCTTCGCTTCCGGACACGGCGCCGGAGCGCGCGGGCGAGCGAATCTGATGCAGGGTAAAGTCGCAACGAACAGCAGGCGATCCGTCCGATCAACCCCAGATCCCGCCGTCCCCACGACGACGGGCGCCGGAAATCCGCGTCGGTGATCCGCCCCTGACTTTCAGGCCGACCGCGACGGGGTCAGGGTGGGGGTCTTATTCGATCTGGACTCGTACACCGGCGCAGCGGATGCGACTGAGGCGGCAATACGCATCGCCGTTTCTTTCAATTGGAAGACCCTCAGAGATTCGGGAAGGAGCGAATCCGTGCTGGAAACTACAAAGCTGTTCCTCGTTCGGGCTGCCGACCACTTGGAATCGAGCGAGCAGTTGCGCGACATGCTGCTGACGCCCAATCGCGTGGTCAGCGTCGAATTGGTCACCGAGCGTGATGCTGGCAGCCTGCAACGCCACACGGGTTACCGAGTTCAGCACAGCAGCGCACGCGGTCCGATGAAAGGGGGACTGCGCTATCACCCGAGCATGGACGAAGATCACGCGGCCAG
>JAOUIH010000109.1 GCA_029884165.1 Gammaproteobacteria bacterium | reverse complement strand
TTTTTCCATATCTGTCCAGCGCAAAAACATGAAAATCCCTGGCAAGGCCGTTGACATTTTTGGCCCACATGTTTGCCGAATTGAACACCGTGAGGCGGCCGCCGTGAAGCAGAATCAGTGGTTCGCCACGGCCAGCCTCGTAATAGCGCACACGCAGACCGTTGACCTCGCCAAGCGTCGCCACGAGACCGTCGATCGTGCTCGGGCCGACGAGATCGTCACCTGCGGCGTAAGCCGGCAGTCCCGGAACCGCCGCGCACAGCAGAAGAACCGGCAGTATCCATTTGCGTGCAAACGAGCCAGGGCGGGCGAACGGCCCGACGTCAGTGATTTGCATGACAGCCTCCGTTCTTGATCAGTTTGCTGCTTGTCCCGACGGCGGCATGTACCGCCCGAAGAATTCAAGCGCTTCGGCTATGGCTTCGAGCTGAATATCGTCCGGCTGGAAGACGCCGTCCTCCTTTGGAATCCGGATCAGGTAACCGTGCACCGGGTGGTCATGCGATACCCACTCGACGTTGACACCGGCTTCTTTCATCCAGGCATACGCGGTCTCGAAAATGCCCTGCAGGTGATCGTCGGACCTACCCATCATCAGTATCGGTGTCCTGATCCGGCGGAACCGATCCATCGCGACGTCCTTGTTGAGGTACGGGGCCACCGACGCCATGTCCCGATACTCCGCATCTGCGCCGAATTTCGTCGGATCCATCTGCAGAACCTCGGTGGCGTCAGGCTCCGAGGCAATGGCTGCAGCGACATCCATTTCTGCGGTAGCCTTCAGGATCATGCCGCCGCCGTGACTGTTGCCGACGAGGCCGACCCGGTCCGGGTCGACGTAGGGCAGTGTCCGAACGTACTCGACGATGGTCTTGAGGTCATCGTATTCCAGCGGGGGACGATTCAGGAGTTGATGGGCCAGGTGTTGCGAAACTTCGAGTTTTGGCACCCGCGTGTATTCGAACCACACTTCCGCCCTGTAGCGGAGCCAGCCGACCGCGTACCCGGCCTCGAGAAAGCGTTCCATGGTGTACGCACGATGGTTTACCTGGTGGCGCACCCAGGGAACGCCCCCTCCCCCGTTACCGGTAAAAAACAGAACGATCGGAAAGGGACCACGACCCTTCGGACGCCGCAGACCCAGGGCTGTATAGAGCCCGTCCACAGTCTCGATCAGCGTGATATCAACCGGGATATCAGAGTTCTGGACCGGTTCGGTAAACACGAAAACCGCTGGCTCCAGCGTTTCAGTTACGTCGGGAGACTGCGCTGCCGCTGGCGCGATCCAGGAAAGCAGCGCCGAGGCGGCCAGCAGGCCAGCGACCGCCGGGGCCGCCAGGGGCCCCGGCAATCGACCACGGATCAGGCGTCCCATCCCCGATTCCCGTGCGGCACCGTCCAGCGCTCGACTTTCCTCGGGCTGAGCACGGGCTCGCCGAGGGCCGGGCATGACAGGCAATAATTGCCCGAATGGGTGCCGAACCAGATCAGGTTGCGGTCCCACTCGATGAACACCGTCTCAGCATCGCCTCGCCGCCAGCTATGGTAGTCCTCGATTTCTCCGGCGCGTGGGGGCAGGAACCAGGCAACCTCCTTCGGATTCCTGGGGTCCGAAATATCGGTGATCCGTACGCCCGCGTTGAAGTGAGTTGTCGCGATGATGTGCGGCTTCGACGCGCCCGGGGCAATGAAACTCTGCGAATTGTGCGTTCCGAAACGCCCGCGGGAAAGGCAGAAATCATTGTATGGAGCGTCTTCCGGTGGCTGCGGCCGGCGAAACAGGCCGATGATTTCCGGGTTACGAGGATCGCGAACGTCGATAACCTGCACCGCCTTGAATGGTTCGCGGCAATCGGGCTCGATCGTTTCGGGTACGCCGACCAGGATGTTCGTGAACTTGCCATCACCGTCAACTACCGGGTAGACCGTGTGGTAAGGAATGCCGCCTATCGATTCGTAATCCCATGACAGTTGGCTCAGCGGTTTCGGGTTCCTGATGTCGCTCAGGTCGAATGTGATCATGCCAAAATGCCCGAAGCCTCCGTATCCCAGCTTGCCGCCTTCCTCGACCCGGACCGGTACGCTAGGGGCCCCGTGAGATGACGTCCACGATGCATGATCGCCGGCGAACCAGTACTTCTTGTAGTCTTCCTCTTCGCCGAGGAGTTGGCCGGGTACGTGGTAACGGGCCACTTCCTTGATGTTGGCCGGGTCGGACATATCCACGATCATCAGTCCGTTGCCGTGGCCGCGCTGCGCATTTTCCATGCGGAACTGGCTGGACCAGCCGGCATCGAGATAGGCATATCGGCCACCATCGTAGAAGTTATGGTGTGTGCCGCTGCCCGTCTTGCCTGTACTGAACTCGCCAAGGAGCTGCGGCTTGTCGGGCCGTGTGACGTCGTAGGTACTGACGCCGCGCAATCCCGTATAACTGACGGATTTCCTGTAGACCTCCTCGTGCCAGTGTCCGTACGGGTAGCCCGGTTCCGCGCCGGTCAGAGGCTCGCCATGAGTCCGCATGAAGATCCATTTGCCCGTGGATTCCTGAAAAGACACGGTTCCGCGCATTCGCATGCCGAGATCGATAATCTCCGGCTTGCGCGGGTCGCTGACGTCGAGCCAGCCTTGCTCGGACGCGATCATGCGACGAGAGCCCCGCGCCCACATGGTCATCAACGGTTCACCGCTGGAGATCGGTCCACCTTCGGTATACGAGATGATCTCCATGTTGTGGATGTACTGGTTACGGTCGAGGTAGTTGAGCGCGCCCATCGGCAGGCGGAAAGGCACGCCGAGCCCTTCCTCCATGATTCCCGAATACTGTGCCCTGGCCCCCATCGATCCCGCGAGTCCTACGAAAGCCGCGCTGGCGCCACCTGCGAGCACCTTGCGCCGGCTGACGGTTGCCGGTTTGACGTCGTCCGCGGGACTGTCAGTCGCCCCCGCTTCCGAATTGTTCGCGACCTTGGTCATACCTCACCTCGCTCTGGTTTTGAATCGAATTCCCAAGCCGTCGGACACGACGACAGTTACGGCACCCGGGAGGCTTACGGATATGCGGTCCCGCCGATGTTCTCCGGCTCCGCCTCGTCGTTAGCGCTTCGGCAGCTGCCCCCCTGCGGCGCCGCTTTGCGTTGTCAGAATACGCACAAAGCCGATCCGATGCAATCGATTGCACGATGCCGACCGACCGGCCAGTTCCGGGAGTCGAAACAGGACCGGCATCAACCCGGTCTGGATGCTCTTGCCGTCGAACTCCGCACCATGAGCCGCGGCTGCATCCGGAGAACGACCGGGGAGCTGACGTTCCCCCCGATTATTTCAAGCAGAGTCTTGGTAGCCTGCGCCCCCATCTCGTACTTGGGGACGGCTACCGTCGAGAGCGCGGGGTGCATCCGGTCCAGAAACAGGATGTCATCGTAGCCGGTCACGGAAACGTCCTCTGGCACGAGGACACCCATGTCGTGCAGCGCGTCCATGCACCCGAGTGCCAGCAGATCGTTGCTGGCAATTATGGCCGTCAAGCTGTTGTCGCGCAGGAGCAGGCTGCGCACCGCTCGCCTGCCCTCTTCGATCGTGAATTTGCTGGTCGTTTCCACCAGGTCTGCAGGAAGATTTTTCGCATGCAAATAGTCGGTGAAGGCTTTCGCACGGTGATATCCGGTGGAGGTGTGCTGGGGACCCGCGACGTGCGCGATTCGTGCATGCCGAAGAGCTACCAGGTGATCGAGCACCGACCGAATCCCGAAATCCTCGTCGCTAACGACGGCATTTACGTCCTCCCGGTCGACCGTCCGGTTGACCAGTACGAACGGAATGTCGCTCTGGATGCACTCTTCGACCGTCGGATCGTTTCGTCTGGCCGTCGCAACTATCACACCTTCTATCGACCGGCCCCGCATCATCGCCAGCGCGCTGCGTTCCTTGGCATCTTCGTCGTCCGTGTTAGCCGTGATCACGGTGTACCCGGCTGCCTCGGCTGTGTCCTGAATGCCGCGAATCATGGGCGGAAAAACGGGATTCATCAGATCCGGGATCAGGACGCCGACAGCGAAAGAGCGATTTTGCTTCAGCGAAGAAGCGACGAGATTCGGATAGTAACCCAGCTTCTTGGCCGCCCGTTCGACCTTCTGCACGACTTCAGGGGAAATCTTGTCGCGCATGACAGGGCTGAGGGCGCGCGACACCGTGGAATGATGGACGCCCACGAGCTCCGCAATATCCCGTATCGTGACTTTTCCCTTCGTTTTCGGATTCATCGGCCGTCTACTCGACGCCTGGCTTGGCCGAGATCGGCGGATTCTGACGTCGCGGCATTTTCTCGATAGCAGTGAGTCATGGCAGTACGCCTGTCGCACCGGTCTCGCGCGAGGCAGCTCAATCCAGCAACATTTCCGGCACGACCAATGAAATCCATGGCACGTAGGTGATCAGCAGTAATACGGCGAGCAGAACGACCAGCCAGGGAAATGACGCCTTTACCGTGTCTTCCAGCGACAGCTTGGCGACGCCTGCTGTTACGAAGAGGTTTAGTCCGACCGGTGGCGTAACGAGGCCGATCTGCATATTGACGATCATGAGGACGCCCAGGTGTATCGGGTCGATGCCCAGGTCCATGGCTATCGGAAACACGATCGGCGTCAGAATCAGGACGACGGAGGTCGGCTCCATGAAATTGCCCGCGATCAGCAGGAGCAAGTTCAAAACCAGCAGGAAGCCCCAAACCGGCAGCCCGAGATCAACGAGCATTTCCGAGGCCATCTGAGGTATCTGCTCGGTCGTCAATACGAATGCGAACATGAAGGCATTGGCGATGATGAACATAAGCATCGCCGTCACGCGGCTCGCGTCCAGCAGCACGTCCGGCACGTCTTTTATCTTCAGGTCCCGATAGACGAAGACAGCAATTACGAATGCATACACGGCCGAGACCGCGGCGGCCTCTGTCGGCGTGAAAAACCCGGAATAGATGCCGCCAAGGATAATGAGGATCAGGAGCAGGCCCCATACCGCCTCGCGGAAGGTCTTTACAACCTGACGCCAGCTGGCCCGCTCCTGTCGCGGCATGTTCTGCCGAAAAGCAATGACGACAATTGTGAGCAACATGACGAGTGTCAGAAAGATTCCCGGGAGGATCCCGGCGATGAACAGTCGGCCGATAGACGTCTCCGTAATCGCCCCGTACACGACCATGACCAGTGACGGCGGGATCAGGATCCCGAGTGTGCCGGAATTGCAGATGACGCCGGCGGCGAAGCTGCGCGTGTACCCGGAGGCGACCATGCCGCCTATCATGATGCTCCCGACAGCGACCACGGTCGCCGGCGCGGATCCCGACACGGCCGCGAAAAAAGCGCTCGCAAGGAGCGCAGCCATAGCGAGACCGCCGCGATAGTGGCCGACAATCGAATTGGCAAAGGCGATCATTCTCTTCGCCACGCCGCCGGTCGTCATGAATGCGCCAGCCAGAATGAAAAACGGTACCGCCAGCAGCGGGTAGACCTGCATCGCGTGAAAGAACTTCTGGGCCGACGACAACAGCGTTTGGTCGCCGAAAACCAGCAGCGTAAAAAGGCTGGCTGTTCCGAGCGAGACTGCGACCGGCACGCCGATGAACAACAGCAGGAAGAGGGCTATCAAGAGGAAGGTGGCCGCCATCTGTCAGTTCTCCCTTCCATGGCTGGGCTGTTCACTCAATTGGCCGACGCCGTCCCCGCTCGATCGAAGCAGGCGCCAACCCACTTGCAGGAAACGAAAGGCGAGGAGCGCGAAGCCGATCGGCATCGTAATCGTCAGCAGCCATTTCGGTGCCGGGACGTCCCGCGCCATGTTGCCGAGGGCATGGAGCCGTTCGACAAATGTCACCGACCCGTACAGCATCATAATCGCATACAGGACGCACGCCGCGACCGCGACAAGGTGGGTTGGTCGTTGCAGTTGTTTCGGAAGCCTGCGCAGTAACAAGTCGACGGAGATGTGTGCCCGTGTCCGGACGCAGTACGACATTCCGAACAGGACCAGGGCGCCGAACGAATACGTCGTTGCCTCGAGCGACCAGATCATGCTCACGTTGAATTCCCGCAGCACGACCTGGACGAAGGTCAACAAAGTCATGAATGCAAGCAGGGCGGCAAGGAGGCCCTCTTCAATGCGATCCACGGCCTCGCGCAGAGTCTTCATGAGCAACTCTACTGCCGCGCGGCCAGGGCAGCCGAAATGAGGGATGACCCGATATTGCCTTCGAACTCTGTCCAGACCGGCTTCATCGCCTCTTGCCACTGCCTGAGTTCATCCGGCGTGAGCGTGACGACTTCGGAAATTCCGGATTCGACGATCTTCTGCCGGTCTTCCAGGTTGATGGTCTCGGATCGCTCGTTTCCCCACTCGGTGACTTCGCGCAGGATGCTCTCAAGTTCGACGCGAATATCCTCCGGTAATGAATCCCAGAAAGATGTGTTAACAGTGACGAGATACCCCAGGTAGCCATGGTTTGTCTCCGTCATGTATTTCTGCACTTCGTAAAACTTCGATGAATACATGTTGGACCAGGTGTTTTCCTGTGCGTCTATTGCGCCGGTCTGAAGGGCTTGGTAGACCTCGCCCAGGGCCATCTTCTGGGGGCTGCCGCCGATCTGCAGCACCTGCGCCTGCAATACGTCCGACTCCATGATTCGAAATTTAAGGCCCGCAGCGTCGGCCGGTGTCCGAAGCGGGACCGGCGCACCCATCTGCTTCATGCCGTTATGCCAGTAGGTCAGGCCTCTCAGCCCTTTATCTTCCATGGCTTCAAGGAGCACCTTGCCGTCAGCGCTGGCCTGAAACCGCTCGACCGTGATCAAGTCGGGGAACAGGAACGGCAGGTCGAAAATTTGAAATTTGTGAGTCAATCGGTCGAGCTTCGACAGGGAGATGGCGATCATTTGCACCTCTCCAAACGCGAGCGCATCGAGCGAATCGTCGTCGTCCATCAGTTGTCCTGACGGATACACCTCGACGACCACCCTACCCTGGAGCCGTTCCTCGACAAGCTGCTTGAATCGGTCCGCCGTCTGGCCCTTGGGCGTTGCCGGCGCCGTTACATGCGGAAACTTGAGCAGTATCGGGCCGTCCTCGGCCTTCTGCCCGCAACCCGCAATCTGCAGCGCGAGAACGAATATGACCAGCAGGCCGGCGGAGCGGCCCCTGATGGACGTACATTCTGTGGTCATCAAACTATCCCCCGTGTTCGACGTATTCGCAGTTCACCCGCCTGCGCCGGATCTTGCCGGGCGCCGCGGCTGCCGCGTCAGTCCAAAAGTAAGTCCGGGTCCTCGAGCAAGCGCTTGAGCACCTGGAGAAACTGGGCACCCAGAGCGCCATCCACAACCCTGTGGTCGACCGACAAGGTGCAACTCATCACCGTTGCCGCCGTGATTTGGCCGCCTCGAACCACCGCCCGCTGTTCGGCGGCACCCGCGGCAAGAATGCACGATTGCGGCGGATTGATGATCGCCGAGAACTCCCTTATGCCGTACATGCCGAGGTTCGACAACGTAAAGCCGCCGCCCTTATAGTCATCCGGCTTCAGGCGACCGTCCCTGGCCCGCGCCGCCAGTTCCTTGATCTCGGCCGAAATCGCCGGCAGCGGCTTCTTGTCGGCGTTGCGCACCACTGGCGTGACGAGTCCTTTCGGAGAAGCTACCGCGACTGCGACGTTGACATCCTTGAACCTCAGTATGGCGTCCTCCGACCAGCCCGAGTTCGCGTCCGGGACCTCGCCGAGTGCAAGCCCGCAGGCCTTGACGAGGAAGTCATTGACCGACAGCCTGGCCTCCCCTTGATGTCCCTCGTTCAGTCGGCGTCTGAGTTCGAGCAGGTTGTCCATCGAGCAGTCGATGCCCAGGTAGAAATGCGGAATCTCTCGCTTGGCGCTCACGAGGCGCTGCGCGATAACTCGTCGAATTCTGTCGATCGGGACTTCGGTATACGTCCCGGCCGGCGGCGGTTCCGTGCGGGCTGGTTCGCCAGCCGGCGCCGGAGGTACGCTCGCCGGTAACCCCAGGTTGGCCGCCGCTGCTTCCACGTCGCCGAGCACGATGCGACCGCCCGGCCCGCTGCCCTGCACCGTTGCCAGGTCGACACCCAGTTGCCGGGCGATGCGCAATGCAACCGGACTCGCGAACACGCGACCGCCGGGTGCTTCCGTATCCACCGGCACCGGCTCGCCGACGAGGGCCTCCCGAGCCGATGCAATTGCCTCCGGACGGTCGGACGGTCCTGCGGGCTGTACTCCGCCAGCGCCTGGAACGAATCCGTCGAGCGCCTCGGATCCCTCTCCGTCCAGCAGCAAGACCGCAATGGGCGAGTCCACCGGGACCGGGTCCGAGCCTGCCGGTACGAGAATCCGGCCAAGTATCCCGGCGTCCTGGGCCTCGAGGTCAACCACGGCTTTATCGGTCGACACTTCGGCTATGACGTCGCCTATTTCGATGCGGTCGCCGACCTGCTTGTGCCATTCTTCGATGACACCTGACTCGAAGTCGGCAGCCAGGGCGGGCAACAAGATTTCCTTTGGCAAGATATTCGTTCCAGATATTGGGTAAGTCGATTATTGACAGCTAGCGTCCCGGATAAGCGGGATGCCAGAGGCGTCGATCAGTCAGCTTTTCGTAGCCTTTCCCGTTTGGAAAACTCACGAGTTCGAGCTGCATGCCCCAGGGTGCGAGGAAGTAGACCCACGTTTGACCGGCGCTGGGGCCTGCCGTCCGCACGGTAGGTTCCCCGAGTATCCTGACGCCATGGCTCTGCAGGTATTGCAGCGCGGCGTCGAAATCATCCACGTAAAACGCTATGTGATGACCGCCTACGTCGCTGTTCCTGGGCTGGCTGACATTCTGGTCTGGCGCCTCGTATTCGAAAATTTCGAAATTCGAGCCATTTCGACAGCGCAGAAACCGTAGCTTCTTCATGACCGCACGTGGGTGCACATTCAAATGCTCTTGCATCCAGTCATCGTCGAACTGGAACGGACCCAGTTCGTAGAATTCCTCGCAGCCGAGCACGTTAACGAAAAAATCGACAGCCTCGTCGAGATTCGGGACCGTGAAGCCGATGTGATCCGCACCGCGCAGTCCCGGCAAACCATTTGTTTTCGTCGTCAATTCCCGCGCTCCTGACTATCCCACAGCAGCGAACGACCGGCCCATGTCAGCGACCATCCTCGCGAAGCCACTCCGAATTTCTTCTTCGCCGACCATCGCAGACCGCTCAAGCACTTTCGATACGCTCGGCGACGCCTCGCCGCCGTGGATGCGCTTGACCGGCTGGTCCAGGTAGTCGAAGAACCGACGCTGCAATTCGTCCGTGACCATGGCTCCGTAGGACGTCGTGAGCGGCCCCTGCTCAAGTACCACCACGTTATGGGTCTTGCGTACGCTGTCGCCGATCGTCTTCCAGTCTATGCCGGCACGGTCCAGCGACCGGAGGTCAATCACTTCTGCGTCCACGCCCATGTCGTTCGCAATCTGTACCGCTTGTCCGACCATGGTCAGGTACGTAAGCACCGTGAAGGCACCGCCCCGACGCACGACCCTGGCCTTTCCGAGCGGAATGAAATAGTCGAAATCCGTATCCGTACCAGGGCCGACGCTTTGGTAGAGCCCGACATGCTCGAGCATCATGACCGGGTCTTCGCATCTCAGGGCACTGTTCATCAGCCCGACGTAGTCGAACGGAGTGGATGGCGCGACTATCCGCCAGCCCGGCCACATGGCGAATAGCCCGGCCGGATCCATGGAGTGCTGCGAGCCATAACCGGAACCGAGCGCAACCTTGGTACGCAGCACCAGGGGTACTGGCGTATCGCCACCGAACATGTGCCGGGCCTTCGCTATCTGGTTGAACAGCTGGTCGGCAGCCACGAGAGAAAAGTCCGGGTACATGAGTTCGACAACCGGACGAAAATGACCGTCTATCGCAACACCCCCGCACAATCCCACGAAACCGTGCTCAGCTATCGGTGTCGGGATGCAGCGATCGGGCCACCGTTGCGGTATTCCCCTGGTGGCACCGTTCGTTCCGCCTCGCAGCTTGTGGACGTCTTCGCCCATGACGAAATACCGCTCGTCGGTTTCCATCCGGCGCGTCATTACGGCGGCGATAGATTCGATCATCTTGACGTCTTTCAGCGGACCTTTGTACGTATCCTGCTCCACGAACGATACGCCGTTGAACTCGGAGAGGTCGCCCCGGAGCCCTTGGTCGCGGAAGCTTGGATCCGGCCACAGGGACGGGACGATCCTGCGTTTTCCCTCGGCGATCTCGGTCAACCTGCCCGACGCCACGGTCACGGCCTGGCGAGCGGCCGATCCGATGTCGGCAACGTCCGCCTCGGACAT
>JAOUIH010000025.1 GCA_029884165.1 Gammaproteobacteria bacterium | reverse complement strand
GCGATGTCCGTGATGCCGAATTCGCCGCCCGCTATCGCTCCTCGGCAAGGCCGACGAGAAGCAGCAGCCTGAGCAGAAGCGCTGGCGCGGCGTCCGGAGCCTGGTTGTCGGGCTGGCGAGGCATAAGTGCGGATAATGTTGGATGGTTTCCGACCTGTCAACCGTCCGGAATTCAGTTACTTGTGATACCAAAACCGCCGTCGCGGCCCGGTAAGCTCGGCGACGGCATTGCTGCCCCGGCCAATTGGAAGAAATGCTCTTAAAAAAGACGACGTAATCAGCCGAATCTAAATCGTTACGACGATCTTGCCCAAGGCCTCCCGACGGGCCAGGGTCGCGATGGCTTCGCCTCCGGCGCTCAGCGGGAAGTGGCGCGACACGTGCGGCCGGATATCGCCATTGGCCCAGAACTCCATCAGCTCCCGAATGTTCTCGCGGTGAGCCTCCGGTTCCTCCTGCGTGAAGCGGCCCCAGAAGACACCGACTATCGAGGTGCCCTTGAGCAGCGGCAGGTTGGCCGGGACCTGCGGGATGCTGCCGCTCGCGAAACCGATGACCAGCATGCGGCCGCGCCAGGCCAGCGCCCGCAGGGCCGGTTCGAACAGATCGCCGCCCACCGGGTCGTAGACGACGTCCGCTCCCTTGCCGGTCAGCTCAAGGATGCGGTCCTTCAACGGGTCCACGGCATAGTTGATACCCTCGGTTGCGCCATGCCGCAGCGCCAGATCGAGCTTTTCGGCAGTGCTGGCGGCGGCAATGACTCGGGCCCCCAGGAGCCGCCCCAGTTCGACGGCGGCAAGTCCCACGCCACCGGCGGCGCCGAGCACGACGAGATTTTCGCCCGCGCAAAGTTTCGCACGCTGCTTGAGTGCGTGCTGGGCGGTGCCGTAGGTGAGCAGGAACGCGGCCGCCACGTCGAACGGCATACCGTCCGGAATCGGGATGACGCTGCGGGCCTTGGCGCAGACCTGCTCCGCCATACCGCCGTAGCCTGGTAATGCCAGGACACGCTGTCCGATGCCGAAGCCATCGACGCCCGGCCCGATCTCGATAACCTCGCCGGCGACTTCTGCGCCCGGCGAGAACGGCAAGGGGGGGCGGACCTGGTACTTTCCCTGGATCATCAGCAGATCCGGAAAATTCACGCCGCAGGCCTTGACGGCGATCCGCAGCATGCCGCCGCCCAGCTCCGGCGCCGCGGTCTCCTCGAGCACCAAGTCGGCGAGGCCGCCGAAGTTCCTGCAAATCAGGGCTTGCACAGTCTTGTCTCCTGCAGGCCGTGTGAGCGCCGCAGTCTAGGTGCCGTGTAACGTATATCGCAAGCCATGGCAGGGGAGGGGCGGGCCCGGGGTGGCCGGCCCGTGCTCATCGGAGTATGCTCCGCCGACCTTTGTTCAAGGCCTGATCCTAATAAGCAAGAGCTGCCCGGCAATCAATGGATTTCGACTACTCGCCAAAAGTGCAGGAATTGCGGGCCCGCGTTGCGGACTTCATGGATGCGCACGTCTACCCCAGCGAGACGGCGTTTTTCGAACACCTGGACGCTGCGCCCACGCGCTGGACGATTCCTCCGGTCATTGATGAACTCAAAACCAAGGCCAGGGCGGAGGGCCTCTGGAATCTCTTCCTTCCCGAGAGCGAGTACGGCGCGGGACTGAGCAACCTGGAATATGCGCCTCTCGCCGAGATCATGGGCCGCTCGCCGATCGGTTCAGAGGCATTCAATTGCTCCGCTCCGGATACCGGCAACATGGAGGTCCTGGTCCGTTACGGTGACGAGGCCCAGAAACGGCAGTGGCTCGAGCCGCTCCTCAGGGGCGAGATCCGATCGGCTTTTGCAATGACCGAGCCCGGCGTGGCGTCGTCCGATGCGACCAATGTCCAGGCGTCGATCGAACGTGATGGCGACGAATACGTACTGAACGGACGCAAGTGGTGGACGTCGGGCGCAATGGATCCGCGCTGCAAAGTACTTATTTTCATGGGCAAGACCGATCCGGCCGCGGATCGTCACCGGCAGCAGTCGATGATCCTGGTACCGATGGACGCAGCCGGCGTGCGAGTTGTGCGGCCTCTGACGGTGTTCGGCTACGACGATGCGCCGCATGGCCACGCCGAGATGCTCTTCGAAAACGTGCGGGTTCCGGTCTCGAACCTGTTACTGGGCGAGGGGCGCGGGTTCCAAATCGCCCAGGGCAGGCTGGGACCTGGCCGGATACACCACTGCATGCGACTCATCGGTATGGCCGAACGCGCGCTGGAAAAGATGTGTTCGCGTGCGGCAAACCGTGTTGCTTTTCATCGGCCGCTGTCGGAGCAGGGCGTGATCCGCGAAATGATTGCCGATTCGCGTATGGATATCGAACAGGCCAGGCTCCTGGTGCTCAAGGCAGCCGACCGGATGGATAAAGTCGGTAACAAGGTGGCGCGGACCGAAATCGCGATGATCAAGGTGGTCGCACCGAACATGGCCCTGCGCGTCATCGATCGGGCCATCCAGGTGCACGGCGGCGGAGGGGTCAGTGAGGATTTCGGCCTGGCGGCAGCCTGGGCGGGTGCACGCACGCTGCGCTTTGCCGACGGGCCCGATGAAGTGCACCGGGTGGCCGTCGCCAAGCTGGAGCTGGCGCGTCAGGCCGGGTTGCAGACGTAACTTTAAGCGGCGCCTCGCTGATCTGCTCGTTGGGCTGGCGATATGCAGGGCTTGTGTTATTCTTGACGCCCTGAAACGAAGGCCCGACGAGTGATGGCGGGGGATACGGAGCGCCCTGTCGAAATAAGTGGTCAACTGGCATTGTCCGGTTAAGTGCAGGATTATTAAAGATAGTTACCGCCGCGGCGGAAGGGGAGAGGGTCGCGTGCGCACACCAGGGTGCGAGTACGGAAACGCATCTTGTGCACTTTTTGTGCATGTTGTCGGCGCTTCGCCGCCGTCGTCTCCCATGGCTCAGAATTGAGTTAAAAAACATTAAAGAACCGATGTACTTTTTTAAGGAGTGTCCATGAAACGGTGCATAAGCAGCAGTCGGCAGACGACAACTGCCTTTCTGGCGGCGGTTGTCGTAGCGGTGACCGGCAGCGTATTCGCCCAGTCCGTCGACGATGTCCTTCGCGCGGACGCGAGGCGACTGGAGCTTGCGCAGGCCTCGCAGGAACGGATCAACGACGTCGTTGAAGGGACCCGTTCGCTTGCCGACCAGTATCGATCCATCAATAAGGAGATTGATGGTCTCCGGGTTTACAACCGCCTGATGACGGCGCAGGTCCAGGGCCAGGAAGCCACGCTCGAGCAGATTGCGCTGTCCATGGACCAGGTCGACGTGATCAACCGGCAGATCTTCCCCCTAATGGAGCGAATGATCGACGGCATCGAGCAGTCGATTGCGCTGGACGTTCCGTTCCTGCTGGAGGAGCGCAACGGACGAGTCGCGCAACTCAAGGAAATCATGGAGCGTTCCGACGTCAGCGTCGCTGAGAAATTCCGCAAGGTGATGGAGGCCTACCAGATCGAGATGGACTTCGGTTCGACCGCAGAGTGGTACACCCATGCCATCGACCTTGGCGGCGACATCGGCGTTCGCGAATACAACATGCTGCGCATCGGACGCATCGGGTTGTACTTCCAGTCCGACGATACCTCGATCACCGGCATGTGGGATCCGGAGACCAAGGAATTCGTCGTCCTCGATAATGAACACCGTAACGAAGTTCGCAAGGGCCTGCGCATGGCGAGACAGTTGATCGCGCCGGAGCTGTTGCTGCTCCCAGTGCCTGCCGCTCAAGCTGGGGAGGCTTCCTAAATGAAACGCATTGCAACAATAATTGCCGCCTGCTTAATCGCGACCGGCGTCGCCCAGGCGCAGAACGACAATGCCGCTACGATGGGCGATCTCCTGCGCTTGATCGAACAGGGCCAGGCCCGCGATTCGCAGGAAGCACGCCAACGTGAGCAGCAGTTTGCGGCCGCGCGGAACGATCAGCAGCGCCTGTTGAACGAAGCCCGGGCAGAACGGACCCGGCAGGAGAACAACAGCCAGCGTCTCGAGGCTCTTTTCGCAGAAAATCAGCAGAAGATCCTGGATGCCCGAGCTGCCCTGGACCGTCGCCTCGGCGCGTTGAAGGAGTTGTTCGGCGTACTGCAGACGGTGTCGGGTGATGCGCAGGGTCGCTTCTCGTCCTCGCTGACCAACATCCAGTTTCCGAATCGCGAGCAGTTCCTCGTCGAACTAGGCAGCAAGATGGCGAGCGCGAGCGACCTGGCATCGATCGAAGACATCGAACGTCTCTGGTACGAGCTGCAGCGCGAAATCAACGAGCAGGGCAAGGTGGCCCGCTTCACGCACAACATCTCGACGGCTGAAGGCGAACAGGTCTCGGCGGAGATCGTGCGGGTCGGTCCGTTCAACGTCGTCTTCGACGGCGGTTACCTCACGTACAATTCCGAAACGGGCAACGTACGTGAACTGCAGCGACAGCCGGATCAGTCGCGCTATACCAACTCGGCGTCGGACATGCTGGATGCGAGCGACGGGCTCGTGCGATTCGGCCTGGACGTTACGCGAGGCCAGATCCTCTCACTGCTCGTCGAATCGCCGACGCTGCAGGAGCGCGTGAACCAGGGTGGTATCGTCGGTTACTGCATTATCGCGCTCGGTATCATCGGCCTGCTGGTTGCGCTCGTTCGCTGGGTAGCGCTGGGGACTGACAGCCGAAAGGTTACGGCACAGCTGAAGCGTGACACGGCAACCACCGACAATCCGCTGGGTCGCGTCCTGGCGGCTTACGAGTCGAATCGCAACGCGGATACGGAAACCATCGAACTGAAGCTCAGCGAAGCTGCACTGAAGGAAATGCCGGGGCTCACGAAGGGCCTGCTGTTCATCAAGGTCATTTCCGTCGTGGCACCCCTGATGGGTCTGCTCGGTACGGTTACCGGTATGATCAACACCTTCCAGGTCATCACGCTGTATGGCGCGGGCGACCCGAAGATGATGGCCGGTGGTATCTCGCAGGCGCTCGTAACGACGGTACTTGGACTGGTCGTCGCGATCCCGATGGTACTAATCCACACGCTGGTCAGTGGCCAGAGCCGAAAAATCATCAACATTCTCCACTCTCAGAGTGCCGGCATCGTAGCGGCGCATTCTGAGAAGCACGGCTGATTGCCGCAAGGAGCAGAGATGCTTTGGCTAACTGACGCAATTGAGGCCGTCCGAGACTTCATGGAGCTCGGCGGCCCCATTTTGCGGTGGATCGCAATCACCATCTTCCTGATGTGGGTCCTGATCATCGAGCGGTTAATGTTCTTCAGGACCGAGATGAAGGGCATGGCCGATCAGACCCGCGCTGCCTGGGAATCCCGGTCCGAACGCCGGTCGTGGAATGCGCACCAGATTCGCGAGCAGCTGATTTCGCAATTCTCGATTGCGACCAATCAGTCGATTGCGATGATTCAGACCCTGGTTGCGTTATGTCCGCTGCTGGGCCTGCTCGGAACCGTCACCGGCATGATCAAGGTATTCGAGGTCATGGCCGTGTCCGGTTCCGGCAATGTCCGTGCAATGGCGGCAGGTGTGTCCCAGGCTACCGTACCGACAATGGCCGGTATGGTGGGAGCCCTGTCGGGTGTGATGTTGGTGACGTTGTTGAGCCGCCGCGCGGCGCGTGAGGTCGAGTTCCTCGAGGATTCGCTCACGATGGATCATTAAAGGGTAGACGACATGCGCAGAGGTAGTGAATTCAACCAGGAAGACGAAGAGAATGAAATCAACCTCACGCCCATGCTGGACGTGGTGTTCATCATGCTCATCTTCTTCATCGTCACCGCGTCCTTCATCAAGGAGGCCGGTATCGACGTGAACCGTCCGGATGCGCCGACCGCTGAGCGCCAGGAGGATGCGAACATCCTCGTCGCCATCAGCGCCAACGACGAGATCTGGATCGACCGGCGCCTGGTCGACCCACGGGCGGTGCGAGCGAACATCGAGCGCCTGCACGCCGAGAATCCGAAGGGTTCCGTGGTCATCCAGGCGGACAAGCGGTCCACGAACGAGACGCTGGTAACCGTAATGGATGCCGCCCGCCAGGCCGGTGTCTATAACGTCTCGCTGGCGGCGAATAACCAGTAGGAACCGGTGGTCAGATCCGGGGTCGAATTTGCCTAGACGCCGGATTTGCCTGGCTGATCCTCAGCCGTTATCGATCAACGGGAGAGTTAGATCATGATTGGCCGTTACGCATTTTCCATTGCCGTCGGTACCGCCGTGACCCTGAGCTTGCTGTACGTAATGCAGCTCCTGATCCGGACGGGCGAGGCGGCCCTGACCGAACCGCGCCAGCGGTACATGCTGGAGTTCGTGCGGGTACGCCGAAACGAGAATCTCAATACCGACGATTTCCAGCCGGAAAAGCCTCCCAAGCCGCCGGAAACACCGCCCGAAATGCCCCCGCAGGAGATGGACGACATCAACGCGGATGGCCCGACGATCAACGTCCCCCCGCCGTCAGTGTCGACGGATCTCAATATCGGCGGACCGGGCGCGCTGAACGTTGCCGAGGGCGACTATCTCCCGATCGTCAGAGTCGCCCCGGTATACCCCGCGCGGGCCCTGTCTCGCGGCTTGGAGGGCTTCGTCGACCTGGAATTTTTCGTGACGTCGGCAGGCACGGTTCGCGATCCCGTGGTCATCCAGTCGACGAGCAGCCTGTTTGAACGGGCGGCAATCAGCGCTGTACTGAAGTTCAAGTACAAGCCGCGCGTGGTGGACGGAGTTCCGGTCGAAGTTCCGGGCGTCAAGACGAGAATTACGTTCAAGATCGAAGAATAACGACCGGTGTGCGGGCAATGTCGACCCGCAGCGATCAACCGAGGTATTTACGGATGAACATAGCAGAGCGACTGACACGCAATTTCATACTGCTGGTTTTGGCGGGAATCCTGGGCTGTGGCGCCGCTTACGCCCAGGACGACGATGAAGACAACACGAAGACCAAGCAGGCGCAGGCCGTCAGCAAGGAAGTCTACGATCGTATCCAGAAGGCGCAGGAACAGGTCGACGCCAAGAATTACGACGAGGCGTTGAAGATTATCGGCGCATTGCGCTCGAAAGACAGCCTGACCGAGTATGAACGGCAAAACGTCCTCAATTACCTTGGCTTCATCTACTACAACATGGATCGAATCGCCGATGCGATGAAGACCTACGAGGAAATGCTCAAGATTCCTTCGATGGAGGAGCAGATTCGGAAGCAGACTGTGTTTACGCTCGCGCAGCTGAACACGATGGAGGAAAATTATGCCCGGGCGGTCCAGTTGCTGGACCAGTACTTCACGCTGGAGTCGAACCCGGCACCCGACCCGTACATCCTGTATGCCCAGAACCTGTACCAGCTAAACCGTTATCCGGACATGATCAAGCCGATCGAAAAGGCGATGGAAATTGCCCGGAATCGCGATCAGCCGGTGAAGGAAGACTGGTACGTGCTGCTGAATTTTGCCTACTTCCAGCAGGAGGACTACATCAAGGTTCGGGACATCCAGAAGATTCTGCTGGTAAACTGGCCGAAAAAGCGTTACTGGTTCTCGCTGGCCGGCGCGTACACCGAGCTTAACGAGGAGGAGAACCTGATCTACGCATACGACGCGGCGCATACGCAGGGTTTGCTGGATCGGGAGTCCGAACTGGTTACGATGGCGCAGCTCTACATGCAGGCGGAAGTACCGTACAAGGCGGCAGTGTTACTGGACGCCGAGATGAAGAAGGGTACGGTTGCCAAGGATGCGAAGAACTACCGGCTGCTGTCGCAGGCCTGGACACTCGCACAGGAAGACGAGCAGTCGATCCCGGCCCTGCAGGAAGCGGCACGCCTGGGTAACGAGGGCGAGCTATATGTCCGCCTGGCCAATGCTTACCTGAATCTCGATCAGCACGACGAATGCGTCGGCGCGGCGCGTGAGGGCCTGAAGAAGGGCGACATCAAGAGCGTGGACAACGCCCAGATCACGCTTGGCATGTGTCTGTACAACCAGCGAAAGTACCAGGACGCGATCACGGCTTTCCGGGAGGCCTCCAAGACCCCGCGCTCGGAGCGGATCTCGCGCCAATGGATCAGTGTCATCGAGGCCGATATCGCCCGCGAGGAGCAGATTCGGCTGGCGGAAGCTGCAGCCCGCAAGCAGGCGGAAGATCTTGCCAAACGTCGGGCCAGACAGGACCGTATTTGACGACAGACTTGTTCGATAGTTCGCAGGCCCGGCCGTGTGCCGGGCCTTTTCATTTGTCAAAGTCGAATACATGCCGGCATTGACCCTGCAAGGTGCAGATCCTTAAAATCCGGGACTTTTTCGGCACGCTGGAACGCAAACGCATGGCAAAGATCATCTACGTAACAACCGACGGCAAGCGTCATGAGGTCGAAGTCGAGAACGGCTACACCGTCATGGAAGGCGCGATCAACAACAACATCGACGGGATCGTCGCCGAATGTGGCGGCGCCTGCGCCTGTGCCACCTGCCATGCTTACATCGACAAGGACTGGCTGGGCAAGCTGCCGCCGATGGACGACATGGAGGACAGCATGCTCGATGCCGCCTACGAGCGTAAGGACAACAGTCGCCTGACCTGCCAGATCGAGGTGTCCGACGCGCTCGACGGGCTGACCGTATTCGTTGCCGAAAACGAGTATTGAGCGGGCGATATCCCGGGCCTCAGCGCAGCCCGGTTTCGACCCGATCCCGGTTGCCGTGCAGGTTTCGTCATCGCTGCGCGGCGGAGGTGATTCTGATGCCTGACCGATGTGCCGGTATCGCGAGCAATCCTGTCCCGAGCGTTCTGAATAATCCCGGCCAGCGCCAAAGGCGTAGCCGTGGCCTCGGGTGTCCGCGACAGGTCGCGCCTGCGCACGAGTTTAAAGGACATTAAGAATATCTATTAAGCAGATGAAATATATGTAAATAAAATCCCTATTCTGGCGGGTACATGAGGCCCTGGTCGGGCCGGTCGGTGCGAATCGGTTGGCCACCCGGCCCGCCGCGATGAAGGCACCGATGATCGCGTGACTGTCCGACCGGCAGCGTCTAGCATTGCGAGCCCGGACTCAACGATCCGGCACCTTACCCATCAAATCATGCAACTTCAGGAGACGAGCAATGGCAATCAAGGCTGGCGACAGGATGCCATCCGGTGTGTTCGGCGTAATGACCGAGGCCGGTCCGGGTGCAATCTCGACCGACGAACTGTTCAAAGGAAAGAGAGTCGTATTGGTTTCCGTGCCCGGCGCGTTCACCCCGACCTGTTCGAACTATCACCTGCCGGGGTTCCTGGATCATGCAGATGAGATCTTTGGCAAGGGTGTCGATACCATCGCGTGCACGGCCGTCAACGATGTATTTGTCATGCACGCATGGGGCAAGGATCAGGGCGTCGGCGACAAGGTGATGATGCTGGCCGACGGGAATGGCGAATATGTGCGGGCGCTGGGCCTGGAGACCGATTCCAGCAAGTTCGGCATGGGTTTGCGCGGCAGGCGTTTCGCCATCATCGTGGATGACGGCATAGCCTCTCACGTGGCGGTAGAGGAGCCCGGCAAGTTCGAAGTCAGCAAGGCGGAAGCCGTTATCGGCAGGCTCTGATAAGGGCCGTACCTGGCAGGCCGGCGGCCGCAAGCTCCTGCGGCCGCCGGTCTCGATTCAGGACTTCAAGGCCTCAGTCAGTTCGGGCACGACATTGAAAAGGTCGCCGACCAGCCCGACGTCCGCAACTTCAAATATCGGGGCTTCGGAATCCTTGTTGATCGCAACGATCGTGCCCGCATCCTTGATGCCGGTAAGGTGCTGGATGGCGCCCGAAATGCCGATCGCCAGGTAGAGCTCCGGCGCAATGATCTTGCCGGTCTGGCCCACCTGTAATTCGTTAGGCACGTAGCCTGCGTCGACGGCCGCGCGTGACGCGCCGACGGCAGCTCCCATCGCATCCGCCAGCTTGAAGATCAGCTCGAAGTTGTCCGAGCTGCCCAGCGCCCGACCACCGGAAACGACCTTTGCGGCTGTCTGAAGGTCCGGGCGATCGGAGGATCCCGCCTGGGTGCTGATATAGCGTGTGTGGGTCGGGAGTTCGGCGGACACCGACCGCGGTTCGACCGGGGCGGAATTGTCCTCATCGACGGCCTTGTAGGAAGCTGCGCGTACCGTGGCAACGACCGGAACGTCTGCGGGAGCCTCGACGGTGACGATCGCATTGCCGGCATAAATAGGGCGCTTGAATTCTCTCTCGCCCTCGACGCTCATGATGTCGCTCAACTGGTTTACGCCCAGCAGAGCCGCAACTCTCGGCATCAGGTCCTTGCCGAACGTCGTGGACGGGCCCAGCACGTGAGTGAAACCATCCGCCAGTGCGGCGACTTGCGGCGCCAACACGGAAGCCAACGGGCGTTCGTTTGCCGCATTGTCGATCTGGATGACGCTCCGGACCCCGTGCAGCTTGGCCGCGGCCGTGGCGATGTCGCCCCCGGCAGCCGCAAACACTGCGACGTGAATCTCGGGATTCGGGATGTCCAGTGCACAGGCGACGCACTTCGCCGTGCTCGGGTTCAGGCACCCGCCATCGTGTTCTGCGATAACTAGAATCCTGGCCATTACAGCAACCCCTTGTCCTTGAGCGCGCCGATCAGGCCGCCTACGTCTTGCACCATGATGCCCTTTTGTCTCTGTGCCGGCGGTTCGAAGGATCGCGCACGCAGCGCAGGTGCGACGGTCACGCCCAGATCGCCTATGGGCAGGATGTCCAGCGGTTTTTTCTTGGCCTTCATAATGTCGGGCAGCTTGACGTAGCGCGGTTCATTCAGGCGCAGGTCGGCGGTGATAACTGCCGGCAAATCGATCTCTATCGTTTCCAGGCCGACGTCAATTTCTCGCGTGACCGTCGCCTTGGTTCCGTCGAACCGGACCTGGGATGCGAAACTCGCCTGCGGTCGGCCCCAGATTGCGGCCAACATCTGCCCGGTTTGATTGTGGTCCTGATCGATGGCCTGTTTGCCCACGATGACCAGGTCCGGCGACTCCCGGTTGACGAGTTCGAGCAGGATACGCGCGGTCGTCAGGGGGTCGGTAGCCTCTTTGGTCTCGACGAGAATGGCCCGATCCGCGCCCATTGCGAGACCCGTCCGCAATTGCTGCTGTGCATCGGTTGGCCCGACGGATACGACGATTACTTCCGAGGCTTCCCCGCGCTCGCGGATTCGCAGCGCCTCTTCGAGCGCTATTTCATCGAAAGGGTTGATGCTCATTTTGACGCCATCGGTTTCGACGCCGCTGCCGTCCGATCGAACCCTCACGCGCACGTTGTAGTCGACAACGCGCTTTAGGCCTACCAGAATCTTATTCACGCACGGAACTCCCGGCCTGTAATTTCAATGGAATCGCACACGCTGATGCTGCGCTGCAAAAAAGCGATATTTTCCATGAGAGCATGGCCCGGAACAAGTCGCTTGCGGCACTAATTTCGGCACGTGAACAGCTATATGAAACAACGGAGAGACCACATGGCCACCGTTTTCGCTCCACTAGGCACACAGGAGCTGGCAGCGAGCCTCGCTGATCCGCGCACGCGGGTTGTCGACTGTCGTTTTTTCCTGCTCGAGCCCGAGCGCGGCAGGCGGGACTATCTCGCCGGGCATATCCCGGGGGCCGCCTACGCCGACCTGGATCTCGATCTGTCGGCTCGCGTGACGCCGGAGAGCGGCCGCCATCCCTTACCGGATCCGGACGAGTTCGTGCTGACATTGCGACGGCTCGGTATTTCGAGGACGACGCGGGTCGTTGTTTACGACGATGGCCCCGGGGCCGTGGCGGCGCGGCTCTGGTGGATGCTGCGATGGGTGGGGCATGACGACGTCGTCCTGCTCGACGGGGGCTTTGCTGCCTGGACACAGGCCGGCCTCCCCGTCGAATCCGGCAGGGAGCGCATCGGCGAGGGCGACTTCGAACGAACGGGGCTCCGCGACCTGGTCTGGACGACAGCCGATGTCGAGTTACTGGTGACGGGCGGCAGGAAACTCCTGCTGGTCGATGCGCGGGATGCGGCGCGATTTCGAGGCGAGGCCGAGCCTATAGACCGGGTTGCCGGGCACGTGCCAGGGGCGCAGAACCTGCCGTTTCCGGTGAGCCTCACGGGCACAGGAACCTGGAAATCGGCCCGGGAGCTTGCTGCAGCCTGGTCCGCAGTCGGCCCGGTGACAGCCGGGCAGCCCTGGGGCGTCATGTGCGGGTCCGGCGTGACCGCCTGCCATCTTGCCCTGTCTGCCATGCTGGCCGGTCTGCCCGAGCCCCGCCTGTACGCAGGGTCGTGGAGCGAGTGGATACGCGACGCCCGCCGTCCGGTGGCCAGCGGGCCCCGGGCCCCGGGCGGGGACGGCTGAACTTAATTTCGGGCGGGCCTGTCAAACGGCAGCGAACGGGCCCCGGCAGAAAACCGAGGGGCGGTACTTGCACGGTTTCGAACGACACATGAAAAATATTGTAAATCAGTTATTTATCATGATTTCTTTAAGTGCTTGCTCAACTATGTCGGCGCCTTCCGACGCGCCGTCACGGCAAGTTTCCGATCCGGACCATCGAGGTAATGATTGCATCCTGATCCGGTCTGTCCGAGACTATACGCCTCTGGACGACAGGCACCTGCTGATTCGAGGTCCCGCCAACCGGGCCTACTTCGTGACCCTGTTCGAACCGGCATTCGGTATGCGCGGTTCGGTGGGTATCGGTTTCGACTCTCGCGACGATCAGCTGTGTCCTTTCGGCGGTGATGCCATCGTATTTGGCAGTCTCGGCCGGGATCGTGCCACGGTGCAGTCGATCAGTCGGATCACTGCCGAGCAGGAAGAGTCGATTATGATCCGGTTCGGTCTCAGGGAACCGGCTGAACAAAAGGCCCCGGCGCCGCCCGAAGTGAAGGGCGCTGAGGTCGAAGAGCTAGGCTGAGTCGGCCAGCGATCGCGATGCGGTCGCGAACCGTCCCGGTCGCGCAATCCGCAATCTCCGTGCGGACCCAGCCCGGCCAGCCGAAAGGTTGGCCGGGTTTTTCATTTCAGGTGCGGGCGTTTCCGCAGGTGAGGCGGCGCTTGCGGGAGCGGGTGGCTGCACGGACAATCGTCCACGATGCCTGAAGCCGTCAACAAGCAGGCCGGGGGAGCGCTGGACGGCGTCCGGGTGGTCGACCTGAGCCGCATACTCGCCGGTCCATGGGCTGCGCAGCTGCTGGCGGACTACGGCGCGGACGTCATCAAGATAGAGCGCCCGGTGACCGGCGACGATACGCGCCAGTGGGGTCCACCCTGGATCCAGGGTGACACCGGCGATTCGGCCTATTTCTGCGCAGCCAACCGCAACAAGCGGTCGATCACCTGCGATCTTGCGCATCCGCTGGGACAGCAGATGATACGCGACCTCGTCGCAACCGCGGACGTGGTGATCGAGAACTTTCGGGCCGGCGCGCTGGCGCGCTATGGGCTCGATGCGGCAACGCTCCGGGGCCTGTATCCGTCGCTGATCTACTGCACGCTGTCGGCTTATGGGCAGCATGGTCCGCGAGCCGGGGAAGCCGGCTATGACGCGATGATGCAGGCCTCCGGCGGACTGATGAGCATCACGGGCGAACCGGCCGAGGCGGGCGGCAGGCCGCAGAAGGTGGGTGTCGCCATCGCGGATATCATGGCCGGTATGTATGCGGCGACGGCGATACTCGCCGCGCTGAATGCGCGCCATGCCACCGGCGAAGGACAGAGCATCGACGTGCCACTGTTTGACAGCCAGCTGGCATGGTTGGCCAACCAGGGACTGAACTACCTGATCGGCGGCATCGTACCCGGACGACTCGGTACCGCCCACCCCAACATCGTTCCCTACCAGGCGTTCGAAACGAGTGACGGGGACCTGATGCTCGCGGTCGGCAACGACCGGCAGTTTGCTGCCTGCGCGGATATCGTCGATTGCCCGGAGCTTGCGCTGGACGCCCGCTTTGCGACCAATGCGGCGCGCGTCAGCCACCGCCGGGAGCTGGTCGAGCTGCTCGCAGAGAGATTCAGAACCCGGCCGACGGAATCCTGGCTGACCGAATTCCGAGCGCGCGGCGTCCCCGTCGGTCCGATCAACGACCTGGCAGCTGCATTCGCAGATCCCCACGTCAGCGCCAACAATCTCGTCAAGCGCTTGCCGCATCCGCTGGCCGGTGAGCTGCCGACGGTTGCCAACCCGGTGCGTTTCTCCGCCACCGCGGTAACGTACCGCCGCTCGCCGCCGCTCCTGGGCGAGCACACGCAAGAAGTGCTCGCAGCCGAGCTCGGTTATCGGCCGGCCCGGATCGAAGAGCTGAGGGCGGCGGGCGTCATATGACGGATCCGGCAGGGGCCGCCGGCGAGGGAATTCGATACGCATGGTTGGCGGACGCACTGGCGAACGATGCCCTGGTGCTGACGGCCAGCCGGCGGCTCGCGCGAGACCTTCGGGCGCAGCACGATGCGGAGCAGCAGCGTGCCGGGCGCACTGCATGGCGGACGCCGGCCATCCTGTTCTGGCAGGACTGGCTTGCCAGGGCCCTGCAGGAGTCCGCTGCAGAATCGCGTTTGCTTGCCGACAGCCACCTGTCAGCGGTGCTCTGGGAAGCGCAACTGGAGGGCGTGCTCGATCAACCGGTACTGGTGCAGGCGGGTCTTGTCCGGCAGGCCCAGGTTGCCTGGCAGAGGCTGCTGGAGTGGAACGTTCCGCTGGACCGGCTGGACCGGCAGGCGAGGCGTCCCGAGGAGCGGGCTTTCGCCCGCGCGGCGAGTGCATACCGCGAAGAACTGACGCAGCGTGGCTGGCTGGATAGCGCGCAGCTGGCCGCCTGGGCCACGCAGGCCTGCGATCGGCTCGAGGTGCCCGCGCTCATCCTGCACGCCGGATTCGACCGGCTGTCCCCGGCCCTGCAGGGGCTATTTGCGGCGCTCGGGGATACCGGGGCCGCCGTACGCCGCGCGGCCGTGCGCCCGGCTGCCCGCGAGGTAATCGTCCACGACTGCGCGGATACGGATTCGGAGTTTCGTGCGGCGGGCTCGTGGGCGCGCCGGATCGTCGAGCAGGATCCCGGCGCTCGCATCGCTGTCGTGACGACCGACCTCGAGAGCCAGCCCCTGGAATATGCGCGCCTGCTGCGCGAAGGCCTGGTGCCCGGCTGGCAGCGCGGCGACCAGGAGCACCGACACGCAGTCAACGTATCCTTTGGACGTCGCCTGGTTGATTATCCCGCGATCGCGATCGGGCTCCTGTGGTTGCGCTGGCTGAGCCGGGACCTGTTCGCGCCCGATGTCAGCCTGTTGATGCGCAGTTCCTTCATCGGCCGCGGCGAGCTGGGCGGAAGGACCCGGCTCGAACTCGCGTTACGACAATTGCCGGATCGAGCGTGGTCGCCCGACGCGCTGGTCTCGTGGGCGGCGACTCGCGAACCGGACGGGGATGCGCTCGATTGGATCGAAGCCGTGGGCAGACTTGCCGACCTCCGCCGAGAGATGCCGGCCCATGCCGCACCGGCGCAATGGGCGGAGCGAACGGATCGTATGCTCCGCGACATCGGCTGGCCCGGCGCCGGCAGCCTGTCGAGCGATGACTTCCAGCTCGTCAATCGCTGGCGCCAGTTGCTCAACGAACTGGCCGCCCTGGGACGCGTTGCGCCTCGATTGCCGGCAGCCGAGGCCGTGGCGCGCCTCGGGCGTATGGCCGCCGAAACGCTGTACCAGCCCGAGGCCGGGCCCGCCTACGTCAGCCTGATGGGGATACTGGAAGCCGCCGGCCTCGAGTTCGATCACGTCTGGGTCACCGGCATGGACTCCGGCCGATGGCCGCCAACGGCGCACCCTCTTACACTGGTACCGACTCGGCTGCAGCGAGATTACGGCATGCCGGACAGCTCGCCCGCCGATACGCTGGCATTCGCGCGTCGAGTGATGCAACGTCTTGCCGCCTCTGCCCCGGAGGTCCGGTTCAGCTGGCCGCGCAACAGCGGGGACACGCCGCAGACCGCGAGCCGTTTGCTGCACGAACTACCGGTCCGCGCCGAGCCGTCGCCGCCCGACCCGGGCTGGTACGCGTCGTCGCTGCTCGCGCTGGCCAGGCCGACTGTCGCCGCGGACGATCGGGTTCCAGCCGTTGGAGTCGGCGAGAAAGTTGCCGGCGGTGCCTACACGGTACAGCGCCAGCTGGCCGAGCCTTTCGCAGCGTTTGCCGCGGGTCGCCTCGGCGTGTCGGAAATCTCGCCGTTCGAGCCCGGTATCGTCCCGAGCCTGCGCGGCACGATTACACACGACGCGCTCGACGCGCTATACGCCGACAGGCCGGTCCAGGCCGACGTCCTGGCATGGGACGACGCAGAACTCAGGCAGCGTGCGGCCGCCGCGGCCGATCTCGGACTCCGGCGCCATTTCGTGCATGCCGATCCGGTGCTCCGTCGCCTGCTCTCGCTCGAAGAGGCCCGTGTGCAACGCATCCTGCGACACTTCCTGGCATTCGAGCGGGCACGGCTGCCGTTCGCGGTAGCGGAAGTCGAGCGGCGTATCGATTTCACTCACGCCGGTGTTCGCCTGGGTCTGCGCGCCGACCGGCTCGACCGACTGCCGGACGGGCGCCTGCTGGTCATCGATTACAAGACGGGTGCGTTGAAACCGCTGGTCGGCAGCGATGGCGATCCCGCCGAATTCCAGCTCGTCGTATATGCACTGGCTCTCGGCGTCGACGTCGCTGGTCTCGCATTGTTCTACCTCAAGAGTTCCGGGGTCGACGTGAGGGCCGCGGGCGACTGCGAATGGGACAAGCGGCCGGGCGAGGTGTGGCCCGAGCGAATAGGCCGCTGGAAAGCCATTGCCCTCGGCGCCATCGAGGCCATCGCGGCCGGCGATGCGCGTATCAACCTGAAGCTCGATAGCGAACAGGGCCGGCCACTCAACGTCCTCAGCCGCGCCGAGGAGGCCAGGCGTGACCAGTGACGCGACGCTGCTCGCGGCAGACGCCAGGGCCCGCCAGGAAGCCCTCGACGTGCGTCGTTCGTTCATCGTGCAGGCGCCGGCCGGCTCGGGCAAGACCGAGCTCCTGATCCAGCGCTACCTGTGCCTGTTGACGGTCGTCGACGAGCCTGAGGAAGTGCTCGCGATTACGTTCACGCGCAAGGCAGCGACCGAGATGCAGGAACGCGTCCTGCGCGCGCTGGAGCAGGCGCGGGACGAGGTCGAGGCCACACAGGCACACGAGAAAATCACCCGGGAAATAGCGGGCCGGGTCATGCAACGCGATGCCGAGCGCGGCTGGGACCTGATCAATTCGCCGCGACGCATGCGGATGCTGACGCTCGATGCCTTGTGCGCGAGCATCGCCAGGTTCCTGCCGCTAAGCTCCGGGCTGGGCGGAACGCCGACTACCGTCTCCGATGGCGACGCGAAGGCGGTCTATCGAGCCGCCGCGGTTGCGACGCTGGACTGGCTGGCGGGTGACGAGTCCCTGAGGCGCTCACTGGAACTCGTGCTCGAACATCTCGATAACAGCACTGCCACCTACGTGGCCTACATCGCACGCATGCTGCAGTCGAGGGACCAGTGGCTCCAGATCGTAGGGACCGGCCGAATGGGCGACCCGTCGGCTGTCCGGCGCAGCCTGGAGTCGAACCTCGCATTCATCGTCACCCGCCACCTGCGCCGCCTGCGCGAGCGAATTCCGGAGTCCGCCGTCGACGAGTACGTGCGCCTGGGTGCACATGCAGGCAGGCGGCTGCAGGAAGCCGGGCTGCTGGCGAACCCCATCGCGTCGCTGGCCGATATGCACGCCATCCCGGATGACACGGCCGGGTCGGCCGAGCGCTGGCGTTGCCTCGCAGATCTCGTCCTCGTCAAGGACGGCAAGTGGCGCAATCGACTCACCAAAAACGAAGGCTTCCCGCCGGAAGACAAGGACGAAAAGCGTGCCCTGGCCGATCTCATCGGCTTGCTGTCGGCGGACGATACCCTGCGAGCGCAGTTGCACGAGGTTCGAGCCTTGCCTGCTGCGCGCTACGAGGATCGGCAGTGGGACGTGCTGCTCGCACTGTTCAGGGTGCTGCCTGTCGCTGTCAGCGAGCTCAAAAGAATTTTCGGTGAGCGCGGCGTGACCGACCATGTCGAGGTCGCCCTGGCTGCCGAGTCGGCCCTGGGCACGGCTGAGCAGCCGGGCGAGATCGCCATGATGATGGACTATCGCGTGCGTCACCTGCTGGTCGATGAAATGCAGGATACGTCGATCGGCCAGTATCGCCTGCTGGAAACGCTGACCGCTGGTTGGGAGCCGGGGGACGGACGGAGCCTCTTTTGTGTTGGCGATCCGATGCAGTCGATTTACCGGTTTCGTAATGCCGAGGTCGGACGGTTCGTACTCGCACGGAGTTCCGGCATAGGCGCGCTGCCGCTCGAAGCATTGACCTTGCGCCGAAACTTCCGATCCGGTGAACACCTGGTGCACTGGTTCAACCGGGTGTTCGCGCAGATACTGCCGGCCACGGACGATATTGCGTCCGGCGCGGTATCCTATGCCGAGTCCGTGCCGGTCGAATCGCTGGCCGGCGCCGGCGAACAAAGGCTGCATCCGCTGTTCGACGCGAGTCCCGCGGGCGAGGCGCAGGTTACGGCGGAAGTCATCCAGTCCTGCCTGGACAGGTCCCGGGCAGAAGACCTGGCGGTGCTCGTGCGCAGTCGCACGCAGTTGCCGCTCCTGCTCGCCGAATTGCGTGCACGTGCGATCCCCTATCGTGCGGTCGAGATTGACAGGCTTACCGACCTGCCGGAAGTCATCGATCTGCTGGCTCTGACGAGGGCCTGGTGCCATGCCGGCGATCGGGCTGCGTGGCTCGGCCTGTTGCGCAGCCCACTGGTCGGGCTCCGCTGGGTCGATGTCCATGCGCTAGTGACGGGCGACGCGGACAGCACGGTATGGGATCTCATGCGCAGCGGAGATCGCCTGGCGAGCCTGTCGGCGGATGCACAGGCGCGACTCGGTCTTTTGGCGGAACACCTCGGCAGGCTCTTCGCCGTAGATCGATCGATCGGATTGCGTGAACGAGTCGAGCGCGCCTGGTTCGAACTCGGGGGACCGGCGTTGCTGCGCGACGGGGAGCAGCTCCAAAACGCGTACAGTTTTCTGCGCGTGCTCGACAAGGTCGACGTTGCCGGCACGCTTCCGGACCCATCCGTACTGGATCGCCTGCTCGATGAAGAACGGGTGTCCAGTCCGCTCGTGGATGGGTGCCGGGTACAGGTCATGACCATGCACAAGTCCAAGGGTCTGCAATTCGATCACGTCGTCTTGCCGTCGCTCGGACGGACGACGACGGGAGGGGACAAGTCGGTGCTCAGCTGGCTGGACGTCCCCGGTCCCGGAGGCACGGGCCGGATGATCATCAGCCCCGTCGGCGCCCGGTCGGAGCTGGAGCGCGATACGCTGCACCAGTACATCGAGTCGTCCCTCAAGGAAAGCGACCGGCTCGAACTCGACCGGTTGCTGTATGTCGCCTGCACGCGCGCGCGCAAGTCGCTGCACCTGGTCGGCCATGTAGGCACGGGCAAGGATGGCGAGATGCGTCCTCCCGCCGCAGCCACGCCGCTGGCGCGGCTCTGGCCGGCGATAGCGAACGAGTTTCAGGCGGCCTTCGAAGCCCACAGACGTGCATCGGGCTCCCGCGTTGCGGATGCCGATGAGGGTATCCTCGCCGAGCCCATCCTGCGCCGGCTCGAGGCCGGCTGGCGCCTGCCGGATGCGCCGGGTCGACCAGCGAGCGCAGCGGCCGCGACGGCGCTGCCGGTTGCCGACGAGCGGGCAGTGGAATTTCGCTGGGTCGGTACGGTGGCCCGTCATGCAGGGACGATCGTGCATCGATGGATGCATCGCCTGTCGCAGGGCAAATCCTTGCCGGCTGATCTCGACTGGGACCGGGTCGATGCGGTCAGCGCCCGCTGGGCAAGACAGCTGGGCGTAGGCGAGGAGGACATCGGCACGGCTTGCACACGGGTCCGCCAGGCTCTTGCGCGCGTGCTCGACGATCCGCGCGGCCGCTGGCTGCTGTCGGCGCAGGGGGCCGCCGAACTGGCTTTGACCGGTATCTGGGAAGGGCAGCGGCACTCCATCGTCATCGACCGCGTGTGCCGTGACGATGACGGTGTGGACTGGATCGTCGACTACAAGACCGGCACACACGAAGGCGGCGACCTTGCGGGTTTTCTCGAACAGGAGGCCCGTCGCTATGCGGTCCAGCTCGCGCGTTACAGGGCGATCTACGCGGCCTACGCGGCCTACGCGGAGACGCCGGTCAGGACGGCACTGTATTTCCCGTTACTCGGCGAGTTCGTCGAAGTCGCCGACTGATCGCCCCGGATCAGAACCGGCCTTCGAAACGAAATTCCCGTTGCCCCCGTTCGTTCGGCGAGCCCAGGAAGCGGAGTTGGTCGACCACCGACGCCGGGGTCGTCGCCGTAGGCGCGACGAGACCGGTGAGGACATAGCTGCGTTCCGGGCGGACCCGGATACTGCCGGCGACGTCCAGCATCGCCGCGACGTCCTCGATGCTCCCGACTATGCCCTCGGGAGTCGTGGCGAATTGCGCCCGAAAATCGCCGACCGGCGTCGGCGACAGGCCTCGGGCCAGAAGGCCGGTTACCTGCACCGTCCCGTCGAGGGAGGCGGGCACCCCGCTGTCCAGGACGAACTCGGCCAACTGCAGGCGAACATTGCCCTCGATACCCGGCGTTGCCACTACCTGCTGCAGGGCCCCGATCGCGATACCGCCTTCGACATCCTGGAGGATCAGGCGGCCCGTCACGCTCACGCCGGCATCCCCGTCCAGGAAGCCGCCGGCCGGGTCCACGCTGAAACGATACATGAGCCGGCCGCGAAACAAATCCAATGGGCGCAGCGTCCAGCGGAGGTCCCGCAGGTAAACGTTCATTACCTGGCCCTCGCTGACCCGCCCGGACCAGATGGAGCCTTCGATGCCCGCAAGCCTAACGGTCGATGGGGCCAGCACGTGGTAAGCGACCCGCGCCGGAAACAGGGCGATCAGTCCCGCGACAAAGACTGTCGCGGCGAGCAGGATGTTTCGCCGGTTGAGCATTTGTCCGGTCACCGCTCCAGGTTCAGACTCGCGTTGACCCGGCCGGCTGCATTTTGCGTCGTGACGGAAAAACTGCCGCTGGATACCTGCATGCCGTGAGCGGCATTGATCTCTCCGAGCCAGGCAATCAGCTCATCGAAAGCGATGTTCTCGAACTCGACCCGGATTGCGTTGTCGCCGGTCGGCTGGCTGCGCTGCAAGGAGGAATACAGGTTTCGTTGCCGCAGGGTGCTGTCGACGACAACAACCAGCGACTGGTTGCCGGCCGCGGGCACGGTACTGCCGCCGCTGTTCTGAATTGCAAGCTTCAGCGGTTTCAATTCGGCGAGCGCCCGTTCCAGCATGGCGACATCGTTGCCGAGCCTGGTGATTTTGCGGTCCAGTTGCACCGATCCTGCATAGAAAGCGGCGCACACCACGAACACGGCCGCGACGATGACCATCGCTCGTTCACGGGCCTGCAGGGAGGTCAGCCACTCGATCACGCGCCACCTGCCTGGATCTGGAGTCGGCTGTTCACCTTTTCGCCTTCCTGGTCAGTCGACTGGATGCGGGCCTGGAAAGCGCCGCTCTCGCCGATCACCCGGGTGATGTTGTCCAGCACCGACACGCTGGGTGCCGTAAGCCGGACGTCGACTACGCCGGCACGGTAACTGATGGCCTCGATCGTTGCCTCGCGGTTCTGTTGCATGGCGCGGCTCAGATGTTCGAGCGACTGCAGGAACACGGCCGGCGCCTGTCCGCCGCCGGCGCGTGCCCGCAGGGAAGCGACGACGGCCGCCGGGTCCGGCACCGATTCGACGGTCGGTGCGATCTCGCGGTATTCGGCCAGGAAACTCGCCTCGAGTTCGCCGGCACGGTTTCGCAATTCCAGGAATTCAAGGCTGCGACCGGCCACGAGCGTCACTGCAAGAGCGAGCAGCAGCATCGCGGCGTGCCGCCAGGGCCTGAGCAGCGCGGCATACTCGGTCTTCGCGCCGAACTCGCCCTGCAGCAGGTTGACGCCGGCGCCGCTCGCGACGGTAACGGCCAGTCTCGGCAGGGCGCCATCGGGAAGCAGTTTGATGTCGAGATCTTCGAAATCATGCCGGACCGCGAGCCACTCACGCGCGTACTTCTGCTCGGCCTCGGCGTCGCAGTAAGCCAGTACGTGGCGCGGACGGCCTCTCTCCGCGCCGCCCGGTTCGTCGCCGTCGTCAATGACGCCGATGGCCGCCAGCGCCTCCTGCGGGCCCACGCCCTGCAGTACGAGTTCCGTATCCGCGCCGTCGTTGACGTAGACCTGGTCTGCCGTGACGAGCATGCTGATCGTGCCCGGCAGACGGGCCAGGCCATAGCAGTCAGCCATGACAGCGCTCGGGCGCAGGCCCAGAGCGCGCCACTGGTCCAGCCAGTCCCGCAGTTTCTGCCGGTTGATGACCGACACCGGCAGCCGGCCGGTTTCGCGTCGTGCGCCTGCGGCGAAGTGCAGGTCCTCGACGTCATCGGCCAGGAACTCCTCGAGCGCGAAGGGCAGGGCGGACTGGATCCTCGCGGCGGACTTGATCGGCAGATCTATGGTCGTCGTCAGCACCTCCGTCGCGGGCACCAGCACGATGACTTTCCTGTCGGCGGCCGCCGGAGTCGCGGCTGCCAGGTCGCCCGACGAGGGCGGCCCGAGACGGGTGCCGCTCGAGTCTACGGCGATCCACGCCGCGGGAGCAGATTCGCCTTCGCCAATTCGGATTACCAGAAATTCCGCCATGTTCAGCCGGTTCCAAAGCTGCGGAGTATGGGGGTAACGTTACCCTGTGCGCCGCGTTGCAGCACGCTGTAAAGCGTGATGCGAACGGTATCAATACGTACCACGACCCGCAATTGGAAATAACTGGTCGTTTCGGCGAGCGTATTGAGCACCTCGGGTTCTACGAGCGTCGTGAACGCGTCCTCGACGCTGGCAAACCCGGCGGACTGCCGCTCCGCGACAAGGCCCTCGACTTCGGCCGCCGACATGTTCTCACTCAGCGATTGCAGTACGGCAGCGGTGGCCGTATTGACGTTGATCGCCGTGCGGCCGGGCAGGGCGACGATGTGCGGAGACAGCAGGTCGAAGCTTGCCTTGTCCATGCCTTCGAGCGCTGCGAGTTCGCTCGCGCTGCTCAGCGGGAGGTTCGCGGTGCGGTACGGCGGGAAGAATCCGGTATAGATACTGTCCTCGGCGCCATCGGGAAACGACGCGTCGAGATCGGCATCTATCCAGTCGGCCATGATGCCGGCGATTCGCGGATCGAGACCCAGGGTTGCAACCAGCCGACGAAACTGCTCGAGTGACGGTTCGTCGATCTGGCCGCTGTCGTCGACCAGGTTGTTGACGTTGAATCGCCCCTGCAGGTCCTCTACAACGCCAAAGACCTCGCCGCCCTCAATCGGCAGGCCGGGCAGTTGAGTGGCCCAGAGTTCGCCCAGGTGATCGGTCGTGCTGTCCGCCAGGTCGTCGCGAAGGATCGAAGCGACCCAGCTCTCGGCACCGAGCGCGACCTGCATGGCCTGGTCGCGATTGAGCATCATCGTCGTACGACGCACGTCGAGCGCATTGTCCCATGCCAGGTTGGCCGCCACGATCGCCGCGAGCGCAGCGATCAGCATGGCCGTGATCATCGCCACGCCGCGCGCCCGCCGGCGTCCCGAAAATGCAGGCATCCTCACGGGCTTACCTCGATCAGGCGCGTGATCTCGCCCTCGTCGACCAGCGTCAGCACGAGCTGCACCGCACGGGGCCGTATGCGCAGCCCCAGCGGGCCGGCGCGCTGGGGCGGTGGCCACTGGTCCGTCCACTCCCCGTTTTCCAGCATGAAACGGAAGACAACGCTGTCCACGTCGTCCAGCAGCGTGACGCCTATCATTTCGTTGCTCAAGGTCCGGTCGAGCACGTTCCAGTGGTAGCGGACCAGCCGGTCCTCCTCGAGCCGGTAGGCGGCCCGCTGCAGGGTGCCTCGCGGCAGCGCAATCGGATTGTTCCAACCGCCGCGGGTCAGTTCGAGTGCGAAGCCGGACTGGAAATCTGTGCGCAGCGCGGGGTTATAGCTGTCACCCAGCTCGCTGCGCACCGGGCGCGGCGCGAGCTGTATCATGTCCTGCTCGATGCGCTGCACGGTCCGCTGTATGGCCTGCAGTCGATCCATCCGCGACGACAGTATCTCCGCGCTGGTCAGCGTCTGGCCCAGGGTTCCGTACGCCAGCGCCGACAGGACGGCGAACACGGCCAGCGCTACCAGGATTTCGATCAGGGTGAAACCGCCGAGATCGGGGCGGCGCCTCATTGATCCGCTCCGGCCGGGCCCGAGGCCAGGCTCCAGGCGAGATTGGCGTCGCCGGGGACTACCGGCTCCCCGATAAAGCCGGACACCGTCCGGATGTACCCGTCGGCGCCGGCGCGGCCGACGTCCACGTCGACCCGGAACAGGCCCTCAACGCCCGTCTCGGATACCGTCGCACGCCACTCCCAGTCCATCCCGGCGAAGGTAACCTCGCCACGCGAGGTGTCGACTTCCGGAATGACATTGGCGAGGCGCATCTCGGCAATGCGGTTCTGGGCAATCCAGCTTGCGTAGGTCCGCTCCTGTACGCCGTTGGCGGCATCGACCATCTGGCTGATCGCGGCCGTGACGGCCGCCAGCGAAACCGCCGCAATCGCCAGCGCAATGACGACCTCGATCAGCGTAAAGCCGCGCCGACGCATTCGAAGCTCGCGGAACTCACTGCATCTCGTCATCGTCTTCGCCAATCTTGATGTCACCACCCGGGACGATGCGCAGTCGCTGCGACAGGTCGTCGGTTCGTCGAACGAGCGTGAGTTCCAGGGGCGTCAGGTCGCCGCTGGACAGGATCAGTGCATGCGGCGCGTAATTCTTGGCAAGCCCTGATCCCTGTTCCTTGCCGTCCTTGGTGGCGGCGGCGGCTTCACGTGCCAGACGGATGCGCCGACCTTCGATCAGGACGTCGAATTCCATGTCCTCCGGCAGGCGGCGGGGGCGCAGCAGGTCGTCGCCGACGACCTCGTTCCAGCGCCCGAGCAGCGGATCCAGCTCGACGAAACGATAGCCGGCGAGGAGAAACTCGACGCCGAAGTCGCGGCCCTGCAGCACGGCCTCGTCGGCCGCCAGTTCGATCAGGGACGCCATACGCCGGACTTCGGTGTCGACATCCCGGTCGTCGTGCACGACGCCGACGGACAGCAACACCAGTGAACTGAGGACGGCGATGATCACGACGACCACCAGGATTTCGATCAGCGTGAAGCCCCGGTGCCGCAGGGGCGAGGGCCGGACGTGCAGGCCGGCTGTCATACCCGGCCTTATTCGAGATTCCAGTTGCCGATGTCGGCGTCTTCGCCTTCGCCACCCGGGCGGCCGTCGCGGCCCATCGTATAGATGTCGATCTCGCCGTTATTGCCGGGACTCAGGTACAGGTAGGGATTACCCCAGGGATCCCTGGGGACGCGCTCGACATACGGCCCTTTCCAGTTTCGAACGTTCGGGTCCGCGGGCTTGGCCACCAGTGCCTCCAGCCCCTGCTCCGTGGTCGGGTAGCTGAAGTTGTCCAGCCGATATAGCTTCAGCGCGCTCTCGATGCTGCGGAGGTCCTGCCGCGCCGCCGTCACCTGCGCTTCGCCGACGCGGCCGATCACGTTCGGCGCGACAATGGCCGCGAGTATCCCGAGGATGATAACGACGACCATGATCTCGATGAGGGTGAAGCCGCGTTGCCGCCTCGACCGCGGATTCAGCCTTGCTCTTGTAGTCAATGTATTGCTCCGACGATGGCTGGCGGCCGCCGGACGGCGCCGCGTTGACTCATGTCCAGTTTCGACGCGAGTATAGCAAACATGTTCCCCGTCAAAGATGCGCCGGGTCACGCCGGAGCGATGTTATGGCGGCCGCGCACGTGGCTGATTCCAGCGGCAATTCTCGCCTGTTCGGCGCTTATCGAGCTGGGCGGGCAGGCTGCCCGCGAAGCCCTGCGCTACGAGCGTGCGGCGATTCTTGCCGACGGCGAGCTTTGGCGGCTGCTCACCGGCCACCTGGCACACCTCGGCTGGACCCATCTGCTGCTGAATGGCGCAGGACTGGGCCTGGTCTGGTGCCTGGTCGCGGGCAGCCTGTCTTTGGCCGGATGGGCGCTCGTCGTGTTGCTGACGATCGCCGGGATCGACGCCGGTTTCCTGCTGCTGAGGCCCGACCTGGCCTGGTACGTCGGCCTGTCCGGATTGCTCCACGGCCTGCTGGCCGCCGGGCTGGTTGCAGGTTTCCGGGCCCGGCCGCTCGAATGCGTGGTCATCGGCCTGGGGCTCGTTTGCAAGCTGACCTACGAGCAACTCGTCGGGCCCCTGCCGGGTTCGGCCGAGACCGCGGGCGGCGCGGTCATCGTGGCAGCGCACGTGTATGGGGCTTCAACGGGAACGATGCTCGGCATAGCTGCATCGATTAGGCGCTGGAGAAAGTCGTAGTTATACTCGCAGTGCTTGTCAATTTTGTCGGAGCAGAACATTGAATCTTGCGATGGTCTTTCCCGGACAGGGATCCCAGTCCGTAGGCATGCAAGCTGAACTGGCTGCAATCTATCCGCAGATACGCGAGACCTACGATGAAGCGTCAGATTTACTCGGTTTCGACTTGTGGATGACAGTACAAGACGGGCCAAGGGAAGTATTGGATAGGACAACCGTTACTCAGCCGGCCATGCTGACGGCGGGTGTTGCAGCATGGCGCGCTTGGTGCCGGCACGGTGGACGGAAGCCAGCTATCATGGCGGGGCACAGTCTGGGCGAGTTCACTGCTCTTGTTTGCGCTGAGTCAATCAGTTTCCAGGATGCGCTAAACTTGGTTCGCGCTCGCGCGAGATACATGCAAGAAGCTTCCCCACAAGGCGATAGCGCGATGGCCGCTGTGTTGGGACTTTCAGACAAAGAAGTCATAGATATTTGTGATAATGCCTCGGGCATTGGTATCGCGGAGCCCGTGAATTTCAATTCGCCTGGTCAGGTTGTGATTTCGGGTCATAAAGGGGCAGTGCAAAGAGCGGTCGTTCTCGCGAAAGAACAGGGCGCCAGAAGGGCAATATTGTTGCATGTCAGCGTGGCATCGCATTCGACCCTGATGCGGCCAGCGGGGGACGCGTTGGCGGAAAATCTGGCCGAAGTAGAAGTACGTCCGCCAAAAATAACCGTGATCAGCGCTACCGACGTTCGCCCATACAAAGACGGTGACGACATACGGCATGAACTTAGACGCCAGGTATCGAGTCCTGTCCAGTGGGTATTGACTACACGGGCACTGATTGAGTTGGGTGCGACCAAAATTGTCGAATGCGGGCCTGGAAACGTACTAGCTGGCTTATGCAGGCGAATTGACAGGTCAGTCACAGCCATTTGTCTGGACGCTCCTGAGAGCTTTGCAGACGCAATGAATCAAGAATACAACTGACTTAAGTGTGGATGTGCTTCAATGAAATTCTCGTTCGCCACGGATATTTTGGACGGCAAGGTGGCGCTCGTAACGGGCGCGTCGCGCGGCATAGGCGCGGCGATTGCACGGACGCTCGCCGACGCCGGGGCTCGGGTGGTCGGAACGGCAACCAGCGCCGCCGGCGCGGCGGCCATCTCGGCCACACTGGCGGACCGCGGGCGCGGGCTCGTGCTGGATGTCGGCAGTGACGCATCCGTCGACGAGGCGCTGGCGGACATCGGCGGGCAGGAAGGAGCGCCGCTGATCGTCGTCAACAATGCCGGCATCACGCGCGACAACCTGCTGATGCGGATGAAGGCCGACGAGTGGAACGACGTGATCTCGACGAACCTGTCCGGCGTGTACCGGGTCTGCAAGGGCTGCCTGCGCGGCATGATGAAGGCGCGTTACGGCCGGATCGTCAATATCGCCTCGGTCGTCGGGGTGATGGGAAACCCGGGACAAACGAACTATTCCGCGGCCAAGGCCGGAATCATCGGCTTTTCGAAATCGATGGCGCGCGAGGTCGGCTCGCGAGACATCACGGTCAATGTCGTCGCGCCGGGATTCATCGATACGGACATGACCCGGGTGCTGACGGAGGCCCAGCGGGCGGCGATGCTCGGCCAGATTCCGCTGGCACGTCTCGGCGAGCCGGAGGATATCGCGGCGGCGGTCTTGTTCCTTGCCTCGGATGCAGGCCGCTACATCACCGGTGAGACCCTGCATGTCAATGGCGGCATGCTAATGGACTGATTTAACTGTAGATCGAGCCCATACTTTCACCTACAATACCGAGCCACAGCCAAATAGTGGCTTGAATTATCAATAACTTACGAAAGCGGAGCGGGTCCGGGCAGCCTTGTCTGCCGATGCATCAAGCAGGGCAGGTTTGGCTCGGGGAATCGGCGGGATCGCCAGAGACCCGGCCCGATCCCGAGAAATCCCGACTAGTCTTCCCGAGGAGAAGCGATCACCATGAGCAGCATTGAGGAACAGGTTAAGAGCATCGTTGCGGAGCAACTGGGCGTAAAAGAAGAAGAAGTCACCAACGACGCTTCGTTCGTAGATGATCTTGGCGCCGATTCTCTCGACACGGTCGAGCTCGTGATGGCGCTCGAGGAAGAGTTCGAGACCGAGATTCCGGACGAAGAAGCCGAGAAGATCACGACGGTTCAGCAGGCAATCGACTACATCACCGCTCGCCGTAGCGAATAGCCAAACCTGGTCCGGCGCGGTAGCCCCGCGCCGGGCACACCGGGATTCCCACAATCATCCGTCGTTCCACGGAAGGCACTTGAGCAAGCGTCGCGTCGTCGTCACCGGCATGGGAATCGTATCCCCGGTCGGCAGTTCCGTTCCCGTCGCCTGGCAGAACATCCTGGAAGGGAAGTCCGGCATTTCGCCGATCACCGATTTCGATCCCGCGGCTTTCAGCACCCGGATCGCCGGTTCCGTCCGCGACTTCGAGGTGGACAGGTACCTGGCCCCCAAGGAAGCACGCAAGCTCGATCCGTTCATTCATTACGGCATCGGGGCAACTATCGATGCGATCCAGGATTCCGGCCTCGAGATAAACGAGGCCACTGCGCCCCGGATAGGAATTGCGCTGGGCGCCGGCATCGGCGGCCTGCAGACCATCGAGGAAAACCACAACAAGCTGTTGGCGGGCGGACCGCGCAAGGTTTCGCCATTCTTTATCCCCGGCAGCATTATCAACATGGCCTCCGGCTACCTGAGCATCATGTACGGGATAACCGGTCCGAACCTGTCCGTGGTCACCGCGTGCACGACCTCGACCCACTGCATTGGCCTCGGCGCCCGCACGATTGCTTACGGCGACGCCGACGTCATGCTGGCAGGCGGAGCCGAATTCGCCACGACCCCGCTGGCCGTTGCCGGCTTCTGCTCGGCGCGGGCGATGTCCACGCGCAACGACGACCCGACGGCCGCCAGCCGGCCGTTCGACCAGGACCGCGACGGTTTCGTGCTGAGCAACGGCGCCGGCAGCGTCGTACTCGAGGAGCTGGAGCACGCCAGAGCGCGCGGGGCTCGCATTTATGCGGAACTAATCGGGTTTGGCATGAGCGCCGACGCGCACCACATGACCGCCCCGCCGGAAGACGGCGAGGGCGCGCGCAAGTGCATGGTTGCGGCCCTGAACGACGCGATGCTGCAGCCGTCGGACATCGACTACCTGAACGCGCATGGCACCTCGACGCCGGTCGGCGACGTCGGCGAGACCGTCGCCATCAAGCGGGCCTTCGGCGACGCCGCCCGCAAGCTCGCCGTCAGTTCGACGAAATCCTGCACCGGCCACCTGCTGGGAGCCGCCGGGGTGGTCGAGGCGATCTTCTCCATCCTCGCCATCCGCGACCAGGTTTTGCCGCCCACGATCAACCTGGATAACCCGGATCCCCGTTGCGATCTCGATTACGTGCCGCACGAGGCCCGCCAGGCGCGGATCCGGACGACGATGTCGAATTCCTTCGGTTTCGGCGGCACTAACGGCACGCTGGTCTTCACGGCCCTTGAGGCCTGAGCTTGCGCCCTGGCGGTACTCGCGGTCCGCTCACAGCCTTATACTCTGGCCCCGTGAGCGCCGCCGTCCGAACCCCTTTGCACACGTCCGCCAAGTTGCCGGCAGGGCCGCCGCGTGGCTGATCCGACCCGTGTCTGGCGGTGGGCGCTTGCCACGGCCGTCGCCGGCTGTCTCGTCGCGGGGCTCGGTATCTGGCAGTTCGACCGGTACCTGGACCGTCCGCTGGCACTGCCGGAGGCCGGACTGCCGTACGACGTGCGCCCGGGCACGGCATTCTCGCGCATCGCTGACGACCTGGCCGGCCAGGGCGTACTGGAACACCCCAGGCTTCTCCGGCTCCATGCGCGCCTGACCGGCAAGGCTCAGGCCGTTCACGCCGGCGAGTATCTGTTCGAGCCCGGCCTGACGCCATCGAGCTTGCTCGACAAGCTGGTCGCCGGCGATGTTCGCCTCTATGCGTTCACGATCGTGGAGGGATGGACCTTCCGCGAACTGCTGGCTGCGATGGAGTCGCAGCCGATAGTCGAGTCGACGCTGAGCCAGGAGGACTGGCCCCGAGTGCTCGAGGAACTCGGCGCGCCGTACGAACATCCGGAGGGCCTGTTCCTGCCGGAGACCTACCGCTTTCCGGCCTTCACGCGGGACATCGATGTCCTGCGACAGGCATACGGGCTGATGCAACAGGCATTGGCTGAGGAGTGGGAAGGCAGGGACGAGAACCTGCCGATCAGCACGCCTTACGAGGCTCTGATACTGGCGTCTATCATCGAGAAGGAGACGGCCCTGGCGTCGGAGCGTGTGCGTATTTCCGGGGTATTCGTGCGGCGCCTGCAGCGCAAGATGCGCCTGCAGACGGACCCGACGGTCATTTACGGTGTCGGTGAAAACTTCGACGGCAACCTGACCCGACGTCACCTGCGGACGGACACTCCGTACAATACCTACACTCGTGCCGGCCTGCCGCCGACGCCGATCGCATTGCCGGGCAGGGCGGCGATACACGCGGCGCTGCACCCCGCGCCTGGCTCGGAACTGTATTTCGTGGCCACGGGCCTCGGCGACGGTAGCCACAAGTTTTCGGAGACTCGGGACGAACACGATGCGGCCGTCCGCGAATACCTGGCTCGGCAGCGGGCCGGTCGGCGCCAGGGAGGCGAGTGATGCCACGCGGCAGGTTCATCACGGTCGAGGGCATCGAGGGCGTCGGCAAGTCGACCAATATCGCCTTCCTGGCGCGGTTGATCGAGGAACAGGGCCACCGAGTGCTGATGACCCGAGAGCCGGGCGGCACGCCGACAGCCGAGAAGATCCGCAGCCTGCTGCTCGAGCATGGCGATGAGCCGGTTCCGGACGTCGCCGAGATGCTCCTGTTTTTCGCCGCCCGCTCGCTGCACCTGTCCAACCGAATCCGGCCGGCGCTGGCCGAGGGCCGCTGGGTGGTCTGCGACCGATTCACCGATGCGAGCCGCGCCTACCAGGGATACGGGCGGCGGCTGGGTCTCGAACGAATCAATACGCTGGCCGAGTGGGTGCACGACGGGATCGACCCGGACCTGACCATCCTGCTGGATGCGCCGGCAGCCGTGGGCATGGGCCGCGCCGAGAAACGGGGCGCTGCCGACCGACTCGAGTCGGAACAGGCGTCTTTCTACGAGCGCGTCCGGGAGGGCTACCTGAGCCTGGCCCGGGCAGAGCCGGAACGCTTCGCGGTCATCGACGCATCCGGCCCCCTGGCCGAGGTGCAGGCAGGTATCCGCTCGGCCCTGACCCGGATAGTCGGCTAGAAAATATATTAAGAAATTGACTCAAGGCATTGGTTTAAATATGGTTTTAGACTGGCTACAACCACTCGTCGATGGCTGGCGTGCGCGCAGCGCCCAGGGTCGCGTGCCGCACGCCGTGTTGCTGATCGGTCCGCGTGGCGTCGGCAAGCGAGCCGCTGCCGCGTGGCTCGCCCGGGAGCAACTCGGCATGGCCGGCGCCGGGGACGGGCCCCACTACCCGGTCCGTATCCCGGAACATGCCGACCTGCGCTGGGTGGCGCCGGTCGAGGACAAGGAGACGATCAGCATCGACCAGATCCGTGAGCTGGTGGCGCACCTCTGCCTGACCAGCTACGAGGGTGGGGGCAAGGTCGCGGTGATCGAGCCGGCCAATGCGATGACCACCAGTGCCGCCAACAGCCTGTTGAAGACGCTGGAGGAGCCGCCGGGCGACGCACTCCTGGTCCTGGTTGCCGACCGGATCGGCCGGTTGCCGGCGACAATACTGAGCCGTTGCCAGCGGATCGCGGTGTCGTTGCCGTCCGAGGCCGCCAGCCTGGCCTGGCTGGGACGCTGGCAGCCGTCCGATAACTGGCGCGAAGCGCTGCGGCTCGCCGGCGAGGCTCCGCTGGCCGCGGTCGAGGCCGTCGAGCACCTGGAGCAGGCCAGGGCCATGCTCGCGGAGCTGGCCGCCGTCGGGCAGGGTGCCTCGTCGCCCATCGAGGTGGCTGACAAGTGGTCGAAGCTGGAGCCCGCCTGGGTCCTGGACTGGCTATCCCGGACCGTGCAGCGTGCCGCCCGCGGCGTCGTCTGCGGGCCCGGCGCAGGCATTGAGCGCGAATTGCCGGAATCTGTGCTGCGTCACATGGACAGTCGAAATATGTTCTGTTATCTAGACACGATTAACAGGCTGCGCGGACAGCAGGCGGGGTCGTATAACCTGCAGCTGACCCTGGAAAGCCTGCTGATCGACTGGGCAGGCGGCCTCAAGGACTGTCATCGCTGGTACCACCCCGGCTCGATGCTGCCGGCTGCGAACACAAGGTAAATAAGGACATGGCCAAACCCGGATTGCTGACGCTGACGATCAAGGACAAGAGCGCGCTGTACCTCGCGTACATGCCGCACATCGTCAACGGCGGCCTGTTCATCCCGACGAACAGTTCGTACCGGCTCGGTGACGAGGTGTTTATGCTGCTGAACCTGATGGGCGAGGACGAGAAGATCCCCGTCGCCGGGACCGTCATCTGGATTACGCCCAAGGGGGCGCAGGGCAAGCGCACCGCCGGCATAGGCGTCCAGTTCAGCGATCAGGATCAGGGCAACACGCAGAAGAAGATCGAGACCTACCTGGCCGGCGCCCTCGGCGGCGACAAACCCACGCACACGATGTAAGTCCCGGCGAGGCGATCGCGCGGCCCGAAGTATGGTTCAGCCCCGCTCCGCGCTGCTGATACCGCCGCGCAGCACATATGCAGTGAAGCCGCGCTCGCTCAGTATGTAGGCGCCGGCCGAACTGCGGCGTCCCGTGTCGCAACAAAGAACATACTTGCGATTCTTGTCCAGCGTGTTGATCTTCAGCCGGATAAAGTACAGCGGGATGTTGATCGCGCCTTCCAGGTGGTGATTCTCGAACTCGCTGGGCAGTCGGACGTCCAGCCACTGGCCACCCGCGCGGACGACTTTTTCGGCGTCGGCGTAGCTGACCCAGTCGAGCATCGGCTCATTCAGCAGTTTCTTGAAGTCTTCCTTGCCGAGGCGCATCACCGAGCCGTCCGTCACCATGGTCACGGTTGCGTTGCGCTTGGCGTCGGAAATGAGCGCCTCTTCGCCGAACGTGTCGCCGACGTTGAGTTCGGCCAGCTTGATGCCTTCCTTGTTCAGCGGCGTCTCGCGAGTCACCAGGCACTTGCCGCGGATCAGCACGTAGAAGTAGTCGCCTTCGGTACCCTGCTTGACGACGACGTCACCCTGCTTGTAGTTGATCTGCTGCATCCGCATGAATATGGCCTGGATATTGGCCGGCGGAATCTTGTGGAAGGCCTTGGCCTGCAGCAGCATCGTCATCCAGTCGTCGCCGCCGGAGTTTGCCAGGTTCTGGAGCTCCGAGACCTCGTAGGATCCGGTCTGATCCCAGGTCAGCATGACGTCGAGCAGGTCGCTGTCTATCGAGAGATACTGGACCCGGTTCCGCGCCCGCGCGCTTACGCGTCGCGGAAAGACAGGTGCGACCGGGTTCCGGGCCTCGTCACTGCCGCCCTCGACTAACTCGACGACCTGGCCCTGGTCGAGCAGCTCCAGCGTCCCGGAAACGACATATACCGTGCGCTTCTCGGTGTCGCCTTCCTTGAACAGGAATTGCTGCGGCGACAGTTCACGGACCTGGACCTTGCCGGCCAGTGCGGCAAGGTTGTCCCGTTTCAGACCGTCTAGCGGTGAAAATCGTTTGAGCAGCTCGATATCCAGCTGACTACCCGTTATGTGTTCTTGATTGGTGATGCGGGGTATGGAGCGCAGCCGTGACCGACTGCGTCGACACCTTTCCTAAGTCGTTATTCTAACGTGATATTGTCAAACGTCGATACCGCCTTTCGCCGACATCGTGAAACCTCGCACACTTTGGCAAGCGAATTGCGACCCAGTGCCCAGGTTCAGCCGAGTTCCGACCAGCCGGGATGCGGCCTGAAGCGTTCGCCGTGCACGTCCGCCAGGCGCTCCAGCGCTGCAATGACTTCCCTGGAGCCCCGTTCGCGGGCGTAATTGACCGGCCCGCCCCGAAACGGTGCGAAACCGGTCCCGAAGATCACGCCGGCGTCCAGCAGGTCGGCGTCCTCGACGACCTTCTCGTGCAGACAGGCTACGGCTTCATTGACCATCGGCAGCATCAGCCGGTCGACGATATCCGCCGGGATGCGGGCCTTTTCTGCCGGGCCAGGCTCGGGCTTGACCGCCTTGCCGTTCTCCCAGCGATAGAACCCGGAGCCGGATTTACGACCCAGCCGACCCTGCTCGACCATGTCTTCGAGACCCCCCGGCGCCTCGCGCCCGGCGGCGGCCCCGAGTACGCGGGACACGTTCAGCGCAATATCGAGGCCGACGCTGTCCACCAGTTCGACCGGGCCCATCGGCATGCCGAAATCCTCGGCCGCCGCGTCGATGCCAGCCAGCGGGACCCCTTCGTTGGCGAGGTGCATCGCCTCGGCCATGTAGGGCCCGAGAATCCGGTTGACGACGAAGCCGGGCGAGCTGGAGCAGGGCAGCGGCAGCTTGCCGATGGCCTTGACGAAGCCGAAGCCGGTGTCGAGAGCGGCGGTCTCGGTATCGGTGCAGCGGATGACCTCGACCAGCGGTAACTGCGCGACCGGGTTGAAGAAGTGCAGCCCGATGAAGCGCTGCGGCGCCTCGAGCACCGTGCGCAGCTCTTCGAGCCGGATGCTGGAGGTATTCGTCGCGAGGATCGCACCCGCTTTCATGCGTGGCTCGACGGACCGGTAGAGTTCCTGTTTCGCCTCCCGGTTTTCGAAAATGGCCTCGATGACAAGGTCTGCATCGGCAACGCCGTCGCCGGCGATATCGGCGCGCAGCCGCGCGCGGGCCTTGTCGACGGCATCGGTCCCACGCGCCTTTTTCTCGAACAGTTTGCTCGCGCGCGCCAGCGCCGGTTCGATGTATTTCATTTCCCGGTCCTGCAATGTGACCTCGAGTCCGCGCAGCGCACACCATGCGGCTATGTCGCCGCCCATCACGCCCGCGCCGATGACGTGCACACGGGCGACCTTGCTGCCGGACTTGCCGCCCAACGATTTCAGCCGGTTCTGCAGAAAGAACACCCGCACCAGGTTCCGGGCCGTGCTACCGACCATCAGGCCGGCCATCGAACGCGCCTCCGCCTCGTAGCCGGTCTTCGGCGAGGCGCCGTGCTGCACCCAGAGGTCTATCATCGCGTACGGCGACGGATAGTGGTCGCGCCGCGCCTTGCGGGCGACCTGGGCGCGCAACTGGCGCGCAACGAGTGGCCGGAGTGGCGCCAGGTTCAGCACGCGATCGAACAGGGGAGCACGGTGGGCCGGCCGGCCGGACCTGAGCATGTCGAGAGCGGCCGGGCGCCAGCCGCCGGCCGGCACGACGCGGTCGACGAGGCCCTGCCGCAGGCCCTTGCCGACGGTGATCGGCTGACCGGCCAGCATCAGGGCCATCGCCGCCCGGACCCCGGCAATCCGGACGGCACGCACCGTGCCGCCGAAGCCCGGGTGTATGCCAAGCTGAACCTCGGGGAGGCCCAGCACGGGCTTGTCGTTCTCCAGCGCGATGCGATAGCGGCAAGCCATGGCGAGTTCGAGTCCCCCGCCCAGCGCGAAGCCGTTGATCACGGCAACGGACGGGCAGGCCAGCGACTCGAGGCGGTCCATGACCTGCTGGCCGAGGCGAATCAGCCCGTACGCCTCGTCAGCGGTCGCGATCTTCGTGAACTCGTTGATGTCCGCGCCCATGACGAAGCCGTTCGACTTGCCGGAATGCAGCACGATGCCGGCCGGGGGCGTCCGGACCCAGGGCTCCATGATCGATGCGAGTTCCTGCAGTACCGCGCCGGAGAGGACGTTGGCGCTTCCATCGTGCTTGTCGATGCAAAGCCAGGCTATGCCGTCGCCGTCGGTCTCGAGGTGCCAATGCAGGTAAGCTTGCGTGTCGGTCGCTGTCATTATTGTCTCCGTTGCCGCCGGCCTGGACGCTGGTGCCGTTCAGCGCACGTCGAAGTCGCAGATGAGCGGCAGGTGATCCGAGAATCGCACGTCGGGGATCTCGAAATTGCGAACGGTGATGCCGTCCTGGTACAGGATGAAGTCGAGCTCTTTGCGTGGCGAGCGACTCGGGTAGGACGGCAGGCCGAGCATATTGGCACTCTTGAGCCCGGCGGCCTTCATGAACAGGTAAATTTCGTTATTACCCCAGAACGTATTGAAGTCGCCGGCCACGATGACCGGTTTCTTCGTATCGGCAATGATGTCGTACAGGCGCCGGAGCTGCAGGTGGCGGTGCCGGTATTTGAGCGACAGGTGCACGAGGAACACGGCGAAGTGCTCCATCTCCAGCTCGAGGATGAGGCGCTTGATGCCGGTATCGAAGAAATGGAAGGTCTCTCCGTGGACCCGCTCGGCGGCGAGGAAGGCATTGCCCTGCTTGCGAATAATCGGGATCAACTGGTTGAGCGACGACTCGCCGTACTTGATCTCGTACGAGGTATTCATGCCCAGTTCGGTGGCAATGGCCTCCGCCTGGTTGATCATACGGCTTCGGATCGAGCCCGTGTCGACCTCGATCAGCCCCACGAAGTCGGGGTCGCAGGAGCGCACGAACCTGGTGATGTCGGGCAGCACGCTCTGGTTGCCCAGCAGGTAGCCGGCGCCCGGCAACGGCACGTGCATGGACGCGCCGGCGCCGACCGCGTACCGAATGTTGTAGAGAAGCAGTCGCATCAGCGTGGCATCAGGAATCCGGGATCCGGTTGTGCCTCGCAAGCCTGGCGGGCCGCGGGCTGGCCGTACGATACAGAAAGCGCCCGGGCATGGAAACAGGCTTTTGCGCCTTCCGGAAGTGCGGAACGGGTGCTGGCCTTCATCGAACCCTATTCGTTAAACTGGCTGCAAATCATGGCTCTACGGAGGTCCCGGTGTCCGAGAAGAACCCGATTCGAGTCTATGTCTCGCACCTGTTCCGCGCCGATTCGAGTTACCTCCGGGTTTTCGAGTTTCTGGAGAGCGTCGAGCGGTTTTTTTACATCAATACGAGCAGACCCGAGAACATGCCGCAGTCCGGCGGACTGGCCGCCATCAAGGACGAGTATATTGCGCAGATCAAGCAGGCCGAGGTTGCCGTGATCCTGGCAAGCCAGTTCGACGAGAACGCAGATCTCCTGCGCTACCAGATGGATGTCGCGGAAGCGAACGACAAGCCCGTTATCGTCATTCGCCCGTTCGGCGGCGTGCGCGACACGGCTCCTGAGCTCGCCAAGCGCGCGCGCAAGCACCTGGAATGGAACGAGCGCGAGATCGTCGACGCCGTGCGCCAGCTGGCACGCCACGAGGACACGGCCCGCTGGGACGTGATCGATTTCCCATGAGGGCCACATCGCCCGAGGTGAGCTGACTTGGACAGACTGCCCCGCCACAAATCGCTGCCGCTGATCATCGCCCACCGCGGCGCAAGCGGGTATTTGCCGGAACATACGCTGGCCGCCAAGGCATTGGCCTACGGCATGGGCGCCGACTACCTGGAGCAGGACGTCGTCGCGTCGAAGGACGGTGAACTGATCGTCTGCCATGACATCCACATCGACCGGGTCACCGACGTCGCAGACCGCTTTCCGGATCGCGCACGCGACGACGGGCGCTGGTACGTGCGGGACTTCGACCTGGCCGAGCTCCGGACGCTGCGCGTTCACGAGCGACTGAATGACGCAGGTGACGCGCCGGCCTTTCCGAACCGTTTTCCGGCGGACCGGGGCGACTTCCGCGTGGTGACACTGCGGGAGGAGATCGAGATGGTGCAGGGACTCAACCGCTCGACCGGGCGGCAGGTCGGCATCTATCCCGAGATCAAGGAGCCCGCCTGGCACCGTGCAGAGGGCTTCGATCTGTCGAGGGCCGTTTTGCAGACGCTGGCCGACTATGGTTACCGCAGCAAGGACGACCTGGTGTTCGTGCAGTGTTTCGACCCCGCGGAAGTGCAGCGTCTGCGCTTCGAACTGGGTTGCCCCCTGAGGCTTATCCAGCTGATCGACGCGATCGCGCCGAAGGTCGTCCCGGAGCAGTACGAGGCAATGTTGACCGAGGCCGGGATGGCACAGCTGGCGAGTTTCGTGGACGGGCTCGGTCCCTGGTTCGGACTGCTGTACGAGCTGGCCGACATCGACGGACACCCGGTCTCGACGGGATTCGTGAAACTCGCGCACGAGGCGGGTCTCGCCGTTCACCCGTACACGTTCCGGGCGGACCAGGTCGCACCGGGCTTCGAAACGGACGGCGACATGCTGCGCTGGTTTGCCGAAACCCTGAAGATCGACGGCGTTTTCACGGACTTTCCGGATCGGAGCCGCGTGGCGCTGGGCTAGCCCGAAGCGGCAGCGCCAGTATTAGAAAATGCTTGACTTAATAAGCATAAGTTCTTGTTAAATAAATAGAATAAATATCCACTTTATGGGCATTAATGCCCACGTGTCGGTGTTTCGGGGTAGCTGGCCTGGTTTCGGACTGAGAACTCGGTCCTTCATCATATGGGCAAAAGTGCATAATCTACCTGCTTGCCACCGCAGTTCAGGATCCGGCAATGTTCATGGAGACCCCGCAAAACCTGTTGCTGATCACCTTCGGAGCGTTCCTGCTCGGTTGGTTCGTCGGCAAGATCGGGGCGTATTTCGGCAACAAGTTCCAGGCCAAGGCCCGCGATCCGCGCGACGACCGGATCCGTTCGCTCGACGCCGAACTCCGCATCGCGAAGGCGGAGGTCGAAAAGGCGAAGACCGAGATCGAAGACCGCGACAAGAAGATCGAACAGGCCGATAAGGAAATCGAGGGCCTGGAAAAGACGATCGGCATGCAGTCCCGGGAGGTCGAGAAGCTGCGCAGGGACCTCAAGGACTCGGTCAAGAAAACCCGGGAATTGCGCGCCGAACTCAGCGACCGGGCCGAGGAAAACCTGCGGTCCGAGGTCAAACTTCGCGAGGTCGAAACGGAGCTCTCCGTCGCGCAGGCCTCCACCGATCTGATCGCCACCGGCGTGCTCGATTTTTCGGTGACGCCCGATGGCGCGGATGACGAGGACGAGCCGAGAATCACGAAGTCCATTCCGCGCTGAGCCCCGCGCTGGCGCCGGTTCGGCCGAAGCCGTCGGGAAGAGGGCGCCGAATCAGCCCTGCAGGTCCCGGTTCGTCGCTGCCAGGCGGAAATCCGCAGAAAAGCCAGTATGCCGCCAGCCGATCCAGCTGAGCGCGATGTAGGCCTGCATCAGGACCGCCACGTTCCACTCGATGACGTTCTCGGCCGGATCCGGGTTGGCCAGCGTCGCCTTCAGCGTCGTGTTCAGCGCGCCCAGGGCGAACGGCAGCAGCGCGAGGCCGAGCTGGATGCGAGCGAGCCGCCGCAGGAAACGATCCAGCGGCAGGCGGAGCAGCGAACGAGCCAGGAAGATCTGCGCCAGGATCGTGAACAGGAAGTAAACATAGATACCGAAGCGCCGCATGAACTCGTAGAAGGGTTCCCGGGTGCCCAGGAAGGTCACGTACAGGACCAGGGCGATCGAGGCGCCGATGCCAAGCAGCGCGACGTAACGTCCGCCGGTCCCGGGCAGGCCCGCGGCCCGCTGCAGCGAACGCAGCCAGGCGACTGAAAGCAGCCAGTAAGCGACGAGCACCACGGCCTCCGGCAGCATGGTTGCGCGGAACAGAAAGTTGGATGGCGGATAACGGCCCGTCGCGCTGATCGACGTGCAGCCCTCGATGAACGGCACGCACGACGGGATGACGTCGAGGCCGGAGGCAATCAGGTAGCTGAGGCCTACGGCAAATATCGGCAGCAGGCCGGCAACCAGTGGAACGTAATACAGGGGCATCGGGCTAGCATAGCGGAATCCCGGTCCGGGACCGGCAGGGGTCAGGGCGTCCCAGGCCATGGCTAGGCCAGGTATCTGGGTGATTTAACATAATATACATTATACGCATATGCATAGGGGGCGGTGAGGCAGGCCCACCCGGAACGGCCCGGTCGGCAAATCCGACCGGGCCGTGTATCGCGACAGTACGCCCTTGTCGCAGCCGCCGATCTTCAGCGTCTCGAGATTCCAGCCGACGTGCTCATCAGCGACGGCGTTAGATCGAGATTGACGTTGCTGCGCAGCGTGCCTGTTATGCACGGCTCCATCAGCAGGTTCGGCGCCGGCGTCGTGTCGAAGTGCGAGATCGACGAGCCGAGCGCCACCGTCCGCGGTGCGTACAACCGAACGTAGCCCCCGGATGCCCCCCAAGCCGGGTCGGGTCGACGAAGTACTCGATCGAGACCCGCGGCAGCGCCGCCTTGGCCGCATCGCCGTCGGCGCTCGAGATGCCGATCGTCGGCACGGTCACGTCCTGGCGGCTGACGCCCGGCGTGCGTGACGCCCGCCGACGGTTCATTCCACCCCTGGCCGGCCTACAGGTCCATGGCCACGCGCAGCAGACCCGGGTCGTGTACGTCCAACCGGCTCGTAAAGCCGAGCCCGTGGCAGAACCGGACCATATTAGAATTCGTGGCGAGGACGGAGC
>JAOUIH010000260.1 GCA_029884165.1 Gammaproteobacteria bacterium | reverse complement strand
GGTATCACCGGACTGGCTGCGCGTTTCATCTATTTCGGGGAGCTTCGCGACGCCCTGGCGACGGCGGAGGAGTCCCGGCTCCGGTCGCTGCTGCTGTCCGACGAGCCGCCGGCGAGTTTTCCGGGCGGGGCCCGCACACTTATCGTCGTGCCGCGTCCCGGTACGATTTCGCCATGGTCGAGCAAGGCAACAGATATCGCTCTGGCCTGCGGATTCGGCGGCGTGCGGCGTATCGAGCGCGGCATCGAATACGCGCTCTGGTCTGCATCGGCTCTGCCGGCTGCTCGCCTGGCCGAACTCGGCTCGTCACTGGTCGATCGCATGACCGAGGCGTTGCTCCTGGATGCCGCAGAGGCGGTCCGACTGTTCGAAGCGCACACGCCCTCGCCCCTGTCGATCGTGCCGCTCACAGAGCAGGGCGCGGCGGCTCTCGTGCGGGCGAACGAGGACCTCGGCCTTGCACTGTCACCGGACGAGATCGAATACCTGTGCGATAACTACCGCCGGATCGGCCGGGACCCGACCGATGCCGAGCTGATGATGTTCGCCCAGGCGAACTCGGAGCATTGCCGCCACAAGATCTTTCGAGCCGACTGGATCATCGATGGCCAGCCGGCAGAGCGCGGACTGTTCGACATGATCCGCGCCACCACCGAGGCAAGCGGTGAGGGCGTCGTTTCGGCCTACTCGGACAATGCCGCCGTGATCGAGGGTCACCAGGGGAGCCGGCTGATGCCGGGCGCTCGGGACCGGCGCTGGTCATACAGCGACGAGCCGATCCAGATCCTGATGAAGGTCGAGACGCATAATCATCCCACCGCCATCTCGCCGTTCCCCGGCGCGGCAACCGGTTCGGGGGGGGAGATACGCGACGAAGGCGCGACGGGCCTCGGCGCGAAGCCGAAGGCAGGACTTACCGGGTTTACCGTGTCGCACCTGCGTATCCCGGGTTTCCGGCAGCCCTGGGAGCAGGCTTTCGGCCATCCGGAGCGGATGGCGACTCCGCTCCAGATCATGCTCGAAGGACCCATCGGCGCGGCGGCTTTCAACAACGAATTCGGACGGCCGAACCTGCTCGGTTATTTCCGCAGCTACGAGCTTGCCGGGCCGGGCTGGCCAGCGAACCGGATCCGCGGCTACCACAAGCCGATCATGATCGCCGGCGGCGTCGGCAACGTGCGCGCGGAGCATGCATTGAAGGCGGAAGTCCCGGTCGGCGGCAAGATCGTCGTCATTGGCGGGCCCGCGATGCTGATCGGGCTCGGTGGCGGGGCAGCGTCGAGCCTGGCGAGCGGCACCAGCACGGAGGACCTGGATTTCGCATCCGTGCAGCGGGGCAACCCGGAAATCCAGCGCCGCGCGCAGGAGGTCATCGACCGCTGCTGGGCCATGGGCACCGACAACCCGATTCTGCTGGTGCACGACGTCGGCGCGGGCGGCTTGTCGAACGCCGTGCCGGAGGCCGTCGATCACAGCAAGCGCGGCGCCCGGGTCGAGCTCAGGGAAGTGCCGAACGCCGAGCCCGGCATGGCGCCGATGGGCATATGGTGCAACGAGGCGCAGGAACGCTACGTACTGATCGTCGGTCCCGACCGTATCGCCGAGTTCGAACGCATCTGCGAGCGCGAGCGATGCCCCTGCGCGGTGATCGGTACACTTACCGACGACGGCCGCCTGGTCGTCAGTGACCGTGATTTCGGCAATGACGTCGTGGATATGCCGATGCAGATGCTGCTCGGCAAGGCGCCGAAAACGACCAGGGACGTCACGCGCATCGAATTGGACATCGAGCCGCTGGCACTCGATGGCATCGATCTCGAGGATGCCGCCTTCCGCGTGCTGCGTTTCCCGACGGTGGCCGACAAGTCATTCCTGATCCACATCGGGGATCGCAGCGTCGGTGGCCTGAGCGTGCGCGACCAACTCGTCGGGCCATGGCAGGTGCCGGTCAGCGACGTCGCGATTACGGCGTCGACTTTCGTCGGCTATACAGGCGAGGCGATGGCGATGGGCGAACGGACGCCGCTCGCGACGCTGAACGCGCCGGCGTCCGGCCGAATGGCGGTTGGCGAGGCAATCACGAACATCGCGGCTGCGGCGATCGACGAGCTGAGCAAGGTTCGGTTGTCCGCGAACTGGATGGCGGCCGCCGGGCAGCCCGGCGAGGATGCCGCGCTGTACGACACCGTGCGGGCGGTCGGCCTGGATCTGTGCCGCGAGCTGGGGATCGCAATCCCGGTTGGCAAGGATTCGCTGTCGATGCGCACGCACTGGCAGGACGGAGACGTCGATCGCGAGGTCGTCGCGCCGGTTTCACTGATCGTGTCCGCGTTCGCGCCGGTCAGCGACGTGCGGTCTCACCTTACGCCCCAGCTGCGCGCAGTGGCAGGCGGCAGCCGCCTCCTGCTGATCGACCTCGGCGAGGGCGCGAACCGGCTCGGCGGATCCTGCCTCGCGCAAGTCTATGGCATGAACGGCGGGACGCCGCCCGATCTCGACCGCCCGGCCCGTCTCGCGCGCTTCTTCGGGGCGCTGCAGGCGCTGCGCCGGGCCGGGCTGGTGCTCGCCTATCACGATCGTTCCGATGGCGGACTCATGGCCACCGTCGCCGAGATGATGTTTGCCGGCCGCCTCGGCGTGTCGCTGCACCTGCCGGCTCGGACGC
>JAOUIH010000259.1 GCA_029884165.1 Gammaproteobacteria bacterium | reverse complement strand
AGCATGCCGCACCTGCTCGCGCGCATAGCAGCGCTGTTCCGCCGCCTCGATGCGCAGCAGTCGCGCGGTGACGAAGCGGTCGTTCGGCGGGGCGACCTCGAGCTCGACGGCGAGCGCATGATCGTTCGCTGGAAAGGCACGCAGGTCGGACTCACGCTGACCGAGTACTGGCTCGTGCACGCACTTGCGCGCTATCCCGGGCACGTGAAGAACCGGCAGCAACTCATGGATGCCGCGCAGGCGGTACTGGACGACAACACCATCACGTCACACGTGAAACGCATACGCCGCAAGTTCCTCGTGATCGATCCGGATTTCGACGCGATCGAAACAGTTTACGGCATGGGATACCGTTGGCTCGCTCCCTGATAGCCCAGCCATGAACCTGCGCCGCCAGCTGCTGCTGGTCAGCCTGCTGACGCTGGTGCTGCCGTGGGCGGGCTGCCAGTTCATACGCGAAACCGAGTCTGCGCTGCGGGAGGGCCAGCAGCGCATGCTCGCCGGTACCGCGAGGGCCCTGGCCGACTCGCTGTCGCAGTTTCCCGGCGAGTTTCTTGCGGCGAGCGACGGATCGTCGGACCCGGCCGGGCAACTTTACGGCCATCCGCTCGAGCGCGAGCCGTTGATCGACGGTTACGTCAGCGACTGGTCGATCGACGAAGACGCCTGGCGCACGCTGCGCGGCCTCGATGGGCCCGTGCATTACGCAACGGGCGTGCACCGGCAGAACTTCTACTTTTTCGTGGAGCTGCGCGACGCGTCGATCGTGCGCGCGGCACCGGCAAACGACGGAGCCTGGTCTGATCGCATCGAGCTCGTCAGCGAAGCCCCGGGCGGAGAGCGCTACAGCTTTATCTTTACAGCCGAGGCGCCGGGCGAATTGATTGGTCGACGTATCGGGGATGGAGCGTCCGTCGGTGAGTCCCGCGTCCGGGCCTACTGGCAGGACATCCCCGGCGGATATCGCCTGGAGGCCCGCGTCCCCCGGCAGCTCCTCGGGAACCGGATCGGCATTGTCGTGACGAACACAGGCGACCGAACACAGCGCGGCATACGCAGCGCGAGCTTCCTCGATCGACCGGGGCGCTTCGTCACCGCTTCGCCGGTTTTGACGAGCGTGCTGGCCGGCTACCAGCAGCCGGACCTGCGGCTGATCGTCACGGACCTGGCCGGCTGGCGGCTCGCGGAGGCAGGCAGCGTCGGCGGCGGCTCAGCGCCCGGATCCCGTGAGCCTGGCGGCGCCTGGCTTGAGCGGGCTTACGGCCTCCTGCTCGAATCCGGCGACGAGGCGGCGCTTGCGGAGCCCGACCCACAGGGCCGCGAACGCCAGCCATACGTCGTGAGAGCGCTCGCAGGCAACTCCTCCAGCGCCTGGTTTCGGGCCACCGATACGGGACGCGCCGTCGTGACCGTCGCCGAACCCGTGTGGTCGGGCAACGTGCAAACCGGCGCCCTGGTCCTGCAGCAGGGCACAGCCGCAATCCTGAGCCTGACCAACGCCGCCCTGGCGCGGCTGCTCAGCGTGACACTGATCGCTACTCTCGTTGCCGCCGCAGCGCTGCTCGGCTACGCGAGCTGGCTCAGCTTCCGCATCCGGCGCCTGAGCGCAGCCGCACTGGAGGCCCTCGATCGCGAACGGATCCCCGCGAGCCTTCCGAGCGCGGGCGCCACGGACGAGATCGGCGACCTGTCGCGAAGTTTCGCGAGCGTGCTCGAACAGCTAGGCGACTATAACGATTACCTGAGGAGCCTCGCGTCGAAGCTCTCCCACGAGCTGCGCACACCGCTGACCATCGTCAGTTCCTCACTCGAAAACCTCGAGCATGAGCGGCTCTCGGATGAGGCTGCTGCATACACGGCCCGGGCCCGGGACGGCGTTGCCAGACTCAAGAAGATACTGAACGCAATGAGCGAGGCGAGCCGCGTCGAGGAGTTGATGCAGAGGGCGGAATCCGAACATTTCGATCTTGCGGACGCCTTGCGCAATGCGGTGTCTGCCTATGCGGACGCATGGCCGGAGCGCCGCTTCAATTACGCCGCTCGGCCGCGGTCCGCGGTGACATACGGTTCCCCCGAGCTGATACTGCAGATGCTGGACAAGCTCGTGGACAACGCGGTCAGCTTCAGCCACGCCGGCGACGAGATCCGGATCGACCTGGCCGACGACGATTCTGCCCTGAAGCTATCGGTATTCAATCCGGGACCGCCATTGCCGGACCGCATGCGTTCGCAACTTTTCGACTCGATGGTGTCGGTGCGCGAGGGCAGCGGCGAACACCTGGGTCTCGGACTCTACATCGCGCGTGTCATCGCCGAAGGTCACGGCGGCTCGATCGCCGCCGAAAACGTCGACGGCGGCGCCAGGTTTCACGTGTTCCTGCCGCGGCAACCGCGGGGAGGGTGATCGGGGCCCGGCCGGCCCCGGCGCCCTCGCCATGTGTCCTTCCAGCTTGATATCGCTTACCCTGCTGGCAGCACGAAAGCTCCGGCGGCCCGATCCGGATCACGGGCCGCCCGGCACCAGACCCGAGACGGAGGCGTCGCCATGGCAAACGAGGGTTACCACGAACCGATCGACGAACTGACGAACGAGACACGCGACATGCATCGCGCGATCGTGTCACTCATGGAGGAGCTCGAGGCGATCGACTGGTACAACCAGCGGG
>JAOUIH010000258.1 GCA_029884165.1 Gammaproteobacteria bacterium | reverse complement strand
GCCGGCCGCCATCACCCGGTAGCCCGCCCCGACAAAGGACTCGGCTACTGCCGTGCCAATGCCGGAACTTGCGCCGGTTATGATCGCAACTTTCGATTCCACGTTGTCTTCCCCGCCTGGACCGCCCCGCCCCGATGGACGCATGTATATCACAATCCGGACAAGGCCCTTGCCCGGCTACGCCCGACCCTGGAACTCGCCAGCCCGCGCTGCCATGATCGAACCGGACCCGCTCCGGCAGCCGATGTCCGAGGAGTATGCAATGGCGTTCGTGCAATCGATACCGGCCGACCAGGAAAGCGTCGGGACAGTTATGAAGCTTTATCCCGACCAGGGAATCCCGCTAACGGAATTGACGGAAATCGTCATGCGGAGCGGCGAGTGCGGCTTCTCGCTCGCGGAACGGGAGCTGCTGGCCGCTTTCGCTTCGGGGACCAATGCCTGCACGTTCTGCTACAACACGCACCGGGCGACGGCGGAAGCATTCGGCATCGACGAGGCACTGCTCGACGCCCTGCTGACGGACCTCGACGGTGCCCCGGTAAACGAGAAACTGAAGCCGGTCCTGCGGTACGTCAGGAAGCTGACCCAGACTCCGTCACGAATGACCCAGGCAGACGCAGACGCGATTTTCGACGCGGGATGGTCGGAGAACGACTTTCACTTCGCCGTGATGATTTGCGCCCTGTTCAATCTGTATAACCGCCTGATGGACGGCTACGGTGTGCGCAATACCGCAGCCTTCCGCGAGGAGCGCGGCCGGATGCTGGCGGACGCGGGCTACGCCTGGGTCATCGACATATTTCGCCGCGAGCTTTGAGTCGCTCAGGCCGCCGCCTCGGCCAGCGTGTCGAAGAACAGGTCAATGTCGGACCTGCGCGTGTGCACGTGGGTCGAGATGCGGAGCCGGGCACCGCCCGTCGTCCAGATCAGGCGCTCGTCGCATAGCCGCCAGAGGCGCGCCAGGCGGTCTTCATCGAGCCTGAGCTGAATTGTCACCAGCGACCCGTACATGCTGTCGTCGGCCGGCGTCAGCATATCCACATATGGCAGTTCAGTCGCGCGTGCATGGACGTATTTCGCCAGTTCGTGGATCCGTGCATAGATACGCTCGGAACCGAGCGCTTGCGCGAAATCCAGGCCGGCAATCATGCCCTCGATAATCGCCCGGTTGTTGGTGCCGAAACGCATGAAGCGGGCGGCCTTCAATTCCTTGTTGTCCCATTGCGCGGTCGCAATCACCGGGAAATGTTCGTCCAGCCGATCGTAGCGGATATAGAGGAGCCCGCAGCCCGCAGGTGCGAACAGCCACTTGTGGGGGCTGCCGGCGAAGTAGTCGCAGCCCATCTCGTCGATGCGCATGGGCACCTGTCCGGTCATGTGGGCTCCGTCGACGACCGTGGCGACGCCACGCTCACGGGCGGCGTCGCAGATTTCCCGGATCGGCATGATCAGTCCCGTGGGGCTCGTGATTCCGCTGAAGCTCAGGACCCGGGTCCCTGGGCCGATCGCCGATATCACTGTTTCGGCCAGCTGCGCGGGGCTATCCGGTGGCAGCGGCAGGCTTACCTGGCGCAGCGTGATGTCGCCGCGAGCCTCGCGTACGCGCCAGGGGTCACGGCCGCTGGGGTGTTCCTGGTCGGTAATCAGGACCTCGGCGCCGGGTTCAAGCGGCATCCCTCCCGCAATGATCGAGAGCGCCTCAGTTGCATTGTGAGTAATCGCAAGCTCTTCGACCGAACAACCGACGAACTCGGCCATGCGCGCGCGGTGTTCGTCCAGGGTCTCGTAGCCCCAGCGCGGGTAGCCATCCTCGATGTGCAGGGCCGCCGCGCGGTCGAGGTAGTCCTTGACGGCATGCAATACCTGCCGCGGGGCGACGCCGAGACTGCCGTTGTTCAGGAAAACCCGCTCCGCCGGCAGGGAGAACTGCTCTGCGCGGATCCGCTGCCAGTACCGGTCGGCGTCGAAACCAGGCTCCAACATCCCGTCTGCATCCGGCAACGCGTGCTGCTCCGGCAACCGGGCCTGGGCCGATAGGCCGAATAATGCGGTCGTGTAGGCCAGGTTACGCAGCGCTGTTCGGCGGCTGATCTTCATGTTTTCCCCCCTTGCTGCCGTGCTCGCGGACGGATATCGGCATCCCCGAACAGGATAGCCCCGCGTGAGGCGCAGGGGAATCGCCGGCCACCGCAACATCAACGGCAATGCCTCGATAACGAAAAAAAGCCGCGCCCCTCGCGGGCCGCGGCTTTCCTTTCCGAATGGTCGGGGCGGGGAGATTCGAACTCCCGACCCCCACAACCCCATTGTTTTGCGCAAAATTTGGGACCGTCCGAGACCGTCCGGGCGCTAGTGTTTTCGCGGGTTTGCGCGGTCCTGAAACGCAAGCGGCCCGCCGTCTCTGCAAGCGGGCCGCGATCATTGTCACAATGCGACAATGCGCTCAGCCCGGTTTCGTTTCTTGTAGTTTGCCCTTCGTCAGTTATTGCCTTGAAGATTGGAACTGGCCGTGACCGGCCAAGAGCAGTCACTGGATCGGGCTCGAATGCCTACGCCTTACCGGCAGCTAACGGCCAGAAGCGGACACCGGCTCTTACCGGAACTCCATTGCCGGTGCTGCGTTTCTGGTCGGTGTCCTCCGGCGGTCTACCGGAGCGCGCCGAG
>JAOUIH010000108.1 GCA_029884165.1 Gammaproteobacteria bacterium | reverse complement strand
TAGCTGCCATGTGCGCCGCGACGACATGGGAAGCTCGGCTCGCGGAACTGGACGCGCAGGAAGCGCGCGCCCGGCAGGAACAGGTTCGTGCAGGCAAGGGCTCCATGGGTCCGCGTGAACGGATCGATGCGCTCCTCGACGAGGGCAGCTTCGTTGAGCTGAACGCGCTCGCCGAGCACCAGTGCCGGGACTTCGGCATGGATGCGAAGCGCGTGCCGGGCGACGGCGTCGTAACGGGGCACGGCACCGTCGACGGTCGCCGGGTCTTCGTCTACGCCCAGGACGAGACCGTGTTCGGCGGATCGACCGGCAAGGTGCACGGCGCGAAGATTCAGCAGGTCCAGCGGCTCGCGCGCGAGGCCGGCGTGCCGATCGTCGCGCTGGCGGCTTCTGCCGGGGCGCGCATCCAGGAAGGCATGGACAACGTCTACGGCATCACCGGCGTATTCCGGCAGAACGTCATGAATTCCGGCTTGATCCCCCAGCTTGCTGCGATCATGGGAACCTGCGCCGGCGGCGCCGCGTACTCCGCGGCACTGAGTGACTTCGTGCTGCAGGTAGAGGGCAGCTCCCGCCTGTTCCTGATCGGGCCCGCCGTGACGCGCGAACTGACGGGCGAAGAGATATCCGGCGACGAACTCGGCGGCGCCGAGGCCCATGCGCAGAAATCCGGCGTCGTACACCTGGTCGCGGCCGACGAGCGCGAGTGCCTCGCCCAGCTGCGCAGGCTGCTCGGCTTCCTGCCGGGCAATAGCTCGGAGGCGCCCCCGCGCGGCGAGTCCAGCGACCCGCCGGACCGATCGGTCCCCGGGCTGACGGACATCGTTCCGCCCGACCCGGGGCAGGCCTTCGACGTGCGTGATGTCGTCCGGCTGCTCGTCGACGCAGCCGATTTCCTCGAACTGCAGCCGTCGTTCGCCCCTAACCTTGTCATCGGGATGGCACGTTTCGCCGGCCGCGTGACCGGCATCGTCGCGAACAACCCGGTGTGCCTGGACGGCTATCTCGATCTCGACGCCTCCGACAAGGCTGCGCGGTTCGTGCGCACCTGCAACGCTTTCAACATCCCGCTCGTCACGCTCGTCGACGCGCCCGGCTTCTGGCCGGGCTCGAAGCAGGAGCATGGCGGGCTGCTGCGCCACGGCGCGAAACTGCTGTATGCCTGGGCGGAGGCGAGCGTGCCGAAAGTCTCGGTGATCATGCGCAGGATGCACGGCGGCGCGATACCCGCGATGGGCGTGCACGAGATCGGTTTCGACCAGGTCTTCGCATGGCCGTCTGCGGAGATGCAGATCCTGGCGGCCGAGCCGGCGGTGAAAATCCTGTATCGCCGCGAGCTCGAGGCGGCCGACGATCCGGAATCGCTGCTGGCGGAAAAGATCGAGCAGTACCGCAGCACCTACACGACGCCCTACCACGCCTCCGCGCTGTCGGTCGTCGACGCGGTCATCCGGCCGGAAGAAACGCGGCGCGCCATCACGACGGCACTGGCGATGCTGGGCGACGGCAAACCGCCGCGGCCGGGCGAGCGCAAGCACGGGAACGTCCCGCTGTGAGCGGCGGCAGACGAACATGAGCGACCTGAAGAACATCCGGACGGCGAGCGAGCGCTGGGAAAACACCGTGCTCAAGAAGCAGCTCGAGCGCGCGCCGGAATTGCGCGATTCGTTCGCGACACCGAGCGGGATACCCGTCAAGCGCCTCTACACGCCGCTGGATCTCGAGGGTTCGGAATACGCAAGCGATCTCGGTTTCCCGGGAGAGTTCCCGTATACGCGCGGCGTATACCCGACGATGTACCGGGGCCGCCCCTGGACCATGCGCATGTATGCCGGTTACGGAACCGCCGAGGACACGAACAAGCGCTTCCGTTACCTGCTCGCCGAAGGCATGCGCGGGCTGTCGATCGCGTTCGACCTGCCGACCCAGCTCGGCTATGACTCCGACGACCCGCTATCGGAGGGTGCCGTCGGCCGCGTCGGTGTCGCGGTGGACACGCTGGCCGATATGGAAACGGTCTTCGACGGCATCCCGCTCGACGAGGTCTCGACCTCGATGACCATAAATGCGCCGGCAACGGTGCTGCTTGCGATGTACATCGTGCTGGCCGGTAAACAGGGCGTGCCCGCCGCAAAGCTGTCCGGTACGACCCAGAACGACATCCTGAAGGAATTCGTCGCCCGCGGTACGTACATCTTCCCGCCGAAGCCCAGCATGCAGCTCGGCATGGACATCGTCGAGTACTGCTCCAGGCACCTGCCGAAGTGGAACACGATGAGCATCACCGGTTACCACATCCGGGAGGCTGGCGCGGACGCGGTCCAGGAGCTGGCGTTCACGATCGCGAACGCCATCGCCTATATCGAGGCGGCCCGGACCCGCGGGCTCGACGTCGACGACTTCGCGTCGCGGCTGTCCTACAGCCTCGGTTGTCACCGCGACCTGTTCGAGGAAGTCGCCAAGTTCCGTGCCGCTCGCCGCCTGTTCGCCCGAGTCATGAAGGAACGCTTCGACGCGAAAAAGGCGGAGAGCTACCTGTTCCGCACCTTCAGCGGCTCCTGCGGGTCGACGCTGGTCGCCCAGCAGCCGCTGAACAACACCGTGCGGATTGCGCTGCATGCGCTGATGGGCGCGCTCGGTGGCCACCAGGCGATCCACACCGCGAGCTGGGACGAGGGTCACGCCCTGCCCTCCGAAGAGGCCTCGAAGCTTGCGCTCCGGACGCAGCAGATACTCGCGACCGAGACCGGCCTGTGCAGCACGATAGACCCGCTGGCCGGGTCCTACTACGTCGAGTCGCTGACGAACGAGATCGAGAAGCGGGCGGCGGACTACCTCAGGAAGATCGACGAACAGGGCGGCATGCTGGCCGCGATCGAGAACGGTTACATAGGCGGCGAGATCCAGCGATCCAGCCTCCGGCAGCAGCAGGCGCTGGAATCCGGCGAGACGGTGGTCGTCGGGGTCAACGGGTATGTCGAGGAAGACGAGCAGGGATACGACGAGCAGTACCTGCACATCGACCAGGCAATCGACGAGAAGCAGGCCCGGAAGCTCGCCGAGGTACGAGCGTCCCGCAGCCCGGCGGACGTCGCAGCCGCGCTGGAGAATCTCGCCGGCGCCATAGACCGCGGCGAGAACCTTATGCCGCCGACGATCGATGCCGTCCGGTGCTACGCGTCGATCGGAGAGATCTGCGCGGTGATGCGTGACAAGTGGGGCGAATACAGGGATACGTCGATCCGTTAGTTCGGCTCGATCAAATGCCATGACAGACAGACAGCCAAAAATCCTGATTTCGAAACTCGGCCTGGACGGGCATGACCGCGGCGCCAAGCTCGTTGCGCATGCCCTGCGCGAGGCCGGCTTCGACGTCGTGTTCCTCGGCATTCGCCATACGGTCCCGGAGGTCGTCGACGCCGCGATCAGCGAGGACGTGGACTACGCCGGCCTGAGTTTCCTTGCCGGCGACCACATGACGCTGGTCCCGAAAGTACTCAGGGAGCTCGACGACCGCGGGGCCGGCGGGGTCCGGCTGATCGTCGGCGGGATCATCCTCAAGGAGCAGGTGCCGGAGCTCCTGTCCATGGGCGTGCGCAAGGTGTTCCTGCCTGGCACGCCGCTGAAGGTCATCGAAGAATTCATCCGCGAGGATGCAAAGCAATGAGAGCACCCGGAGAACCAGAATGATCATCGACACGCACGTACACCTGACCCGCCCGGGATTCGTCCGCAGCCGGTTCCTGCACAACAACTCCCGCATGGCGGCGTCCCTGTACAACCGCCTGCACAAGACGAATATCACGCCCAACGATTACGTGAACCGCGTGCGCGAACGGCTGGATCCGGACGGCACCAAATTGATCGCCGAGATGGACGACGCCGGCATCGACAAGTGCGTGATTTTCCAGGTGGACTGGGCCTACGGCGTGACCGGCGAGCCGAAGGTTTCGAACCGGGAACAGAACAAGATACTGGCCGACTACGCGCAGGAGTATCCCGGCCGCTTCATTCCGCTTTGCGCAATCGACCCGCGTCGCCCAGACGTCCTGCAGCAGGCGACCGAGGCGATCGAGGAATGGGGCATGATGGGCTTCAAGCTGATGCCCTCCGCCGGATTCAAGCCGAATGACCGTCTCTGCTATCCGCTCTACGAGAAATGCGCGGAATGGGGCGTACCGATCGTGTTTCACAGCGGCGGCCTGGAATTCAACTGGGAGCTGAGTTCGCCGAACCTGATCGCGACCGCCGCCGAGGACCATCCCGAGGTCAAGATGGTGATGGCGCATGCCGGCCTCGAGTCCTGGGAGCAGTGCCGGCTGGCCTGCACCGCGCTGCCGAACTGCTTCATGGACCTGTCGATCCGGCAGTTCGACTACGGCATCAACCCGAAGAAGTTCTACGACTGGCTGCGCGACATGATCGACTGGACGGGTCCTGAGAAGATCATGTTTGCGTCCGACGCGCCGCTGCCGACTTATTACCTGCCGACGAAGCAGTGGATCGACGTCTTTCGCAATCCCAAGACGGACATCGAGTTCACGGAGCGCGAAATCGAGTACATCCTCGGCAAGTCCGCCGAGGCCGTGTTCCTGAAAAAGTGATGGTGCAGGGATGATTGCGCTGTCCTGCTTCGATCTCTCCGGCAAAGTCGCCGTCGTAACCGGCGGCGGCTCGGGGATCGGCCGCGGCATAGCACAGGGCCTGGCCGAGGCAGGCGCCAGCGTCGTCATCGCTTCGCGGCGCCGCGAAAGCTGCACCGACGCGGCCAGCGAGATCGCGGACGCGACCGGCGCGCGCAGCCTGGCGCTGGCGCTCGACGTCACGGACGCGGCGAGCGTCGACACATTCGTCGACGAGACGACCGCCGAGCTCGGATCGATCGACATCCTCGTAAACAACGCCGGGATGATCGAGGAGCAACTGATATTCGAGATGGCAGAAGAACAGTGGGACCGCATGCTCGACACGAACGTCAAGGGCGCGTTCCTGCTGTCGAAGAAGGTCGCCGCGGGCATGGCGAACCGCGCCAGGGGCGGCAAGATCATCAACGTAGCCTCGATCGCTGCCTACGTGGCCTGGCCGAAGATGTCCGCCTACTGCGCCAGCAAAGCCGCCTGCCTGCAGCTTACCAAGGTCATGGCGCTGGAGTGGGCGCGTTATGACATCCAGGTCAATGCCATCCTGCCGGGCTACTTCCTGACGCCGATGAGCCGGGACTTCGTCACGAGCGACGAGGGGGCCAGGGCCGTCAAGGCCATGATCCCGATGCGCCGGGTGGCGGACCCGTCCGAGATCAAGGGCCTGGCGGTGATGCTGGCGTCGAGTGCGTCAAGCTTCATCACGGGCGGCGAATTCACCATAGACGGCGGCCAGTCCTGCCGCTGACGCAAAGAGAGCAGGCGTGGAAAACAAGCGCGTACTGACCGATGAGGCCTACCAGAAGATCAAGGAGCTGATCCTCGACCAGAAGCTGGCGCCCGGCCAGAAGCTCACCTATGGCGATCTCAGCAAGCGACTCGACATGTCGCCCACGCCGATCATCAATGCGCTGTATCGCATGGAGCACGAGGGCTTCGTCGCCTCCGTCCCGTTCAAGGGTTTCTACGTGAGGAAAATGGGCCTCCAGGAGGCCTGGGAGCTGTTCGGAATCCGCGAGGCGCTGGAGGCGTACATCGTCGAGCAGGCGATCCTGGTGGCGGAGCCGCGCGACCTAGAGCGGCTGGAGGAAAGGTTTGCAGAACATGCGGCCTATCGACCGGAGGTCTACGACCGCAAGCGCTTCATGCTCGACAGCGAATTCCACATGGAGCTCGCGCGCCTCAGCAAGAACGAGGCGCTGGTGCAGCAGCTCCTGACGACCTTCGAACACTTCTACATTCGCTTCAAATTTTCCCGGATGTCGCTCGATCGCCTCGAGAGTTCCGTCGACGAGCACCGGCAGCTGATCGACAGGATACGCAGGAAGGACATCAACGGGAGCAGGGATGCGATCCGCAACCACATTCACAACGCGCGCAACCACATCATCCAGAGCCTCAGTGACGAAACATCTCCGGATCTGCCGCCGTTCCGGCTCGGCGGGCAGCGCGCGCAGGCCATGGCGAAGGTATGACGATGCAAGAGCACAAGAGGTCCGAACGCGCAGCGTCCGGGGGGGCGGTGGTGTCCGCACACACGGACCGCTACATCTACTCGATGCTCCCGCCGGAAGACACCTGGCCGGTTTTCGACTATACCGGCGAGAACCTGCCGCGCTACCCCGATTACATGAACGTCACGGACATCCTGCTGGGCGGCGCGCTGGCCGAGGGACTCGGCGACAAGCCGGCATTCCACTTCGAGGAAGAAACCTGGAGCTACGGCAAGCTTATCGACACAGTCGACCGGATCGCACGCGTGCTCGTCGAGGACTACGGTCTCGAGCCCGGCAACCGCGTGCTGCTTCGCTCCGGCAACAGCCCGATGCTGGCCGCATGCTGGCTGGCGGTGCTGAAGGTCGGTGGGATTTGCGTTGCCTCGATGCCCTTGCTGAAGGCCGAGGAGATCGTATTCATCCTCGACCGCGTCAGGGTGCGATTCGCACTGTGCGAGGAGTCTCTGGCAGACGAACTCGAAAAGGCGCAGGTCCTGTCGGAGACGCTGGAACGGACGGCGCTGTTCACGCCGCGCGGCGACGGCGATGCGGAACTGGACCGGGCGATCCGTAACAAGGCCGGCGGCCTGCCGGCGCTGCACACCGCCGCCGAAGACATCGCGATCATCTCGTTTACTTCCGGCACGACCGGTCACCCCAAGGCGACCGTCAACTGTCACCGCGACCTGGTCGCGATAAGCGATTGTTACCCGCGCGTCTTTTCGGTCCTGCCGGACGACGTGATCTGCGGCTCGCCGTCGATGGCCTTCACCTACGGGCTCGCCGTGTTCCTGGTCTACCCGTTACGCTATCGGGCGACAGTCGTCTACGTGCCGCGGCCGATACCGGAAAAGGTGCTCGAAGCGATCGAGCGACATGGCGTGACGAGCCTGTACTCGGTACCGACATCCTATCGCCAGCTTCTGGACGCGATGGAGGGCTTCGATATCAGCAGCGTCCGAAAATGCTCGTCGTCGGGCGAGAACCTGCAGACGCCGCTGTTCGAGGCCTGGCATGAGCGCACGGGAGTCAAGCTCGTCAACGGCTTCGGTGCAACGGAGCTGATCTGCACCGTGCTGTCCGAGACGATGGACGTCGGGCGCATCGGCTCGACGGGCAGGCCGATACCCGGTTACACGATGCGGCTGGTGGACGAAGACGGAAATGCGCTGCCGCAGGACGCGGCCGGGCGGCTGGCCATACGCGGACCGACAGGTTGCCGTTACCTGGACGACATCGAGAACCAGCGGGCGTTCGTCCACGACGGCTGGAACCTCACGAGCGACCTGTTCGTCAGGGACAGCGACGGCTATTACTGGTACGTGGACCGGTCCGACGACATGATCGTCTCGGCCGGCTACAACATTTCGCCGCAGGAGGTCGAGCGTGCCCTGCTGGAACACCCGCTGGTGCACGAATGTGCGGTCGTCGGCGTCAACGACGCGAAGCGCGGCAAGCTCGTCCGCGCCTGCGTCGTCCTGCACGACCACGGCGACGCTTCGACGACTACCGTCGCCGCACTACAGGAATTCGTCAAGCGGCGGATCGCGCCTTACAAGTACCCGCGCGACATCCGCTTCCTGGCCGAGTTGCCGAAGACTCACACCGGCAAGATCCAGCGACAGAAGCTGCGCGATGTCTGAAAGAATCCCCGTGGCCCGGGAGCTATCTGTATGTCGATGTTCGACCTGAGCGGCAAGGCGGCCGTCATTACCGGCGGCAACGGCGGCATAGGCCTCGCCATGGCCCGGGCCCTGGTCGATGCGAACTGCGCCGTCAGCATCTGGGGTCGGAACGCCGCAAAGCTCGATTCGGCCGTGAAGGAACTCGAAGCGCGCGGCGGCGCGGTCCACGCCCTCCGCTGCGATGTGACGGACCCGGCCTGCGTCCTAGAAAGCTTCGACGCGGCCGTCGACCGGTACGGCCGGATCGACGGCTGCTTCGTCAATGCGGGCACGGGCGGCGGCGGGCGGCGTTCCTTCCTCGAGCGTTCGTTCGAGGAGTGGCGCCGCATGCTCGACGTGAATCTCGATGCCGCTTTCCACGTGCTGCAGGCAGCGGCGCGGCACATGGCCGCAAATGCCGAGGCGGGGCAGCCGGGCGGCCGGCTGGTTGCAACCTCCAGCATCGCTGCGCTGTTCGGCGTAGCGCGCAACGAGCATTACGGCGCGAGCAAGGCGGCGCTGAATTCGCTGGTCCGGTCGCTCGCCGTCGAACTAGCGCGCTACGGCATCACGGCGAACGCGATCCTGCCGGGCTACTCCGAGACCGAGATGACCGAGGGCCTGTTTACCAACGAGAAATTCCGGGACGCGGTCATTCCCCGAATACCGATGCGGCGCTTCGGCAAGGTCGAGGACTTCGGCGGGATTGCCGTGTACCTGATGAGCGACGCGTCCGCTTACCACACGGCGGATTGCTTCGTCATAGACGGGGGTTACTCCTCTTACTGAGACTGAAATAGGCGTAATCCCTGATGCCGCCGGGCGGACGAGCGCCGTACGGTAAACAGTTACCCGCGCCGACCGCTCGAGCAAAGCCGCGGGTAAAGGGGGAATCATGGCGAAAGCGACGAGGGGAATCGAACCGACCGGCGCCCAGCAGCTCGAGATGTACGAGCGCATGCTGCTGATACGCGGAGTCGAGAAACAGCTGAGCGCAGACTTCAAAGCGGGCCAGTTGCCGGGCGCGGTACACCTGTATGTCGGTCAGGAGGCGATCGCGGTCGGCATGTGCGAGCACCTGGCCGACAGCGACTGGATCACGGGCACGCACCGCGGGCACGGCCACTACCTGGCGAAAGGCGGCGATCCCGGGCCGATGATCGCCGAGATCTACGGCAGGGAAAACGGCATTTGCAAGGGCATGGGCGGGTCCATGCACGTCGCCGATTTCTCGAAGGGCATCGTTGGCGCAAACGGCATTGTCGGCGGCGGACTCGCAATCACGGCCGGCGCGGCGCTTGCGGCCAGGCTCGATGGCAAGGGCCAGGTCGCCGTGTGCTTTTTCGGCGACGGCGCGGCGAACCAGGGCGTGCTGATGGAAACGCTGAACGTCAGCACCCTGTGGCGCCTGCCCATGATCTTCATGTGCGAGCACAACACCTACTCGGAGTTTTCTCCGTCGGAGACGGTGACGGCCGGCGAACTGTTCGAAAGGGCCAGGGCGTTCGAAATGCCGGCGACCGTCGTGGACGGCAACGACGTGGTGGCGGTCTGGAAGGCGGCCGGCGAGGCGGTCGACCGGGCCCGGCGCCGTGGCGGCCCGTCGTTCATCGAGGCCAAGACCTACCGGATCCACGGCCACATCGAGGCCGAGGTCCACTTCCTCGGCAGTGCCTATCGCGACGACGACGAGGTCGAGCGCTGGAAGAAGCGCGACCCGATCGACCGCCTGAAGAATCGCCTGCTGTCCTGCGGCCTTGCCGACGAGAAGAGGCTGGCGGCGATAGCAGCGAAAGTCGCGAAGGAAGTGGCTGCGGCCGAGAGTTACGGCCAGGGCGGCGGGCCGGCCAGCGAACGGCTCGTTTTCGAGCTGATGTCGGTCGGCCGGGGCTGAGGAGACGACCATGGCGAAGAAACGCTACATGCAGGCCATCAACGAAGCGCTCGTCGAGGAAATGGAGCGCGACCCGAAGGTCATACTCTACGGCGAAGACGTCGAGATCAGCATGTTCGGGGATACGGCGGGACTGCTGGACCGCTTCGGGCGGGACCGCATCTGGAACTCGCCGATCTGCGAGGCGACGCTGACGGGCATGGCGGTAGGGGCGGCCGCCGCCGGCTATCGTGTCGTGCTGCACATGATGTTTTCGAACTTCATCTACACCGGCTTCGATGCGATCGCGAACCAGATGGCCAAGCTCCGCCTGATGACCGGCGGCCAGGTCAGGCTGCCGATCACGGTGATTGCCGGCTACGGCGGGGGCGGCTGCAATGCCGCGCAGCACTCGGATACACCGTATCCCGTCATCATGAATCTCGGCGGCCTGCGCGTCGCCGTGCCGGCGACACCCGCAGATGCGAAAGGGCTGCTGAAAGAGTCCATCCGCGGCGATCTGCCGACCTTCTTCCTCGAGGCAACCGGGCGTGGAGGCGAAATGGGCGAGGTGCCGGACGGCGACCACACGACGCCCTTCGGCGTCGCGTCGGTCGCACGGGAGGGCAACGATGTCTGCATCGTCACGATGGGCACGATGCTGAAACCGTCCATGGCCGCCGCGAAACTCCTGGCCAGCGAGGGCATCGCGACCGAGGTCGTCGACTGCCGGACGCTGGTGCCGCTGGACGAGGAGGGTATCCTGCGCTCGGTCGCAAAAAC
>JAOUIH010000107.1 GCA_029884165.1 Gammaproteobacteria bacterium | reverse complement strand
GCGATCCTGCATCTGGTTGAACCCCGCAGTTCCTTTGCAGCCGATACTACGGATCCGGGGCCGCCGCACATAGGAAGTAGATCACAACGATGCTCGTGACTTCCTTACGCCGATCAAGGGCTTGCGGCACTTTCTTGACTTAATGAAAGCCCGCAGGGTGCGGCATTGCTCGCCGTTTGACTAAATGCCGCTCAGACACTGACACGGTAACAAGGCGAATATTTTTCTGCCGCGATCTTCATCCGGCCCTGCGCCACGAAGGACGCGAGCAGTTCGTCGAGGAGCCCCATGATTCGGCCCGACCCGTTTATGTAAAAAGGTCCGTCTTTCTCGATCGCGGCGATTACCTCCTCGCGCACGTTGCCGGACACGATTCCGGAAAATACGCGGCGCAGATTCACTGCCAGGCGGTGTACGGGCAGCGATTCATCGACATCGAGTGCTTCCATAGAAGCATGAGTGGCCTTGAACGGTGCCTGGAAGTCGTGGTCGATCTTCAGGCGCCAGTTGAAATAGTAGGCGTCGCCCTGTTCCTTTCTGAACTCCTTCACGCCGCCCAGTTGCGACTGCATCTTCCGTCCGACAGACTCGGGGTCATCGATAATGATTTCGTATCGCCGTTGCGCATCTTCGCCGAGCGAAGCGCCGATGAATTCGTTGATGCGCCGGAAGTAGGGTTCGCTGTCCGGCGGCCCCGTCATGATCAGCGGGAATGGCAGATCGCGATTGTCGGGATGCAGCAGGATACCAAGCAGGTAGAGGATCTCCTCGGCCGTGCCCACTCCGCCAGGGAAGACAACGATCCCGTGACCTACCCGGACGAATGCCTCCAGCCGCTTTTCCATATCGGGCATGATTGCCAGGGAATTCACGATCGGATTCGGCGGCTCGGCCGCGATGATCCCTGGCTCGGTAATGCCGATGTACCGGCCATCCCGAATCCGCTGCTTGGCATGGCCTATCGTCGCGCCCTTCATCGGCCCCTTCATGGCCCCCGGTCCGCATCCTGTGCAGACGTTCATCCCGCGCAGGCCGATCTCGTACCCGACCTTCTTCGTATAGTCGTACTCATCACGGCTGATGGCGTGACCACCCCAGCAGACGACGAGGTTCGTATCGGCAGGTATCTCCAACAGGCGGGCATTGCGCGCGATATGAAATACTGCGTTCGTTATGTTGTCCGAGGATTGCAGCTGGAAGCGGCCGCTTTCGCGTATCTCGTTGTTTGTAAATACGATGTCCCTTAGGACAGCAAAGAGCAGTTCGCGAATGCCACGGATCATCACGCCATCGACAAATGCAGTCGCCGGCGCATGCTTGAGCACGACCATGAGGCCGCGATCCTGCTGGACGAATCCGAGCTTGAAATTTCTGTAGCGGTCCAGGATCTCCCGGACGTCGTCGGTCGCCGCACCGGAGTTCAGAACCGCCAGAACGCAGCGCCGCAAAAGATAGTAGAGACCGCCCTCGCCCTGGTTGCGCAACTGCTCGACCTCGAACTGCGAGAGCACCTCCAGGCTGCCCTCGGGCCAGACGGCCGCGTCCACCGTTTGACCCGTGTCCGCCCGGATCGCGCTACTGCCGGCTAGGTTCGAATGCTGCAAGTCTGCTGTCTCGTGGGCGGGCAGCGGCAGAAAGCTCTGTCCGGCCCTCCGGGAATCAGGGAAGAATTTCGATCGGCGTATTATCCGGCGTCATCAGCCAGATATCGATCATTGCCGAATTGGAGACCGCGATACACCCGTTCGTCCAATCCGAGCTCTTGTAATAACCCGCAGAATAAGTCGGGATGTTCGGTTGTCCGTGAATCATGATTTGCCCGCCGGGATCCACTCCGTTCGAGGCGGCCTTGTGGCGGTCATGGGTATTCGGGTAGGAGATGTGTATCGAGAGGAAAAAGTCGCTGTCGGGATTTCGCATGTCCAGCAGGTAGGTGCCCTCCGGGGTCTTCGAGTCGCCCTCCTGCTCCTTGTGCCCCTCGGGCGACGTGCCGAGCGCGATGTCGTAGCTGCGAAACGGGACTCCGTCCCGAACCAGGTGCAGTTTGCGTTTCTTTTTCTCGACGACGACCTTTTCAGCCGTCGGGAAATCGCCTGCCTGGGCGACACCACAAGGCAGACCAGCCAGGAGCACGACCACAGCGATGAGTACCGCACCGCCTGGCCTCTTCAAGCTGTCTGCCAACATGTCATACCTGTTCGTAGGTTGGATTGCAGCAGATTAGCAAACCGCTAAGGAAGGTCAACCGCACGCACTTCACAAAATCACCTTTGGATGTTGCGGCCGACGATCCAGCCGATTGCGAACCCGATGCCGCCCGCACCGGTCGTGTAATAAGGGAGGTACCGAAACAGTTCATAAGGGTAGATGGCATCGCTGAACATTCCGCCGACGTCATTCGCAAAGCCATAATGCAGGTACAACGAGAGTCCGAGGGCGGGCACTGCATAGCCCACGGAGCCCAGCAACCAGCTCCATCCGCCTTTCGTCCAGTTGCCTCCTCCGCGGATCAGCACGATCAGCCCGAGCCCCAGCGCCAGCAGCATCGGGAGCGCGTTTCGTTCCGGGTAGCCTTTGGCGCCCTCGACATGGATGACGTAGGCAACAGCCGCTGCGACGGCCAGCGCAACTGGTAGCAGGCGGACGAGGATGACGAGTGGCACGCGGCGGGCCTCGCGTCAGCCGGCTTCCGTCGCCAGGAGCGGGAAGCGAACTGTCACGCCAATAGCAACACGGCCGAGATCGAGCTCCGGGTTGTACTGGCGCAATAACCAGATAGGCACGTCGTAGCGTCGCAGTGCGAGCACCCACACCGATTCGCCGTTCTCCATGACATGGTCCTGCACGCCGGTAATTCGGTGACCCCGGAAGAAAGCATCCTGCTGCTGGCGGTGGTACGCGCTCCGGAGTTCTTCGAAACTGTCGGCCCCGACGCTACTGAAATCCAGCTTGATACGCTGGCCCACCTCGACCGGCGTCCTGAACGCCAGGCCGTTTATGTCCCGCAGTCTCTGCGTCCTGATTCCGAGCCAGTCGGCGTAGTGGCCGAGTGTTTCCAGCGGCTGCACCTCGATCGTCTGATCCGAGGCAACACTGTAGTCGCTGGGGTCGGCGAGGAGGGCCGACTGCAGCGTTTCTATCAAGGTCTCTTCTGCCTCTTCTCCCAGTATCCCTTCGGCGGACCCCTCGGCCAATGGCTGCATGTCCGGGGCAACCGGGCCCTCCGGTATCGCCGGCGCATTTGCAAGCATTTCGGGCGAGGGCTCGTTTACCGCCGGTTCGGCGAGGGCGGGTTCTTCTTCAGGCAAGGCTGCTACCTGGACGGGGGCAGGTCCGGCGGCCGGGAGGCGCAGTTGCTGGCCCGCGCGAATGCGATGGCGGCTGTTCAGGCTATTCAGAGCAACGAGTGTAGACACGGTCGTGCCATACGCGTCCGCTATCTCCGACAACGTGTCGCCGCTCGCCACCCTGTGATAAAGATCCGGAAGCTGTGCGTCGAAACGCTGCCCGCTATCGATGGAAGCGAGCAGCTCGATGGCCGGTGCCCCGAGACGCTCGCGTGGTACGCGCACCTCGAAGTCCCGGGGCACATATTTGCTGCCCTGCCAGATCGTTGCCTGCATCGCCGGGTTGTGAGAGGCAAGTTCGCGCTCGCTCAGTCCCAGGACACTTGCCAGTGCATCCGCCGGCACATATTCATCCAGCCTGAATACCTCGTACACTACCGGCTGCTCGGGCCTGACCCCTGGAAAATAGCGGTCAGCATCCTGATCGATCTCCATCGCCGCCAGGAACGCCACATAGAAATTTCTCGAGGCGAAGCCGAATGTCCTGCCTTTATAATTGCGGAGAATGTCAGCGTAGGCTTCGTCGCCGAACTGCTGCATCGCACGCCTTACCCCGGCAAGCCCGTGGTTGTAAGCTGTAATGGCCATGGGCCAGTTGCCGGCGATGGAATAGTTGTACGACAGCAGCTTGGCAGCCGCGGTGGTCGCCAGAAACGGGTCATTGCGCTCGTCCACTACGTGGTCGATGCGCATGTATCGCCTGCCCGTGCTGCGCGTGAATTGCCAGATCCCGGAAGCGCCAACATGCGACTGCGCAGCGGGGTTGTAGGACGACTCGACGTGGGGAAGCGCCGCGAGCTGCACGGGCACATCGTACTTGGTGAGTTCGTCGTGCACATGCTGCCGCCAGAGCCCGGCACGCCGCAATCCCTCTGCGAAACGGTCGGACAGACCCTGCTGGAAGCGTATCTGGCCTGCTGCCTGCTTCAGCGTCTCGTTGCTGACGTCTTCCGGCCAAAGAGCCAGTACCCGTTGCTCTTCCGCACTCAGATTGTTGCGATTCCCGGTCGAGAGCGCGGCCAGTACCTGCTTGTAGTGTTCCCGCCTCTTCTCCACGCGCTTGTTGCGCTCGCGGCGGCTGACAGAAGACGGCATGGCCATTCGCTCATAGACCACGGCCAGGTTGACACTATCGTGCAGTACGCCCTCGTCGTCCCGATACTCGGAAAAAACGGAACGCCAGAAGGCGACGTCAGGCTCCAGTTCCGCCGGCTTGGGGAACAGCAGGGTTGTAGCTCCCGCGCCCATGGGAAGGAACAGGACCAGCGCCAAAGCAGTCCACAGGTGTCGCATGTCGCTCGCTGCCTCCAGAGGAAAAGGTAGCCCGTAAATCGAGGCCGACTTACGAAGACGCATTGTATGTCCTCCCGGCCGAATGCGCATGGACACGTGTCGCATCACCCCGATTCGAACCCGCCCGGATTCCGGTATGTGACTCGCCGGGATGCCTCGCGTTCCGGCGAGCGCCCCCGGGTGTTTTGCCGGGTCCTGCCAGTCGTTACACTCCGGACATGAAGAAGACCGACCGTGTGCCGCTCAGCCACTTCTGGACACCTCCTTACTGGCCAGCCTGGTTCGGGCTGCTTTTGCTGAGGATGACCTGCCTGTTGCCGTTCAGGGTCCAGATCGGGCTCGGCAAGTTTCTCGGCCGGGTATTACACCGGCTTGCGGCAAAACGGCGGGCGATCACGCGCCGCAACCTGGCGCTGGCGTTCCCCGAACTCTCCGACGACGAGCGCAACCGGCTGGCCCGAGCGCATTTCGAAGCCCTCGGCGCTTCGCTGATGGAGCTGGGACTGGGGCGCTGGGCCTCGGACGAGAAGCTCCTCGCAATTACCCGGATCGAGGGCACGGAGCATATCGACAAGGCCGTACGCGAAGGACGCGGCATCATACTCCTGAGCGCACACTTTACCTCGCTGGAGGTCAGCGGACGCGTGCTGCGCCTTCGCAGCCCGCCTTTCGATGCCGTCTTTCGCCGTCACCGGAGCCAGTTCCTCACTGAAGTCCTGCGAACCGGGCGAGAGGTTTCGGCCCGCCGCACGATAGAGAAAAGCGACATCAAGAGCATGGTCCGAAGCCTTCGCGAGGGTACGCCGGTCTGGTACGCGCCGGACCAATCGTATAATCGCAAGCAGTCGGCACTCATCCCCTTCTTCGGCATACCGGCGATGACGAACACTGCTACAGGGACGCTCGCCCGGCTCGGCAACGCGGTAACGCTGCCGTTCTTCCCCACGCGGCTTCCCGACGGAGGTTACCTGCTGTCGATATTGCCGCCCATCGAAGATTTCCCGAGCGACGACCCGGTCGAGGACACGAAGAAATACGTCGCGATCCTGGAACAGCAGATTCGGCGCTGCCCGGAGCAGTACTACTGGATCCATCGCAAGTTCAAGAACCTGCCGCCACCGTACCCGGATTACTACGCGGATCTGGATGCCTGGAAGTAGCCTTCCAGCAAAGCCTCCCAGTCGTCCGGGGTGAAGTAAATCCGGGGGTCCAGCTTGCGGACTTTCTGCAGCGACCGGTGCAGACGGCCGAGGTTACGCTGTTGCCAGGCGCCGGCCGCTTCGATACGGCCCTTGTCGAAGTCGAGCAGCCACAACTTGCCGTCTTCCTCGAGCTGGACGTTGTAGGCATTGAGATCCGCATGGTTGACGCCGGCACGGTGAAACCTGGCAATACCGGCACCGACAGACTGCCAATAGCCCGCATCGCGTCGCAGCTCGGCCAGGCGCATCGACAACGGCTTGATGCCCTGAATCCGCAGCATGATGAGATCCGCAGAATAAAAAGGTCCCCGCCTGCAATAGCGGGCGACGACCGGCTGTGGGACCGGCAGTCCGAGGCGGAGCATCTTGCGCAACAGTCGCCACTCGGAGAATGAGCGGGTAAGGTCCTCACCACGCCAGACGTACGAGTCCCGGATGACCCGCCCAACCAGGCCGCCGCGACGGAAATGCCGCAGCACGAACTCGCGCTTGCCGTCACCCACGATGATCGTGTAGCCCCTGCCACCCGACCGCAGCGCGCTCTCGACCGGTTTGACGGTCTTCCATGCACTCGCCGAAAACGTCCTTTCCGACACGTGGTCCAGCAAGTCAGTATCGTATAGGATGGCGCCGTTGCCGGTTTTCTCGACGGCTTCTGTCATGCCCGCCTGCCCTTCAAACTCTTCGATTGATGCTGAAACATACGCCGCCCGAAAGTATCTGCGTTATTCGTCTTTCGGCGATCGGTGACACATGCCACGCGCTGGCCGTAGTTCGTTCCATCCAGGATTCATGGCCCGAAACGAGACTGACCTGGATCATCGGCAAGACCGAAGCGGCACTCCTGGGAGACATACCGGGCATCGAGTTTATCATTTTCGATAAATCCCGCGGGCAGCAGGCTCGACGTGAACTCCGACGGAAACTGGCCGACCGACGATTCGATGCAGCCCTGTGCATGCATGCATCGATGCGGGTCAATCTGATTAACCTCATCGTACGGAGTCCTGTCAGGATCGGCTATGACTTCGCCAGGGCGCGGGATTTCCAGTGGCTCTTCACGAACCACAGGATCCCGGCCACTCGCGGCCAGCACGTGCTGGACGCAATGATGGAATTCGCGAGAACCATCGGCGTCCCGCCGCAAAAGCTGCGCTGGGATATCCCGCTGACCGAGTCGCAGCGGGACTTTGCGGAGGGCTTCCGCGTGGCCGGCAAGCCGCTAGTCGTCATCAGCCCCTGCAGCAGCCAGCGATTTCGCAACTTCCGGAACTGGAGCGCCGAGAACTACGCGGCGGCAGCTAACCACGCCGTGCGTAAATACGATTGCCAGGTCCTGCTGACCGGAGGCAACTCGGCAACCGAAAGGGAGTATGGACGGGCTATCAGCAAAATGTGCGAGCGCGGTGTGCACGACCTGGTCGGGCAAACGAGCCTGAAGCAACTCCTCGCACTGCTGGCCGAATCCGACCTCGTACTCTGCCCCGATTCGGGGCCGGCTCACATGGCGACAGCCGTCGGCACACCGGTAGTCGGCCTGTACGCGACGTCGAACCCGGAACGCACCGGCCCGTACCTGAGCCGGGAACTCACCGTGAACGTGTACCCGGAAGCCTGCCGACAATTCCTGGGCAAGGAGGTCGCCGAACTGCGCTGGGGCCAGCGGGTCCGGGATCCCGGCGCCATGGGGCTTATCCGGCTGGCGCAGGTAACCTCGATGATCGATCGGGCGCTGGCTCGGTCGGAATAGCACTTTCCGGTAATTTAGATGCTTTTTTGGCATTTATAGAAGCGAATTCTGCCATTTTCCCTGATTTTCAGCAGGCCCGCCCGACTCTTTCCAAGTTGCGCTGCCGCCGGCGCCCCGAAGGTCGTGGCGAGCCGGCAGCCCACCGACCCGTTTTTCAGAACTTTGCCGAAATTATGTGGCAAGAACGTCATTTTTGAAGATATTCGGGCTGATTATGATTTTCCAGGATACATTTCGAACCTGGCAGATAAATCCGCGATGTTGTCATTATTGGAGAAGATAGCGCTATTTATGGCCTATTTCTGCCCCAGACGAAGCGACTTTTCGCCTGCAATAATGCTCGCCAGGACCTCCGACGGGCGGATCTTGCGCAGGCAATCGAGATGGCCCAGCCGACACTGGCGCTCAAAGCAGGGGCTGCAGTCGAGGCCGAGGTAATGGACGACCTTGTTGTCCGTCAGGGGTGGCGTGAACGCAGGCGAACTCGAACCGTACAGCGCCACGACGCGGCTGCCGACGGCTGCCGCGACATGCATCAGCCCGGAATCGTTCGTCACGGCCTGGCTGCAGGCAGCGAGCAGGTCGATGGCTTCCTCGAGCGTCGTAAGGCCGCAGAGGTTCGTGGCCTGTCCGTCGACGGCGATTGTCGCGCCCTGCCCGGTTTCCCTGGCCGACCCGAACACCCAGACCGCGTAGCCGCGCGCGGCCAGCAGCGTCGCGAGCTCGCGGTAGTATTCGATCGGCCAGCACTTGGCCGGGCCGTACTCGGCTCCGGGCATCATGGCGATCACGGGCCGGCCCAGGTCGAGCCCCAGCCGCTCGATGCTCGCCCGCTGCCGGTCACGGTCGACTCGAAGGCCAGGCTGCGGAATTTCACCCGGCGTCTCGCCGGGCTCGAGGCCGAGCGCGACGAAGCGCTTGACGGTCTGGTCCAGCACATCCGGGTCGAAAGGGCGCCGGTCATTGATCAGCACGAACCGCATTTCGCCGCGAAAACCGGTGCGGCGGGGGATACCTGCGAGCCAGGGCACGAGCGCGGCCTTCCACGAGCGCGGCAGCACGATCGCCTGCTCATAGCCCGCCGGCCGCAGCCAGGCGGCGAGATGGCGGCGCTTGTTAAAACCCAACTCGCCGTGCGCGGTATGCAGGACGATGCCTCTGCGGACCTCGGGCATCCGGGCAATGATCGGCAAGGACCATTGCGGAGCGAGCATGTCGATCGCCACCGTCGGGCGACGCTTCGCGACCAAAATGGCAAGCGATTGCGCCATGACCATGTCGCCGACCCAGGACGGGCCGACGATCAGAACGGCTGGCCGGTCAGGACTCACGGTCAGCCGTTGATCGTGTCGAGATAGGTCCTGACGCCGTGCGCGACATCGCGGAACTCGACGTCGCAGCCAGCCGCTCGCAGGGCCGTCAGGTCCGCGCAGGTATAACTCTGGTACGCATCCCGCAGGCCTTCGGGAAACGGCACATAGCGGATACTGCCCCGCCCATGCCAGTCGATAACCGCTTGCGCCACTTCGTTGAATGTCTGCGCCCTGCCGGTGCCCGAATTGAAGACGCCAGAAATACCGCGGTGTTCGAGGAACCAGAGGTTTACGGCACAAACATCGTCGACGTATACGAAATCACGCCGTTGCTCGCCGGCGGCATAGCCGCCGGAGCCCTCGAACAGGCGAACCTCGCCAGTCTCCGCAAGCTGCCGGTTGAAGTGCCAGGCGACGCTCGCCATACCGGCCTTATGTTGCTCACGCGGGCCATAGACATTGAAGTAGCGCAGCCCGACAACCTGCTGCCGGGGCGACAGCGACAGCCTTCGTACGTACTGGTCGAATAGCAGCTTGGAATACCCATAGACGTTCAGCGGCTTTTCGTTTGCCGGATGCTCGGCGAACCCGGTCGAACTACCGTAAACCGCCGCCGAGGAAGCATAGATGAACGGGATCTCCCGCTCGAGGCAATAGTCGAGGATTTCCTTCGAACTGGTGTAGTTGTTCTGCATCATGTAGCGGCCGTCCCACTCCGTCGTGACCGAGCACGCCCCCTGATGCAGGATCGACTTTATGCCTGATGCAAACGATGAGCCCGAACGCAGCAACGCAAGGAACTCGTCCTTGTCGAGGTAATCGGCAATCGACAGGTCTGCGAGGTTGGCGAACTTGTGACCGTCGCTGAGGTCGTCAACGACAATAACGTCGTCTCCAGTTCGTTCGATCAGCAGCCGGGCAAGGTTGCTGCCTATGAATCCGGCGCCGCCGGTGACGATATGCACCGCTTCAGTCGGCATCCGCCAGACTGTACTCCGCTCCGCAATACGGACACTTGGCCTGGCCTGTCTCCTGCACGGGAATGTACACCTTCGGGTGTGAGTTCCAGAGATACATGCCGGGCATCGGGCAGGACAGAGGCAGGTCGCGCCGCCTCACCTCGTAACTATGCTGCGCGTTTGCCGGAATAAGATTTTCGTCAACCCTGCCAGATCTCGAAATCACCGCGATCACCCGTACCAGAACATGCGAGGCGGGAATTATAGCAACGTGTCATGCCCTCGCATAAGCTCGGAACGACAGGGCATTGCCCGCCGCGCGCCGCGGTCTCATTCGCCGTTCGCGCAGTCGCCCGGACCCTCGAGCAGACTCTGCCAGAGGGCGATTACCTGGTTTCTGTCGTCAATGAACTCGTCCGCGCTGGCAAAGGGCGGTCGATCGTCGAGCGCCAGTCGGTGCAGCCTGGATCTGTAGGCTTTGTAAATCTCCTGCAGCCGGAGGCTATCGGGCTCCGGGAGGCAGCGCGCCGCCGCCAGCGTGCCCAGCTGCCGGATATTGTCGGTGTAATGGATAACCGCAGGATGCCGGGCCGCA
>JAOUIH010000106.1 GCA_029884165.1 Gammaproteobacteria bacterium | reverse complement strand
CGCTCGACTGACGGCCGCCACGCGCGAAGTGGTAGGATGTTGACGGCGGCGGCGGGCCCTTCCAGCACCGCCTGCACCGGTTGACGGAGCCCATGCCTATGTCACAAACGATCCCGGGCCATGATCGCGCCGTCGCGCGATGGCTGCTCACATGCTGCGCGCTCGTCTTCGCAATGGTGGTGCTCGGAGGCGTCACGCGGCTGACCGGTTCCGGACTGTCGATGGTGGACTGGCGCCCGGTTACCGGCGTACTGCCTCCGATCGGCGACGACGAATGGCAGCGCGTCTTCGAGATGTACCAGCGGACGCCGGAATTCATCAAGAAGAACTCGCATATGGATGTCCACGACTTCAAGGGCATCTTCTGGCTGGAATACCTGCATCGGCTGCTCGGCCGCCTGATCGGCATCGTCTTTTTCGCGCCATTTGTTTACTTCCTGGTGCGCGGCTATATACGAAAGCGCGAGTGGCCGAAGTACCTCGCGATGTTCGTGCTCGGCGGCCTGCAGGGCGTGCTCGGCTGGTATATGGTCAAGAGCGGCCTTGTCGATAATCCGGCCGTCAGCCAGTACCGGCTGACGGCGCACCTCGTCGCCGCCTTCATCATCTACGCGTTCATGTTCTGGGTCGCGCTCTCCCTGCTCTACCCTGGAGGCGGAACCGGCCGGCACCCGTGGTTCGGGAGGACCCTGGGTCTCACGACAATGATCGCCGTCACGATCGTCTCCGGCGGTTTCGTCGCCGGCCTGAAGGCAGGCAAGGTCTATAACACGTTCCCGATGATGGGCGACTACTGGGTTCCGCCGGGCATGTTCACCCTGGAGCCCTGGTGGCGCAATTTCTTCGATAACATCGCGACGGTCCAGTTCGACCATCGCGTACTCGCCATACTCACCTTCCTGCTGGTCGTCGCGTACTGGTGGCGTGCCCGTGCGGCCGAGTTCGAGCTGCGAGTCCGGAAGGGCATCCAGGCGCTGCTCCATACAGGCATCCTGCAGGTGGTACTCGGCGTCTCTACGCTGCTCCTGGTAGTGCCGATACCGCTGGCGGCGGCGCACCAGGGGGTCGCCATGATTCTGTTCACGGTCGCGTTGTTCGTCCTGCACGGCCTGCGAGGCCGCTCGCAGGCCGCCTGAACACGTCCCCGGGCGGGGCGCAAGGCCCCATTCCGGCGACGAATCCGTATAATCCGCGCCCAGGCATCGCGGTATATACCGATAGGATGGGAGACGCCCATGGGCGAGGATGGCGCCAATATGGATATAGCAGCCAGGCCGGCGGAGACCGGCAACCCGAGCATCTGTTTCGACATGGAGCTCGTCAGCCGTTACGGCGGCCGCGGTCCGCGTTACACATCCTATCCGACGGCTCTGCAGTTCGATCCGTCCTACACGCTGGACGACTACCGTAACGCGGCCCGCGAGAGTAATACGACCGGCCGGCCGCTGTCGCTGTATGTGCACGTGCCGTTCTGCGAATCGCTTTGCTACTACTGCGGCTGCAACAAGATCGTCACGCGCAACGCGCCGCGCATCCAGAGTTACGTCGACCACCTGCACGAGGAGATTCGCATGCAGGCGGAGCTGTTCGACCGGCAACGCGTCGTCGAGCAGCTGCACTTCGGGGGCGGCACGCCGACCTACCTGACCGAATCCCAGCTGGGTGCGCTGGTGACGAAGCTCGCGACCGCCTTCCGCCTGGAGCACGGGGATTCGCGCGAATTTTCGATCGAGGTCGATCCGCGCTCGGTCCACAACGAGTCGATGTCATTCCTGGCGAAACTCGGCTTCAACCGGCTGAGCCTCGGCATCCAGGACTTCGACCCCTACGTGCAGCAGGCGGTCAACCGGGTCCAATCGGCGGAGGACGTCGAGCGGCTCGTGGACGACGCAAGGCAGGCAGGCTACGGCTCGATATCGTTCGACCTGATCTATGGCCTGCCCCACCAGAGCGTTGCGAGTTTCGACCGGACCCTGGGCCGCGTCATCCAGATACGCCCGGATCGGCTGGCGGTTTACAACTACGCCCACCTGCCGGAACGCTTCAAGGCGCAGCGACTGATTCGAGAAGAAGACCTGCCGTCCGGACCGGTCAAGCTGGAGATCCTGCAACGCACGATCGACAAGCTCACCGACGCGGGTTATGTCTACATCGGCATGGATCACTTCGCCCTGCCGGACGACGAACTCGTACGCGCGAAGCGCAACGGGACGCTACAGAGGAACTTCCAGGGTTATTCGACGCACGGCGGTGCCGACCTCGTCGCACTGGGCGTAAGCGGCATCGGCCATATCGGCAACCACTTCGCGCAGAACTCGGTCAAGACCGCGCAATACGAGGACCTGGTCGCGAAAGGCCGGCTACCGGTGATGAAGGGCGTCATCGTCGACGACGACGACCTGCTGCGGGCCGACGTGATCCAGGCGATCATGTGCCAGGACGGTCTCGTATTCGACCGCTTCGACGCCGACCACGGAACGGATTTCCGAACTTACTTCGCTGACGAATTATCGCGGCTCGCGCCGCTCGTGGAGGACGACCTGGTCCAGGTCGACGAGCGCGAGATCCGCGTGACGCCGAAGGGCCGGCTGCTGCTCAGGAACATCGCGATGGTCTTCGACCGTTACCTGTCCAGCGCCGCCAACGACGGGCGTTTCTCGAAGGCGATCTGAGCGGCCCGGCCGGCTATCCCGTCGCTCCGGACGCCGCGCTCCACCGGTCACGCAGCACGAATTTCTGGATCTTGCCGGATCCCGTCAGCGGGAACGCGTCGACATGCCCCCACACGGCCGGCGTCTTCTGCGGCGACAGGTGCTCGCGGCAGTAGGCCCGCAGTTCTTCGTCACTGGCCGGATTCGCCGAATCCGCATCGCGAATGAAGGCGCCGACGATTTCTCCCCACTTCGGGTCGGGCAGGCCGACGACCGCCACCTCGGCAATCTTCGGGTGCTGGAACAGGAGTTCCTCGATCTCGCGCGGGTAGATGTTCTCTCCACCACGGATGATCATGTCCTTGAGGCGCCCCTGCACCGTGAAGTAGCCGCGCTCGTCCATCGAGCACAGGTCGCCGGTGTGCAGCCAGCCGTCGGCGTCGACAGTCGCCATCGTCGCCTCGGGCATATCGAAATAACCGAGCATCACGTGGTAACCGCGCGTGCAGAATTCGCCAACGGTGCCGCAGGGGACAATCTCGCCGGTGTCCGGATCGATGATTTTCGCCTCGGTGCAGGGCATCGGTATGCCGAGCGTATTCGCCTTGTCCTCGGTCGTGTCGTCCGGCCGCGTCATCGTCGCAACCGGCGAACACTCCGTCTGTCCGAATACGATCGTGAATTGCGCGCCCAGATCGCTCTCCAGGCGCCGGACGAGCGCGGCCGGCACCGTCGACCCGCCCGAGCAGAGCTTCCGAACGGATGACAGGTCGGTCGCAGCGAAGTCCGGGTGCTCCAGCATGGCAATGAGCATCGTCGGCACGCCGAGGATGGCCTTGCCCCGATAGCATTCGTTCAACTCGAGCGCCAGCCCGGGCTCGAAGAATTCCTGCAAGACCTGCGTCGCGCGTACGGCGACGCAGCCGAGCACGCCGAGTACGCAGCCCGCGGTGTGAAAGAGCGGCATCATCGCAACGTAGATGTCCCCGTCCGTCGCGCCGAGCCGGTCCATCCAGTGCGCCGCGTTGTTGACGAGCCCGCGGTGGTGCAGCAGTGCGCCCTTCGGGAATCCCGTGGTCCCGGACGTGTACTGGATCATGACCGGGTCACCCGGGTCTGTATCGGGCAGGACGACGTCTGCGTTGCTGGCACCGTCCAGGAACTCCGGCCAGCGATCGAGGCGGATGATGTCCCGCAGCGTCGGGCAGTTGGCCCGCACCGCTTCGACGGTCGCCAGCATGCGGTTGCCGCGGAATTCCGGGGTGACCAGGATCCCGGCGCTCTTCGACTGGTTGATGACGTATTCGACCTCGCGCGCCTGGAGCGCCGGGTTCGCGGTGACCAGGACCACGCCCGCCATGGCGGCACCGAACTCGATGATGACCCATTCCGGCACGTTCGGTGCCCAGATTACGACCCGCTCGCCGGGCTCGAAGCGCGCCCGCAGCGCGCGCGCCGTCCTTTCGGCATCGCGCAGCAGTTCCGCGTAGGTCCATTGGCGCCGGGCCGCCGGCTCGGGCGTGCCCGCGATCAGCGCGATTCGATCCGGCGCGGCCCGGGCCGCCTCCCGCAACAGCTCCCCGATCGTGATGTCCCGAACCGCGGGCGCGGGTGGCCCTTTCGCGCTGGATTCCTTGGCCGGCATTCCTAACCCCCCCACTTTTCCGTCGTTGTTCTTATTGCCCGGCCGGGCGTCTCGGCCGTCGGCCTCGAACCCGGCAGGCTGCGCCTGTCCCGTTTAGCGGAGCTGGCTGTCCTTGCTGCCACGCCGGTTGTAGAGGCTGTGCGCCGCCTGTTCCTCGTCCGCTTTGGCCTGGCAGGTCAGGCACAGCCGAACGCCCGGCACGGCCTGGCGCCTGGCTTCCGCTATCGGCTCGCCGCAATCGCGGCAGCTGCGGGCACTTTCGCCTCTGGGCAAACGGCGGCGCGCGCGTTCGACCGCATCGTCGACGCTCGCATCGATCTGGTCCTGCACCGCTCCATCGCGACTCCAGCCGCCCGCCATTGCTCGTCTCCGCAAGATTGCAGGGACCAGTCTACCCGGGCGGGCGCCGCTAGTTAAGACGATGTCGTCAGACGAGACCAGCGGCGAGCCCCGCACCGATGGCAATCATCGACAGGGCCACGACCGTGCGGACGAAGCCCAGTGTGACCTTGTCGAGCAGGCGGGCCCCGACGAACGCACCGGCGAACGCGAACACTACGGCCGTCACGATCAGGCCGGTATGGTTCCCGGCCGGGCCCATGAAACCCGTCGCCCTCGACGAGACTCCATAGACAGACAGCCTGACCACGTCGACGATGACGGCGCAAACGACGCCGGTCGCGATGAATTCCTTCTTGCCGAGGCCGGCCTTGATCAGGAAAGCAGACCGAAACGCGCCCTGGTTGCCGGACAGACCGCCGAAAAAGCCTGACAGGAGGCCGCCGGCCACGAGGTACTTCGGCGCAACCGCAAGCGCGCCGAAGGCCGGATAGAGCTCGAGGCAGGCAAACACGACGATCAGCATGCCGATGACCAGCTTGACCGGCGTCGCCTCGAATGCGGCGCCGTGGATCTCATACGTCGCGACGGGCGGCAGCCCCGCGAACAGGACTAGCGCTCCTGCGCCGGCGACAGCCGCCACGGCCGCGCCGAGGCCGAAACGAAGCACGACCCCGCCATTGGCCGACCGGCCGACCAGGGCCAGCTTGAACAGGTTGTTGAGCAGGTGCACGATCGCGGTCGCGGCAATTGCCGACGGCAGCGGCATCAGGAGCGCGAAGGCCGGCATCAGCAGGGTGCCGAGACCGAAACCGGAAAAAAATGTCAGCCCGGAGGCGAACAGCGCCACCAGGGCGACGACCAGGTAATCCATCAGGACGTCAACGATGTGTCACCGGGACGGGTACACGCATCCCTGGCGCCATTCGTCCCTGAGCAGGCCATACAGCACCAGGTCCTCGTAGCCATCCCATTTTCGTACGTGCGCTCGCGCGATGCCTTCGTGCTGCATGCCGATCTTTTGCAGTACGCGTCCGGAAGCCGGGTTGCGCGCGAAGTGCGACGCGTGTATGCGGTTGAGCTTAAGCTCGTCGAAGCCGTAGCGCAGGACGGCCAGCGCGGCCTCGCTGCAGTAGCCGCGACCCCAGTAGGGCTCGCCGAGCCAGTAGCCGAGTTCCGCGCGGTTCGACTCGGGGTCGATCTTGAGGCTGATGGCGCCGGCCAGTTCGGCCGTGCCCCGCAGCGTGATCGCGAGCGGCAGCAGGACGCCCAGCTCGAAACCCGGCACGTGCATCGCGATCCAGTCCTCGGCCATTCCGTCCTCGTAGGGATGGGGCACGTTCAGCGTCACGTCGGCGATCGAGCGTGCACCCGCCAGCGCCTGCACCGCTGGCGCATCGGTGAGCTCGAAAGGTCGCAGCACGAGACGGTCCGTTTCGAGCTCCGGTATCGACCGGGCCGACCGCCCGGTCACGTCGTCATTTCGGGGCATACGCCGAGGGTATTCGGACGCCAGCGCCCCGTCGAGCCCGACGGAGGACCGGTCAGGTCCGGTCGAGCCTTGCGCAGGTAGCGGCGGAAGGTTTCCAGCTCACGAACCCGTCGTCACTGCAGGCGACGGCAAGAAACCGGAGGCGCTCCTTCCCGATGTACTCTTCATATCGCCGGCGCGGCGCCATGAACTCCGGTTCGTCTTCCCAGCCGAGGTGCCGGTACACGGCTTCGACCAGGCCGGTCGGGAGCGTATCTCCGCGGAATGCGGCCTCCACCCGCGCCAGCGCCTTGTCCCTGTCGTCCAGCATGTACGCAAAAGCCGCGCTCACCAGGTAGGGAACGGGCAGCGCGAGACCCGTGCCGATGTTCTTTTCGAGGCTCTCGATCACGGGGGCGGCCAGCCGCTCGAGCTCCGTGCGGTCGGCGCGTTGCCAGGCGTCGTATGCCGGCACGAAGTTGGCCCAGTCCATGGGTCGGCGGACGCGATCGATCCGGTCGAGGTAACGCTCGGCCAGGCGCTTTGCGTCGCCGAAGTTCCCGGCCCGCCAGTTCATCTCCGCCAGGTTCCAGGCCCTGTCGGGATTCTGCGGGTCGTTCTCGAAGGCTTCCCTGGCCAGTTCCAGCGCGTACTCGGTATCCGTTCCGGCCGCGACGACCGGCAGGACGAACGCCTTGTTCGGCCAGATTTCCAGCGCCTCCTGATCGAGCCCGAGCAACGCGATGCTCCACGCCGCTATTGACGCAGCTCGCCAGTCACCGTTCGATTCGTCGACGGCGCGCAGCGCGTAGACAGCGCCCTCGCCGGCCTTGCCCTGGGCCGCCAGGATCTGGCCGCGAAACCCGAGTCCGCGACCCGGGTCCATCTGCTCGAGCCGGGCCAGTGCCGGCTCCGCCTGTTCGAATCGATGACGATCCAGCAGGTCAACGACGTAGTTGTTCAAGGTCAGGACCGACAGCGGGTCGAGCCGGTATGCGAACTCCATCTGCTCCAGGGATTCATCGATCCGGCCGAGCGTGTTCAGGTCGGCCGCATACCAGTTACGGACGTCGGTCAGCGACGGATTGATCGCGAGCGCCTGTTCGTAATACGGCAAGGCTTCCTGGTTCCGGTACCGCGCCGACAACGTAAGGCCCATGGCTCCGAGCGCCTCCGGCAAGGTCGCATCGAGTTCGAGGGCGTGCTGCAGCTGCGGGAGCGAACGCGACATTGCTTCCTCGAGAGTCAGCGTACCGTAGGTCGCCGAGCTGCTATGGAGCAGGTACCAGGCGAGACCCAGCCCGGCATACGCCGGCGCGTAGTTCGGGTCGAGTTCGATCGCGCGCTCGAAATTCGGGATCGACGCCTCGACGTTCTCCTTGGTGCGCAGTTTGATGAAGTGCTGGCCGAGGAGGTAGGCGTTGTAGGCGTCTGCATTTGCGGCGCTGCTGACCTGCGGCCTCACGGTCGATCGGATACCGAGCGCATCGGACAAGGCAGCGACGATAGCTGCCGAAATTTCGTCCTGGATCGCGAATATGTCAGTGAGCTCCCGATCGTATGTTTCGGACCACAGGTGATAACCGGTCTCGGCCTCGATCAGCTGCGCGGTGACGCGCACGCGCACGTCGGCCTTGCGGACGCTGCCCTCGAGCACGTGCCTGACGTTCAGCTGCTCGGCAACCTTCGCGATGTCAAGGTTCTGGCCCTTGAACTGGAAGCTCGACGTCCGGGCCGCGACGCGCAGCTCCGGGATCTTCGCCAGTACGTTCAGCAGTTCTTCCGAAATGCCGTCCGAGAAGTACTCCTGCTCCGGGTCCGCCGACATGTTGACGAAAGGCAGCACCGCGATCGACGCGTCCAGAGCTGCATCCCCGGCCTCGGCAGCCGATCGGGCCGCCTCGTTCACGCCGGCGCGCTCCACCAACCCCTGCCGCTCCCACAGGAAATAACCCAGCGCCAGCACGAGCGTCGCGATGATCGCGTAGTTGAGCTTGCGACCGGTCGAAGCGGTCACCGAGGACTCCTGGTCCACCTCCCGGGTCTTCTTCAAGCCCTCCGGGGTCAGCTCATACGCCCAGGCGAAGATCAGCGCCACCGGCAGGCCGGCCGCCAGCAGCACGAGGAAAAAGGCGACGGTCCAGGACGGCAGACCGAGGGGCTCGTGCACGGTCTCGACGATCTGCACGATCAACCAGCCGGCGACCGCGTAGGCGGCCCCCACCCGGAACACGTTCCGGCGCTTCAACTCGTCGACAAACTGGTTCACGCGTCACCCCGATTCAGCGCGGCTGCGACCTTAGCACCCGGACCGGGCTGTTGGGAACCGATCCGTTCCAAAGCGCCTGATTGTCAAGTCGAAATTCGGAAGCTTGCGCGCTGCGACGCAGCAGCTACCGCTGCTTTCCATACCGCATCATCGCGCGATCGACGGCGACCGTGACCACGATGTAGACGGCAATAAAGATAACGAGCCGCAGCGAGAAATCCAGCGCGCCCAGCAGGCGAAACGCGATCATCGCGCCGATGGCGCCGATCAGACCCGGAATGTATCGCAGCATCGCTTTGTTCCTGCAAGAACCAGAACGTATCCAACGATAGCACGACCGCCGGATACAGTGAGGCCGGCGCTGCTTCACCAGTCGCCGGCCTCCTGCACGAACCGGCACTTACTCCGGCAGCGTCTTGCCCGACCCGCCCATCTCGGCCGGGAAGTCCTTCAGCTTGGGCAAGCCATCCTTTACGCGCAGCACGGCCGACTCGTAATTCACGTGCAGGCCCGGCTGGAATTTGAGCCCGGGCAGTATGGCCGAGTACACGTCGGTGAAATTCCCCGGCGGATGATCGGTCATGACGTGACCGCCGCACTTGGTGCAGTACTGCCGATGACTCGCGTCGGTCTTCTTATAGGTCGCGAGCTTGTCAGCGCCTTTCGTAACCTTCACCGCGTCGCGCTGCCACAGCGTGAATGCGTTGACCGGTCCGGCGCTCCAGTGGCGGCAGTCCTTGCAATGGCAGTAGCCCATCGCGAACGGCTCGCCCGTCGCCTTGATATGGACGGCGCCGCAAAAACACTGTCCTTGGTATTCCCCCTGCTTGGCCATCGCTGGCTCCTTGTTGTTTGCTCCCGGAGCGGATCATACCGTACCCGGCAACGGGCCGGTCACTGGGGGTACAGGGCAGAGCTGAGGGCCATGGCCAGCGGCGGCAGCCAGGCGAGCGCGAGCCAGGCCCAGCGCGGACAGATCGCCAGGGCGAGCTGCAGCAGGTAGGCGATCGCCGCGGCCCCGGCCAGGTACAGGCCGACGTCCCCCTCGCTGTAAAATCCGCCGAGGAAACTCCCCATGTTCACCAGGTAGGCCGACTGCATGCTCAGCAGGCCGCCCGGTGGCCCGTGGGCACCGCCGGCCACGCGTCCGAACCACGCACCGCCGGCGTAGCCGGCGATCGTGAGCAGGAGGAGCGGGGATTCGAGCGGTTCGTCTCCGGCCAGGATCACGGCCCCCGAGCGAACACGCCAGCCCGAAACTCCACAACGTCCAGCCAGCGGCGCTGCCCCACCGAGGCAATCGGCCCCACAGCCAGAGCGCATAGCCGATTGCGATCGGGATCGGCAGCACGATGGCCGGCAATGCCAGCAGCGTGAGCGGCTCCATGACGGCTGGTAGCAAGACGTCGGTCAGCGGAACGACGCCGTAGGCGAACGGCAGAAAAATCAGCACGATGCCGCCGGCACCAATGAAGCTCAGCGCGATCTGCCATCTCCGCAGCAACGCGTCGCCGCCGCGCCCGTGCATCAGGTCCGTAACTGGCTGCCCTGTACCGCTGCGTGCCGATGCAGCCGGGCGTCATGCGTCCTGAAATGCACGGTGAACCACTGCTCCAGGTCGCCCGCCAGGCGAACCTCGTCGTAACTTCCGTCGTCCTCGACCCGGTCCATGATGTCGCGCAGCTGGTCGAGCAAATTCTCGTGATCGCCCTTGTGCGCTTCGAACTCGTCGTACTTCGTGTCCCGCATATAGCGCTCCTCGAGCGCGAAGTGGCCGGAGATCTGCGCGAAGATCTGGCCCAGCGCGGCGACGACCTCGTCCCGGTCCGCACCATCCGAGATCAACCCGTGCAAATCGTTGATCAGTTCGATCAGGTCACGGTGCTCGGCGTCCACTGCGGCGACCCCTACACTGAAACTCTCTTTCCACTCGATCAGGCTCATCGGAAGCTGAATCCCCCATTCTCGGCCTTGAAGCTTACCGTGAAGTACCGCCCGGCTTCGAGCGTCACGCTATCGGATCGCTCGTAATCCCACCCCTCGGTCCTCGCCGTGTCCCTGATTCGCACCGACAGGCGATGCTCACCGGCG
>JAOUIH010000105.1 GCA_029884165.1 Gammaproteobacteria bacterium | reverse complement strand
GCCTTCGGCCCTCCGGGCCTCAGTTATGTCGGCCGGCTACGCCGGCCTCGACACGAACCTGGGCCGCTACGCGGGCACAGGTTCACTTTCGACCCGGTCACTAAAGATCAATCCGCACCCACTCCGCGGGATCCTCTCGCCACCGCGGGCGGATTGGGTTCAAACCGTGTCTATTTCCAAATAATAAGGGCCCCACAAGGGGGCCCTTATTATTTGGTAGCGGGGGCAGGATTGGGCGTTCGGCACTGCGTGCCTCACGCTGTCTCGGCGGCCCTATTCCGACGCTCCGCGTCGGGCCGCCTCGGCTGAACCTGCTTCCTCGCAGGTTCAAATGTTGCTCATTAACCAAACAAAAAGGGCCGGCCCTTTCGGGGCCGGCCCTTTTTGTTTGGTAGCGGGGGCAGGATTTGAACCTGCGACCTTCGGGTTATGAGCCCGACGAGCTGCCAGACTGCTCCACCCCGCATCAATAGGGCTGCGCATGATACAAACCCGGGATTCGATTTACAACCCGGATCCGGTAATTAATTGAAAATCAGCCGATTACGGCCAGGCACAGGGCCAGCAGCCAGCCCGGCGCGATGCCGAGCGCCAGCACGGCCAGGCCGTTCAGGCTCAGGAGGGCCCGGGTGTCCCTTCCCGCCTGGAACACGGACTTGTCCTCCGCCCGCTCGAAGTACATGTACCAGACGACCCGCAGGTAGTAATACGCGCCGACGACGGATGCCAGCACCATCAGGATCGCCAGACCCGGGAATCCCGCATCCAGCACAACGTTGATGACGTTCAGTTTCGCAAAAAAGCCGACCCAGGGCGGCACGCCGGCCATGCCGAACATGAAAAACAGCATCATCAGGGCGAACCACGGGCTGCGGGCGTTCAGCCCCTTGAAGTCCGCGATGGCCTCGGCCTCGAAGCCCTGGCGGCTGAGCAAGAGCACCATGCCGAAGGCCCCGGCTGCCATGATGACGTAGGTCAGCGTGTAGAACAGCGAGGCCGCGTAGCCCGCCTCGCTGCCGGCGAAGACGGCGAGCAGGATGAAGCCGACGTGCGCGATGGCCGAGTAGCCGAGCATACGCTTGATATTGGACTGCGCGATCGCCACCACGTTGCCGATGACCAGGGACAGTACGGCAATAACCATCACCATGCCCTGCCAGACCCCGTGCAGGCCCTCGAGGCCATCGACGAGTACGCGCAGGATCAGGGCCAGTGCCGCGAGTTTGGGCGCGGACGCAATATAGAGCGTGACCGGGGAGCGAGCCCCCTGGTACACGTCCGGCAGCCACATGTGGAAGGGGACGGCGCCGAACTTGAAGGCAATGCCGACCACGAGGAAGGCCATGCCGAACCAGAGTGGCACGTCGTTCAATTCCGGGCGGACCGCGATCGACTGGGAAATTTCCGCGAACTTCAGGCTGCCGGTCACCCCGTAGATCCAGGATATGCCGTACAGCAGCGCGCCGGAGGCGATGGCGCCCAGCACGAAGTACTTCATCGCCGACTCGGCCGCCTGCGGCGACTCCCGGTCGAACGCAACCAGGGCGTACAGCGCCAGCGAGAGCGTCTCGAGCCCGAGATACATCGTCAGCAGGCTGCCCGCCGAGATCATGATCATGATGCCGAGCAGACCGAACAGCCCCAGGACGAAGAACTCGCCCTTCAGCATGCCGACCTGCCGCAGGTAGTCCCTGGCGTAGAAGAAACCGAGAGCAACCACTGCGGTCGCCGCGACCTTCAGCACCTGGGACAGTGGGTCGTATATATAGCTGCCGTCGAATATGGTGGTCGGATCCGGCGGGGCGCTGACGACGACGACCCAGATATTGAGGAGCAGCGCCACCAGGGCCAGCCAGAAGGTCACCACCCGCTTCTCGTCGCTGATGAACAGGTCGATCAGCAGGACCGCGCAGATCGAGCACAGCAGCGATATTTCGGGGGCGGCGGGCAGGAAATCGGAAATAGTCATTTCAACACCTACATGCCGGCCGTCAGCTTGGACTGGCCCAGCTGCTCAACCAGGTGGTCCACCGAGGCCGACATCATGTCGACCAGCGGCGCGGGCCAGACACCGACGAGCAGCACGGCGACAGCCAGCACCCCGAGAACGATGAATTCGCGGCCGGTCAGGTCTTTGAGATCCGCGACGTGCTTGTTCGCCACTTCGCCGTAAATGACCCGTTTGACCATCCAGAGCGTGTAGGCGGCGCCAAGAATCAGGGTCATGGCCGCAACGAAGGCAAACCATACGTTGGCCTTGAAGCTGGCGATAATGACCATGAACTCGCCGACGAACCCGGAGGTGCCCGGCAGCCCCGCGTTGGCCATGGCGAACAGCACCATGAAGGCGGCGAATATCGGCATCGTGTTGGCGACGCCGCCATAGTCCGCAATCTGGCGGCTGTGGACCCGGTCGTACAGCACGCCGACGCAGAGGAACAGCGCGCCCGATACGAGGCCGTGCGAGACCATCTGCACCATGCCGCCGGTCATGCCGAGGCCCGGCCCGCTGCCCGGTCCCATGTACCAGATGATGAAAAATCCGAGGGTGACGAAGCCCATGTGCGCGATCGACGAGTAGGCGATGAGCTTTTTCATGTCCTTCTGCATCAGCGCCACGAGGCCGATGTAGGCCACGGCGATCAGGGACAGCGCGATCATCAGGCCGGCGAAATACTGGCTGCCATCCGGCACCATCGGCAACGACAGTCGAATGAAGCCGTAGCCGCCCATCTTCAGCATGATGGCCGCCAGGATCACCGATCCCCCGGTGGGCGCTTCGACGTGGGCGTCCGGCAACCACGTGTGCACCGGCCACATCGGCACCTTGACCGCGAAGGCCAGCAGGAACGCGATGAAGATCAGCTGCTGCTCGGTCAGCGTCAGCGGGACGCCCATGAACGAGAAGAAATCGAAATCGCCGGTCTTCAGGTACAGGTAGACGAAGGCCACCAGCATCAGGACCGAGCCGAGGAAGGTGTACAGGAAGAACTTGAGCGTCGCGTAGATCCGCCGCTCGCCGCCCCAGACGCCGATGATCAGGAACATCGGCACCAGCATCGCTTCCCAGAATACGTAGAACAGCAGCGCATCGAGGGCACAGAACACGCCGATCATCAGGCCTTCCAGGATCAGGAAAGCAGCGAAATACTGCGCCGGCCGGCTCTTGATGCCGTCCCAGCCGGCGATGACCACCAGCGGGGTGATGAACGCCGTCAGCAGGATGAGCGGTGCCGAGATCCCGTCGACCCCGAGGTAATATTCGGCGCTCAGCGCCTCGATCCACGGCGCGCGCTCGACGAACTGCATGGCCGCCGTGGCGCCGTCGAAGCCGGCGTACAGGACGACGCTGAAGAGCAGGGTCAGCAGCGACACGGCCAGCGCCAACACCCGCATCTGCCCGGCGCGCGCGGTGCCCGCATCCCCGCCGTCGCCGAGCGCGAGCACGGCCACGCCGCCCAGGATCGGGAGCCAGGTCAGGATGCTGAGTAGATTCTCGTTGAAGTCCATTATTGCAGCCACAGCAGCCAGCCAAGGAACAAGGTCAGAGCGATGATCATGGCGAACGCATAATGATAGAGGTAGCCGGTCTGGAGGTGCCGCAGCGTGCCGGCGAGGCGCCCGACGCTGTTGGCCGTGCCATTGACCAGGACGCCGTCGATGATCAGCTCGTCGCCCCTGGTCCACAGGAAGCGGCCGAGCCGCCGTCCGCCGGCGGCGAAGCCGTTGATCCACAGCTCGTCGAAGTAATACTTGCGGTCCAGCAGCGTATAGAGCCCGCTCATGCGGTTCGCGATCGCTTCAGGCAGGTCGGGCCGCTTGAGGTACAGGAACCAGGCCACCAGGACACCGGCTGCGGCCAGGTAGAAGGCCGGCCCCGCCGTGAACGAATGCGCCAGGAACTGCGCGCTGCCATGGAACTCGGCCCCGAGTTCCGCCAGCACGTCGTGGCCGGGCAGGACGAAGATGCTCGGCCCGAAGAAGTCGCCGAACAGTACCGGGCCGATGGTGAACCAGCCGATGACCGCCGACGGTATTGCCAGCAGCACCAGCGGCACGGTTACGACCGCCGGGGTCTCGTGGATATGGGAGCGCGTGTGCTCGTCCATCCGCTCTTTGCCATGGAACACCAGGAAGAACATCCGGAACGAGTAGAGCGCGGTAACGAATACGCCCAGCAGCACGCTCAGGTAGGCAATCCAGTACACGGCGCCCTGCCCCTCCCAGTGCGAATGCCGGACGGCCTCGATCAGCGCATCCTTCGAGAAAAAGCCGGCAAAGCCCGGGAAACCGATCAGCGCCAGTGACCCGACCAGCGACGTCCAGTAGGTGATCGGCATGTACTTGCGGATGCCGCCCATCTTGCGGATGTCCTGCTCATGGTGCATCGCGATGATCACCGACCCGGCCGCAAGGAACAGCAGGGCTTTGAAGAAGGCGTGGGTCATCAGGTGGAAGATCGCCGCACCGTAGGCCGAGGCGCCGAGCGCAACGGTCATGTAGCCGAGCTGGGAGAGCGTCGAGTAGGCGACCACGCGCTTGATGTCGTTCTGGACGATGCCCAGCAGGCCCATGAAGAAAGCCGTGATCGACCCGATGACCAGGACGACCGCGAGCGCTGTTTCCGAGAGCTCGAACAGCGGCGACATTCTCGCCACCATGAAAATACCGGCCGTCACCATCGTCGCCGCGTGGATCAGGGCCGAAATCGGGGTCGGGCCTTCCATCGAATCCGGCAGCCAGACGTGCAACGGGGCCTGCGCCGACTTGCCCATGGCCCCGATGAACAACAGGATGCAGATCACGCTCATCGCGTTCCAGGGCGACCCGCCGAACACCGCGATGTCCTGTCGGGCGATATCCCCGGCGGCACCGAAGACGGTCATGTAGTCGAGCGAATTCGTGAACATCACGATCGCGGCGATACCCAGGATGAAGCCGAAGTCACCGACACGGTTTACCAGGAAGGCTTTCAGGTTCGCGAAGATCGCGCTCTCGCGCTTGAACCAGAACCCGATCAGCAGGTACGAGACCAGTCCGACTGCTTCCCAGCCGAAGAACAGCTGCAGGAAGTTGTTGGACATGACCAGCATCAGCATCGAGAACGTGAACAGCGAAATGTAGCTGAAAAACCGCTGGTAGCCCGGATCGTCGTGCATGTAGCCGATCGTGTAGATGTGCACCATGAACGATACGAACGTCACGACGACCATCATCAGCGCAGTCAGGCGATCGATGAGGAAGCCGACTTCCATGCGCAGGCCGTCGCTCACGGCCCAGGTGTACACGCTGTAGTTTTCGACGGCGCCGCCGTCCCAGTAGATATCCTTCAGGACGACCATCGACAGCACGAAGGACAGGCCGACAGCCAGGATCGTCAGCCAGTGCGCCCCGGCACGGCCGATCTGTTTGCCGAACAGGCCCGCCACGATGGCGGCCAGGAGCGGAGCCAGGACGATAGTCAGGTGTATGGTTTGCACGGCCAGCTCCTCAACCCTTCATCGAATCCAGCTCCTGGACATTTATGGAGCGTCGGTTACGGAACAGCACGACCAGGATCGCCAGCCCGATCGCCGCCTCCGCGGCAGCGACCGTAAGAATGAAAAACACGAACGCCTGGCCGGTCTCGTCGCCCAGGTAGCGGGAAAATGCAACGAAGTTGAAGTTCACTGCCAGCAGTACCAGCTCGATGCACATCAGGAGCACGATCAGGTTGCGCCGGTTGATGAATATGCCCGCGACCGCCAGGGCGAACAGGATGGCCGAGATCGTAAGGTAGTGATAGAGACCGATCATTGCCGCTTCTCCGCCTCCATCTTGACCACCCGGACGCGGTCCTTCGCCCGGGCCGCCACCTGGCTCGTGATGTTCTGCACCTTCAGGCCCTCGCGCTTGCGCATCGTCAGCGAAATCGCCGCCACGATCGCCAGCAGCAGGATGACGGCCGCTATCTCGAACGCGTACACGTGCTCGGTATAGAGAATCGCTCCCAGCGCCTCGGTGTTGCTGTAGCCCTCCGGGGTGGCCGCAAAGCCGCCGGTCGCCACTTCGAACCGGCTGCGGGCCCAGATCAGCTGGACCAGTTCGACGACCATCAGGCCCGCGATCACCAGTCCCAGCGGCGCATAACGCACGAGGCCGCCCTGCACGCGTTCGACGTTGATGTCGATCATCATGACCACGAACAGGAACAGCACCATGACCGCCCCGACGTACACCAGGATGAGGACGATGGCGAGAAACTCCGCTTCGGCGAGCAGCCAGAGCAGCGAACTCTGGAAGAAGGCGAGCACCAGGAACATGACCGCGTGCACGGGGTTACGCGAAAAAATCACGCCCATGGCCGCGCCGATCAATACCGCAGCAAACGTGTAAAAAAGGATTGCCTGGAACAAGATCGTCGGCTCCCTATCGATACCTGGCGTCTGCGGCCTTGTCGGCCGAGATCATTGCGTCGTATTTGTCACCGATGGCCAGCAGCTTGTCCTTGGTCATGATGTTCTCGCCCGGCTTTTCCATGTAGTACTCGTGGATCCGGGTCTCTACGATCGCGTCAACGGGACAGGCCTCCTCGCAGAAGCCGCAATAAATGCACTTGAACAGGTCGATATCGTAGCGGGTCGTCCGCCGCGTACCGTCGGCCGCAACGTCCGACTCGATGGTGATCGCGAGCGCCGGGCAGACAGCCTCGCACAGCTTGCAGGCGATGCAGCGCTCTTCGCCGTTCGGGTATCGGCGCAGCGCATGCAGGCCGCGAAAGCGCACGGACTGCGGCGTCTTGTCCTCCGGGTACTGCACGGTGATCGACGGCCGGAACAGGTTCCGCAGCGTGATCGAAAGGCCCTGCCACAACTCCCAGAGCACGAAGGTCTTGATGTAGGCGCGTAAGGTATTCATGAGTTTATCCTGGTCATGCCGCCCACGGCCCTACCTGCAGCCACGCCATCAACGCCTCTACCGCGATCCACACCAGCGTTACCGGGATGAAGACCTTCCAGCCCAGCCGCATGATCTGGTCGTAGCGGTAGCGCGGAAATGTTGCCCGCAGCCAGAAAAATACGAACATGAAGAAGGCGATCTTCAGGCACAGCCACATCAGGCTCGGCTCACGCAGGAAGCTGCCGTCCCCGAGGAACGTCAAGCCTTCGAAGGGCGACGCCCAGCCGCCGAGGAAAAAGATCGACGTCAGCGCCGAGATCAGCAGCATATTGGCGTATTCGGCGAGGAAAAACAGCGCGAACGCGACGCCCGAATACTCGACGTGGAAGCCGGCAACGATCTCCGACTCGCCTTCCGCCACGTCGAACGGCGCCCGGTTGGTTTCCGCCACGCCGGAGATGAAGTAGACGACGAACAGCGGCAGCAGCGGCAACCAGAACCAGCTGGTGATGCCGCCTTCCTGGGCCCGCACGATGTCGCCGAGATTCAGGCTGCCGCCGGCCATGAGGACTCCCACAAGGGCGAAACCCATGGCGATTTCGTAGGCGACGATCTGGGCGGCCGAGCGCATGGCCCCGAGGAAGGCGTACTTCGAATTCGTGGCCCAGCCGGCCAGGATCACGCCATAGACGCCGAGCGACGTCAGCGCCAGCACGTAGAGCAGCCCGGCATTGATGTCCGCGATGACGAAGGTGTCGTTCAGCGGGATGACGGCCCAGGTTGCGAACGCCGGGATCAGGGAAAGCAAAGGCGCGATCAGGAACAGGAACCGGTTCGACCGGGTCGGGATTACCACTTCCTTGATAAGCAGCTTGATGACGTCCGCGAACGGCTGACCCAGGCCGAGCGGCCCGACTCGATTCGGCCCGATCCGGCGCTGCATGTAGCCGATGATCTTGCGCTCGAAATAGGTCGAGAATGCCACCGCGAGAATCAACGGCAGCAGCACGATCACGATCTTGAAGACGTGGGTGACGACCGTCTGCAGTTCGACCGGCAGGCCGTTCCAGAGATCCAGCGCAAATTGCGGAATCAGGGAGCCCATCAGCAACCCTCCCTGCCGCGAATTGCCTCCGGCGTCCGCTGCAGCGCGGTCGCGCGCCGAACCAGCCCGTCGACCTGGTACATCGGCACGTCGAGACGCCGTGCATCGTCGCTGCCGGCACCGGCCTTGACCGGCTTGCCGCCACCGGCATAGCCGCCCTTCGGCGGTGTCGAACCGAGGTGGGCCGACAACTCGTCGCGCACTTCCTCGCTGTTTTCATAGTCGAAGTCCGGCGCGTCGAGCAGATTGCCCAGGACGCGCAGGACCTTCCAGCCCGGCCGCGCTTCGCCGACCGGCCTCGCGACGCCCGCAAAACTCTGCCAGCGCCCCTCGCAATTGACGTAGGTTCCGGACGTCTCCGCAAAGGTTCCGACCGGCAGCAGCAGGTCGGCAGAAGCCTCGAGCGCGTCGGAACGGAACGGCGTGCAGGCCGCCACGAACCCGTAGCCGCGCTTTTCGGAGGCGAATGCCGGCACGTCCGGTCCAGGCTCTGCGCCGAACAGCAACAGCGCCGGCCCCTTGCCGGTCGCAATCTCCGCCGCGCACCTGCCCTTCGCGCCCCTTGCCGCGCCGCCAGCCTCGCGGTGCGGCAGCGCGCCGGCGAGGCTCGCGCCCACCGAGTTCGCTCCCTCGGACACGTACCCGAGCGCCGAGTCCGTGGCGCCCGCTATCGCGGCGGCCAGCGTCCGCAACGCGGCCGCCGCGGGGTGCCGCTCGGCAATCGCCCCGAGCAACACGACCGACGACCCTGCCTCGGACAGGGATGCCGCGACCCGTTGCTGGGCAGCGGTCGCGCTGACGCCGGCCAGCAGGTCCCGGACCGACGGGTTCGACGCGCAGCCGGCCGCTGCGGCAACGCCCGCAAGTTCGGTGAGCAACCCGGCGTCCGACAGGTACTCGTGGACGCCGAAGTGATAGCTTTCCGGCTCCGGGCACGCGAAGCTTACCCGGGCGCCCCTGAGCGCCGCCTTACGCAGGCGATGCGCCAGGATCGGCGCCTCGCGCCGGATACTCGAGCCGACGACGAACGCGCCGTCGACCTGTTCGAGCGCCGCGATCTCGAGACCCAGGAGCGGCGCTTCCGGATCGTTGTCCTGGTCGGAAAAATCCTGCCGCCGCAAGCGGTGGTCGATATTGGGCGAGCCGAGGTGCCCGGCGATCTTCGCCAGCAGGTAGGCCTCTTCGGTCGTCGAACTCGGTGACAGCAGGATGCCGGCATCCTTGCCCGCGGCTTGCAGCTTTTCAGCCAGCAGCTTGAGCGCCGACTCCCAGTCGGTGTCCCGCCACTCGCCGTTCTCACGGACGCGCGGCGTCGTCAGGCGATCGGCCGAGTAGATGGCTTCGTAGCTGAACCGGTCCCGGTCCGAGATCCAGGTTTCGTTCACGGCTTCGTTCGGTCGCGGCACGATGCGCTTGACGGTGCCGCGAAGAACGTGCGCGTAGATGTTGGAACCGACGCAGTCGTGCGGCGCCACCGTCGCTCGCTGCTCGATCTCCCAGGCGCGCGCACTGTAGCGGTACGGCTTGTTATTCAGGGCGCCTACCGGGCACAGGTCGATGATGTTGGCCGACAGCTCGTGATCGATACTCTTTTCTATATAAGTACTGATCTTCATGTTCTCGCCACGATGCGTCGTGCCGAGTTCCGGAATGCCCGCAATCTCCTGGCCGAAGCGAACGCAGCGCGTGCAGTGGATGCAGCGTGTCATGTCGGTCGACACGAGGGGCCCGATGTCCTTGTCCTTTACGACGCGCTTTTTCTCCGTGTAGCGCGACACGTCGCGCCCATAGCCCATCGCAAGGTCCTGCAGTTCGCACTCGCCGCCCTGGTCGCAGATCGGGCAGTCGAGCGGATGGTTGATCAGCAGGAATTCCATCGTCGCCTTCTGGGCGGCGATCGCGTACGGCGAGCGCGTGAAGATCTTCATGCCTTCGCCGACCGGCGTTGCACACGCGGGCAGCGGTTTCGGCGCCTTTTCTACCTGGACCAGGCACATGCGGCAATTGGCCGCGATGCTCAGTTTTTCGTGGTAGCAGAATCGCGGCACGTACGCACCGACGGCGTCCGTGACTTCGATGATCATCTGCCCCTTGCGGGCCTGCACCGGGCGGCCGTCGACTTCGAGATTGACCATGTCGTCGCTCATGCGGCGGCCTCGCTTGCGTCGACAATACTGCGTCCGTGGTGCTTCACCATGTATTCGAATTCGTGCAAGAAATGTCGCAGGAAGCTCTGCACCGGCCACGCCGCAGCATCGCCAAGAGCGCAGATCGTATGGCCTTCGATCTTGTTGGCGACGTCGACCAGCCTGTCGAGATCTTCCATGCGGCCCTGGCCAGCCACGATGCGGTCCAGCATCCGGTATAACCATCCGGTGCCTTCCCGGCAGGGCGTGCACTGGCCACAGGACTCGGCCATGTAAAAACGGGAAATGCGCCGCAGCACGCGCACCATGCAGGTCGTCTCGTCCATCACCATGACGGCGCCCGTGCCGAAGGATGATCCGGCCTTCTGCAGC
>JAOUIH010000257.1 GCA_029884165.1 Gammaproteobacteria bacterium | reverse complement strand
ATAAACACCCAGAGCGTCCACCGCAGTGCGGGCGTCGTCGGAATCAGCGCGAGATACAGGCAGGCGACGATGCCGCCCGCGAACAGCCAGATCATCAGCCGTGCATTCGAAATCCGGTCCCCCAGCACGCCGCCGAGCACGCCGCCGAAAGGACGCATCCAGAGCTTGGTCGCTCCCAGCGCGGTTGCCGCCGCCAGCGGCATGCCGAATCCTCCCGTTTCGGCGAAGCTGGGGAACTCGATCGTCGCCCAGAACAAATGATAGACGGCGGTCAGGATCACGCACAGCAGCCAGATGCCGGGCTGGCGCACGATCAGCAGCAGGTCGGCCAGGTGTATCGGCTCTTTCGCACCGGTATCCCCGGCACCCGTCGCATTTTTCATGAACAGCATCAGGCACCCGATCAGCGTCGTGACGCCCGTGTATATCAGGATCACGTTGATCATGCCGAGCTTGCGGCTCGCGAACAGCGTGAATACGAAGGTCGCGACCGTCAGCAGAATCGCCTCGAACAGTCCTCGCGCGCCTTCCAGGGTACCGAACAGGCGCCCCTGCTCGTCCCCGCCGGCCAGGAGCCGGATGTGCTTGAACATCGCCGCCCAGAGGATGCCGACCCCGATCACGCCCCAGAGCCCGTAGATGACCAGCAGCTCCGCGTAACCGGGCACGCTTGCGTACCAGGCGTAGGTCGCCGCGCTCGCGAACAGCGCCAAAATGACGAGCGTGCGAGGCGCCACGCGGTCGGCGAGCCATCCGCCGGGCAGATAGCAGACGATCGAACACATTGCGTAGACCGTGCTCAGGTTGCCGAGCTGGACCTCGGTGAGGCTGAAGGTGTCGAGCAGGGAGGTCTTGAACAGTTGTCGCAGGTAGGGCGCGCTGTAAATGACCGACGCGGCCAGCGCGAGCAGGATCACCTGCAGGTAGGCCGCCAGCCGTTTCTTGTCGAGCTTTGCGAGTCGGCCTGTCACTTGTTCGCGCGAACCCGGGTCTCAGTCGATAAAGCGCTGCCCGTCGAGCTGCGCTCGCACGGGGTCCGGGATCGTCAGTTTCATATGCGCGGCGATCGAAGGAAGGATATCGACGATTGCCGGCGTCTCCCGGAACCGCGCATTGAGGCGGGTGCTGTTCGTGGCGATCCAGATGCTGCGCTCGCGCTCGGTCTGCTCGCCGTGCTCCTTGCCGGTCAGCGCATCGCGACCATGGTCTGATGTGACCACGATCAGCCAGTCCTCGCCGAATTTCTCCTGGCGCTCCCGGATCGCCGACCATACGGCACCGATGTGACCGTCCATGAGCTGCACGGCCGCGGCGAACTCCGGGCTGTCACCGAAGTAATGTCCCATGTCGTCGGTGTACTGCAGGTAGATCCACGAGAGGTCGGGCCCCTCGTCGCGGATGTACTGCGCCGCTTCGGCGGCGACCACGGCGTCGATGTCCCGGATGTAATCGCTCGCCTCGTCCTGCGGGAACCTCTCCGTGTCGAGTTCCAGGCCGTCCACGTGATGGTCGATCTTCTTTCCGCCCGCCGCTTCGAGCCCGTCGCCGAGCAGCTTGGTCCGGTTATCGAGCCAGGTCGAGAACACCGCCGTCCGCAGCGACGGGTCGTGCGTCTTCGCGATGCGGAAGATGTCCCAGTAGCGGTAGTCGGGCGCTTCGACCTCGTTGTCCCACACGTTGTGCTTGTTTGACCACGTGCCCGTCACGAGACTCATATAGCCGACCGCCGATACCGTCGGGCTCTCGGACTCCGTGCCCGGCGTGCCACCGACGTACGCCCGGGTATAACCGCCTGCGGCGCCGATCGCGTCGATATTCGGCGTCGGCGTCTGCTCCAGGAAATCGGCCGGAATGCCATCGGCGATGATGAATACCGCTTTCGGCGGAAGAGCAGAAGGACGATCGTCCTGCCCGCAGCCGGACGGACCGGCGCCGATGAAGACCGCAAGCAGCGCGGCGAAAACGAATCGACTGACCTGCTTCACGGGGCCTTCCTCTCAGTACGTGCGCGGAACCCTGCCGGGGCTAGCGTAAACTGTTTTGGCTTGCGTGTAATGTTCGATCGCCTCGTCCTCCGGTGCGAACCGCAGGACGGCCAGCAGCGGTCCGAACCCTTCCTCGCGCACGAAGCGCATGCCGTCAGTGCAGTCCGCGAACACTGCCGGCGTCACGTAGCAGCCACCGCCGATGTAACCCTGGCGGCGCTGGAAGGTCGGCGTCGCGTCGCAGTGCCTGCCGGTCAACGCATCCGCTCCGGGCCGCCCGGGCGCCGGCGCACCAGCGCATCCACGGCGACCGCGCCTCGCGGCAGCACGATCAGCGGGTTCACGTCCAGTTCGACCAGCGTGGCGTTGTGGCAGACCGCGTAAGCCGCGACCGCCTTTACGGCGGCGACGAGCGCTTCCATATCGCCGGCCTCACCGCCGCGGTACGAATCGATCAGCCTGGCCGCCCGGAGCCGGCCGATCGCGTCGCGTATCTCCTGCTCCGATGCGGGCAGCAGCAGCGACACCGTGTCGTCGAGCAGTTCAACCAGCGTGCCTCCCGCACCGACCAGCAGCGTCAGCCCGAAACCGGGATCGCGATTCACGCCGATGATTATCTCCGCGACCGTCGGACCGACCATCTGCTCGATGAGGAAGCGACCCGCCAGGTGCGCCATGCGATCGGCCGCCGCGCGCACTTCGTCGGAATCG
>JAOUIH010000256.1 GCA_029884165.1 Gammaproteobacteria bacterium | reverse complement strand
TCGGACCAGGGGATCGTGATGACGGCGACGGTGTTGCTGTTCATGCTGCCGAGCGGCAGTGCGTCGCAGCCGCAGATCCTGACCTGGCACGATGCGACGCGGCTGCCCTGGGGTGTGCTCGTGCTGTTCGGCGGCGGATTGAGCCTGGCGGCGGCGGTGTCGGACTCGGGGCTGGCGCTGTGGCTCGGCGAGAGCCTCGCGCCGCTCAATGCTTTCGGGACCGGCATACTCGTACTGGCGGCGGTCGCGCTCGTCATCTTCCTGACGGAGCTGACCAGCAACCTTGCCACGACGGCGACCCTGCTGCCGGTGATGGGCGCGATCGCCGTGCAGGCCGGCGTGCCGCCGATCATGCTGACGGTGCCGATCACGATCGCGGCGAGCTGCGCGTTCATGCTGCCGGTGGCCACCCCGCCGAACGCGATCGTGTTCGCGACCGGCTCGATCAGCATCCCGCAGATGGTCCGGGCCGGCTTCTGGCTGAACTTGATCGGCATCGTGATCGTCTCCGTCATCTCTATATTCGTGGCACCCCAGTTGCTCCGCTGAGCCCCCGGATCGCGACGGAGTTCGTTCTTTATCAAAGTTTCGCCGCCGGCCCGGCCGACCTCCCCGCCGGGCCGAACAATTTGTCGGCCTCATGCGCCCGGGCGACTGGCGGGTTGCCCCCCCGACTCGCGTTAATCCGTCATGGCGCCCGGCACAGAGCAGCATGGCCGGGCTTCGACACGCATTGTCAGAGGGACAACATATGAATCGGATCGTTCGGGGAAGCGCGCGCGCAGAGCGCGCCTGGCTGCTCGCGTTGACGCTGGCCATTACGGCGCTGCCGGCCGCCCAGGCACAGCAGGCCGAGGAAGAGGCAGATATCGAGGAGGTCGTCGTTACGGGCTCGCAGATTCGCGGCGCCAAGATCTCCGGGGCCCTGCCGGTATCCGTCGTAGACCAGGCGACGATCGAGGCGCTGGGCGTTACGTCGGGTGACGAGTTGCTCGATCTGCTGCCCGAGAACGGTCAGAACTACTTTAACGAGGCCGCCAACATCTCGGGCGGCGTCAACTCGGCCCGCGGGGATGTCGGCGCGTTCAATCTGAGGAGCCTCGGGACCGGCAACACGCTGGTCCTGATAAACGGCCGGCGCATGGTCAACAACGCGGCCTACCAGACCGAGGAGGTCGGCGGCAGCTTCGTGCCGGTGAACACGGTCAACTCGAACACGATACCGGTCTTCGGTATAGATCGCATAGAGGTCCTGCGCGAGGGCGCGACCGCGATCTACGGCGCCGACGCGGTGGCCGGCGTCGTCAACACCGTACTGAAGACCGACTTTGAAGGTTTCAATATCGGGTTGCGCTATGACGACTACGACAACCTGCCGCGCAACGACCAGAGCCTGATGCTCGAGTGGGGTCGCTACTTCAACGATCGGCGCACCAATGTAGGCGTGTTCTTCAACTACTACACCCGCGACCGCGTGAACTCGCAGGACGATCCGCGCTGGGCGAATTCCGACTTCCGGGACCGGATTCCGGAAGGCTCACCCTGGGAGGGCGACGCGGCGTTCCGCAATGACTCGATCAATTCGCTGTACGGGCAGTACGACATCGTCAATGCCATGAACTCGGGCGGCGTGACGGACCGCTACGGGCTGGTCGCCGCGGGGCTGGTTGACGACGCCGGCGAATTCGAGACCTACCCGGTCGGCGACGAAAGCTGCGCGTACCCGCTGCCGACCGGCATTTGCGGCGCGCCGGACGGCCAGGGCACCTATCGCTACAACCAGAACGAGAACCGCGACATCAGCTCGGCGCTGGATCGCTACAACGCGTTCGTTTACGTCAATCACGAATTCGAGAACGGACTCGAGAGCTTCACGGAATTCGGCTACTACCGTGCCGAGACGAACCTGTTACGGCATGCGTCGACGTTCCTCGGCGGTGTCACGCTGCGGGTTGGCGCCCAGAACTACTACAACCCGTACGGACCGGCCGGCTCGCCGAACCGGCTGCCGGACGTCGTCAACGGCGTGACGCTCGCGATTCCCGCGGGAGGTCTTGCGCTGGATATCGACAACTACCGCTTCGCCGAGCTGCCACGCGTCGTCGACAACAACGCCGATTACTACCGCATCGTACAGGGCTTCCGTGGCACCATGGGTGACTGGGACTGGGAGTCGGCGATCACCTGGTCGAAGGCCGAGCAGGAAGACATCACGCACAATCGCGTATCCAACATCCTGATGCAGGAGGCGCTGAACGACCCGACGCCGGCCGCGTACAACCCGTTCGTCGGCGGCGTGGGCAGCAACATTGAGCGCGCGCTGATCGACGTGCGGCGCGACAACGAGACCGAGCTCAAGATGTTCGACGTCAAGTTCTCGAACAACGAGATCTTCGACCTGCCCGCAGGACCGGTCGGGCTGCTGGCCGGCTACGAGATCCGCAAGGAGTCGTTCGTCGACGACCGCGATCCCCGCCTCGATGGAACGATCGTTTACACGCACCGGGACGGCACCACGTATCCGTTCGTTTCCGACGTAGTGAACTCGAGCCCCACGCCGGACAGTTCGGGCGAAAGGACCGTGAACTCACTGTTTGCCGAGATGCAGGTGCCGCTGTTCGAGAACTTCGACGTCCAGGCGGCGATCCGCTACGAGGATTTCGACGACATCGGCGAGTCGGCCACCGTCGGCAAGCTGG